>NZ_AP023032.1:4100000-4400000 GCF_019670105.1 Agarivorans albus | reverse complement strand
AGTGTTGCATGAGCAAGCTAGTGTGGTTAGCGACTATCTCAAAACCATTGCTCATCCAGATCGTTTAGTTGTGTTGTGTTTATTGTGCGATGGGGAAATGAGTGTAGGGGAGCTATTGGCTCACAGTAACAAGAGTCAATCTGCTTTTTCTCAGCACTTAAAAGTGCTGCGAGAACAAGGCTTGGTAGCAGTGCGTAAACAGGCGCAAACGGTGTTTTATTCCTTGGCTGACACTAGAGTGAAAAGCTTGTTAGCTAGTTTGCAGCAGCAATTTTGTAATTGATTAAATAGTGGAGAGATTAATGACCGAATTTAGCCCTGGGAGCGCCTTAGTTGGCGGAATGTTGTTAGGCCTGTCGGTATCATTGCTATTGCTGCTTAGTGGCCGTACAGGTGGTATTAGCGGCATATTAGGCGGGATTTTTGGTGCATCAAAGAGTGAATGGCCATGGCGAGTAGCGTTTATTGCTGCGATGGCTGCGAGTTTATTGTTTAACCCCTTGCTGGGTTTAAGCGAAGCCGCTTTACCTAACTATTCATTAACTTGGCTGCTGGCTGGTGGTTTTGCGGTTGGCGTTGGTACCCAGCTAGCAAATGGCTGTACCAGTGGCCACGGCATTTGCGGCATTGGCCGTTTTTCGCTGCGCTCTATTGTAGCCACTATGGTATTCATGCTTAGTGCTGCGGTTGTGGTTTGGTTAGCAGGAGGTGCTTATGTTTAAAGTAGTGGTTGGCTTAATCACCGGTTTATTATTTGGTTTGGGCATGAATGTATCGCAAATGGTTAACCCCTATAAAGTGCTTAACTTCTTAGATGTAAGCGGCAATTGGGATGCTAGCTTGGCCTTTGTTATAGGTGGTGCCTTATTGGTGTTTGTACCTTTTTATCATTTTCTGATTAAACCAAGAAGCCATGCGGTAAATGGCGAGCCTATTCAATGCTCTACGCTTAAAGCGATTAGCCCTAAACTGATCATTGGCTCGATTATCTTTGGTGTTGGTTGGGGAATGGTAGGAATTTGCCCTGGGCCTGCGGTGGCCAGTTTGCTGCGTGGAGAAGCTGCTATTTATTGGTTTTTGTTGAGCATGTTATTGGGGCATTACTTAAGCAAACGCCTATTCTCTCGCGCTTAAACGAAACGCAACTAACAGGGGAGCTTGCCGCTCCCTTTTTTCTGCTTAGTGGTTTAGTCGGTATGTTGCTGCATGATGGTTATCATGCCAAGGCCCGCCATATCTTCGTCCCAATTGTGTTTTTCCACCACGTTCTCAGCTTGGTGGTAAGGCAACAAGTTGTCGTGTAAGGTGCGCAGCATCGACTCTTTCATGTGTTCGTATGCGCGAATTCCCGGACCAGATATAACAATTTTTTGTGGGTTAAATAGTGCCATTATGTTGGCTAAACCCATGCCTAACACGGTACCCGCTTGGGAGAAAATCTGCGCCATTGCTGGATTGTCTTGCTCGGTCAGTTGGTTTAAGTCGAGCATCTGTTTTTCTGAAGGGTGCAGCATGTCGGTGGGTGGCAAGTTGTAAATGGCACTGGCGTCGCGGTAAATCGCGTAATCACCTACATAGGCCTCGATACAACCTCGACCGCCACAACGGCATTGCGGGCCATTTAAACTAAATTTGGTATGGCCAAATTCGGTAGTGGCAGCACTGGCATCTTGATAAAGCTCGCCGTTAACAATTAAGCCCATGCCAACCCCATAGCCTAATTGGATAGCAACTAGATTATCCAGTTTGCTGTATTTAGGCAGTTGAGTTAAGGCAACGGCGAGGCAATTAGCGTCGTTGGCAATAAACACCGGTAGCTGACTTTTGAGCTGCAGTTGCTCAACCAGTTCCAGCTGCTTACCCTTGATGGCCGGGCTCCACAATATGCCCTTACCTTGTGTTTCTATAACCCCTTGCACTGCTAAGCCAAGGCCGCGCAGTTTACTGCGTTTAACCTCATTATGCTGAATAAACTCTTCGATGGCTTTAGACAGGGCATCAACCAGTTGTTCTTGGTTTAGCGTGACCGTTAACATTGCTTGAGTCGCTTGCGCAACGATGGTGCCAGAGGTATCTCCCAGCATAAAGCGCACTTCGTTAATCGATAGCTTTATGGCTAGATAGAAGGCTGCTTGGTTATTCAGTTGTAGTTTTACTTTTGGCCTACCGCGTCCACCGCTGGGATCTAGCACTACATTCTGCTCAATAATTAAGCCTTGTTGAACCAGCTCAGAGGTGATTGAAGTGATGGTTGCGGGACTTAATTTGGTGTGGTCGCCAATTTCTACACGTGCCAGTTCACCATGGAGGCGCAGAGTTTGAATAATGTCTCGGCGATTGGCACTTCTAATTAGTTCGGTATCGGTGATTTTTTTCATACTGAATCGGCTAAGTAACTACTTCCATTTCAAAAATACGCGTTTTAAAGGGAATAAGAATCTCTTTCTTGGTGATTTGTTATTTCTGTCACGCTTATCTAAATTCCTTGTCAAAGGCTGAGTTAAGCGTCTCAAAGATGATAATGACAATATTGTAATTAAGGCGGAGCTTCAAGCAAAAAAATCCCGCCGTAAAAGGCGGGTCTTGGTAATTCATCCAGAAAGGAAAGGAAAATGCTACTAGTAATGCATTGACACATTACTAGGCCTGAAGAGAACGGCGTTCACTTCTACCTTGAACATATCAGCCCTACAGCTCACATTTGCTGAAAAAATGTTCAAGATGCTTAAAGCTTATTCGTTAAATTTGTTATAAGAAATTATGAAACTTGGTTGTTCTATTAACAGATTTTTTAAGCGTGTCTGCGGTCACGTTCTGAAAAAAAGCCCTTGAGCTTAAAAAAAAGCCCTTGAGCTTAAAAAAAAGCCATAGGTGCTTACTTAAACGACTAATATTTAAGAGCTACCAACTGGATTTTGAAGGATAATTGTTTGGTTAAGTGCATAGGATGGTGTTGCTTAGGATTGTTGCTAGCTGGCTCTGCGCTAAGCCAAGCGGATACTCTGCGTTTGGCTACTCATCACTTGCCTCCCTATCAAGTGGTGAATGGTGATGCTTTAAGTGGCTCAATGATTGATGTGATGCAATGCAGTTTAATTGAATTGGGGCAGCCTTATCAGGTTGACGTTAGGCCGATTAATCGTGCATTTAAGGAGCTGCAGGCGGGATTATTTGATGGTGTTTTTGTGTTAAACCGTACCGCAGAAAGAGACCAGCTTGCCATTGCCAGTGAGCCTTTGATTGTTACTTATCGCAGTCTTTTTAGTGTGCAAAAGATTGATACCGAAGTGCACAGCCCTGAAATGAAAGGGCTGAAAATAGGTGTATTGCATGGCTCGGCGATGCACCGTTGGTTATCCAAGCACGAATACCCCAATATTCATACCCGCTATGACTACCATATTTTGTTTGAATTATTGCAGTTAGAACGTATCGACGCGATAGTGGCGCCCCACGAAATTTATGCACATGAACAAAGCCACGGGCACGTTACTCGCAACATTGAAACTCGCCACCTAAGCCAAGCTAATCTATCGAGTTATTTCTCTGCCGAATGGCTAGAACAGCGGCCTGATTTTTTACAACGATTTAACGCTGCTTTAGATGTTTGTAGGTAGTTTGACTCGTTGTTTTACAAATAGTGTTGCAAGTAAAAAGCCCAAGTGAATCACTTGGGCTTTGAGTTATAAGGGCTAGTGTTATTTATTTAGCTTGAGTAAACATGGTAACTGCGGTGCCTTCTACCACGGTGCTACCAGATACGTTGCCAGCATTAACGGCTCCATTGGCATCGGCTACCTTAGTCCAGCTGCCTGCAGGTAAACTTACCGTTTGGTTATTACCACTGTTATATACAATAAACAGGTTATGGCTGTCGCTAGGATCGGTGATGTGGCCTGTTATCACCTGTCCACCAAATTGGTCCGGGCGGCTAACATTTAAGTACTGTGCAACTTCTTGGCTGGTATTCATGCGCAAGCCCGCATGTTTACGGCGCAACTCAATAAGTTGTTTAAAGTAGTTAAAGGTAGCGATGTTATCTGCTTTGTTGGACCAACGAATTGCATTGAAACTATCTGGTGCGTTGTAGGTATTATGCGTACCTCCATGAGCGCTATAGTTCCAAGCTGATGGGTTACTAATTTGCTGGTTATTGGTTTTGGTGCGCAGGAACTCGTCACCGGCATGTACAAAAGGTATGCCCTGGCTGGTAAGTATCATGCCCATGCCAAAATTAACCACTCGTTTAGGGTAGGTTAAATCGCTAGGGGGATTAAAGCTAATCACCTGATGCGAACTATTTTGCTGCACATTGCTTGAAGTACTTAAATAAACCTTATCCCAAAGGCCAAAGTTATCGTGGGCCGAAATGTAATTGATGCTTTGCTCTGGGTCGGCCGCGTAATTGCGGAACCAGGTGCTGTTACGACCATCATTTGGGTTGTAGGGCGAACCTTGAAAGCCATCGTAAATCGCCCAGCCAGATTCAGCAGCATCTACATTATTAAACATGTAACCAGTGCGAGTATCGTCATTTGAACCTTTTAATGATTCGCGGAAAGCGCCATTAAATACCCCAATGTTTTCATCGGCTAAGTGGTGAGTGGTACCGTAACGAACTCGCTGACCTTCTAGAGGATCTGTTGCGTAACCGTTCCAAGGTTCTCCATAAATCAATAGCTTACGGTCTGCAAAGGTATCGTTTAAGTGGCGACCCCATTTTTCAACTTCTTGATAAGAGAAAATACCAATTAAGTCGAAGCGGAAACCATCGATGCCGTATTCGTCTACCCAATACTCTAAGGAGTCTTGAATCATGCGGCTTACCATTGGCACATCAGCATTAATCGAGTTACCGGTGCCAGATAAGTCGCTGGCGGTATAGTATTGACCAGAAATATTCTCAAACATTTCATCATCATAGGTGTGGTTGTATACCACATCCATGATGACTCGAATTCCAGCTTTGTGGAACTCGTTCACCATGGTTTTGAACTCACGCGCTCGCTCTTCATAGTTAGTTGGAACGGCCGAGTAGCGATCTTCTGGAATGTTAAAGTTTCGAGGGTCATAGCCCCAGTTGTAACAAGGGTCGCTGTCTGGCAGGCCATCACAGGTGGCAAAGTCATACACTGGCAATAGCTGCACGTGGGTAACGCCTAGCTCTTTTAAGTGGTCAATACCGGTTTTTACACCATTAATGGTGGTGCCCGTTTCCACCATGCCTAAGAACTTACCGTTGTTACCAGCGCTTACACCCGAGCTTGGGTCGATAGTAAAGTCACGAACATGCACTTCGTAAATTACGGCATCTTCACGCTCAACTAAGCTTGGGCGTGCAGCCCAACCGCCAACAGGTTCGGTGCGCGACATGTCCATCACAATGTTAATGGCTTCGTAATCGCCAGTACCAGGTTGTGACATCTTCCCATATGGGTCGCGAACCTGAACGCCATTGATAAGGAAGGTATAAGGTTTTAAGTGCAAGTCGCCTGCAACGGTTACCTGGTAAACTTGGCTGTAACCGGCGAAGTCAGGCACTGCTTGCAGCGTGTGCTCAACCCCATCAACCACCACTTTTACATTGCTATGTTCTGGCGACCATATTGAAAAGGTGGTGCTGTCTGCGGAGTAAACCGCGCCTAAGGTTTCACTGTTGCTACCGCAGTTAGGCTCGCAGCCTTGTTTAACCGTGCTTACTGCTTTGGTGGTGGCGTTGAAACAGATTTGGTAAGTAGAGTTAGCGTCTACTAATACGTCTGCACTTGGGTAGTTTTCAGTCCAATCGCCAAAATGATCAATTTTGAAACGCGGATTGTTGCTGCCAAAGCTTTGCGTGGTGCAGTAGTTATTACCGTCGCTGCTGGTCATTAGGGTGGTTTGCCAGCCATTGGGGGTTCCACGGAAGTACCATGTATCGGCCGGTGCATCGCTAATGGTGTAGTCAAAGGTGCTTAAGGCAGAGTTGCCGCTGGCATCGATGGCAAATACCTTTAAGCTTAAATCTACCCCATCGCTCACTACATCACTGGCGGTAAAGCTGGCATCGTTACAGGGGCTGGAAGCTGCTGTTGGTGTAGTGCCGTCGGTGGTGCAGTAAATCAACGGTGAGCTGTCTTGATTATCACTCACACTCAAACTGATTTGCTGAGTTTCGGTGTAAGAGCCGGCTGCTGGGTTAGCAGTAACCACCGGTGCTTGAGTATCCGTAACGTCGTCTGGCGTGACCGTAATTGCCTTTGAGCCAGCGTTAAAGCAAATTTGGTAGCTGGCATTGCCGGTAACGGTGTAATCTGCGCTTGGATAAGCTTCGTTCCAGTCGCCGTAGTGGTCGATTTTGAAGCGAGGGTCATCGTTGGCAAAACTCTGAGTAGTACAGAAGTTGACGTTATCGGTGCTGGCCATTTCTGTTGTTGCCCAGCCATTAGAAGTGCCGCGGTAGAACCAGCTATCTTTTGGTGGCTCTACATCTCCGCAAGTAGCCACTTCTGTGGTGGTGATGTTTTTGCTGTCGCTAAAGAAGCGAATTTCGTAGTTTTTGTTGGCGTCTACCCGAACATCTGCGCTTGGGTAAGCTTCGTTCCAGTCGCCAAAGCGATCAATTTTAAAGCGTGGATCGTTAGCACCAAAGCTTTGACAAGTTCGGTATTCACTGCCCGAAACAAGTTCTAAAGCGCTAGTTGCCCAGCCGTTGCTGGTGCCTCGATAAAACCAATCAGCTTGAGCGGCAGAGCTTGCTGCCAATAAGCTGATGACTAATGCTGTCTTTTTCATGATATTAACTGTTCCATAGTTAATCCACCCAGCCATTCCGCACAGAGCAAAATGGCTAGGTGGGAATATTGAGATTTATAGTTTGTCTAAAATCACAAAGCTGTTTGCTGGCACCGTTACTGAGTGGCTGCCGCCGCTCACAGTAATGGTTTGCTCGTTGTAGCTGGCGGCGTTGGTATTTGGCGTTATTAAACGATAGCTACCATTCGCCATGTTATTAAAGGTGTAGCTAAAGCCACTGCCTTTAGTGAGAGCTACGTAAGCTACAGCTGCCCCATTATCACGAGCAAATGCAGCATGATCGCCATCTAGCAATAAGTCGATTTGCTGACCTTTTTGAATGGCTTCAGAAGAGCTGCGCAGGCTATTTAGCATTTTTAAGTGCTTATAAAGCGTTGGCTGGTTAGTTTTGGCGAAGTTAATTCCTTCTGAGCCCAGCATCCAACGTGCTACTACATCATCTTTTTCGGTGGTGGTAATGTAGTGTGGCCAGCTTGAATACAGCACCTCGGTGCCGTAAAACACCACCGGCAGACCGCGGAACAAGTAGATAAAGTTTAGATTATTGAGATATTGCGTTTCACTCAATACACCGTTAGCGCGGGTAACATCGTGGTTATCTACAAAGGTAGCTAGATAGGTTGGGTCGTAAATGCCAGAGGCATCGCCATCGGCACCGGCAATACGGGCGTAGCCATTGCCGTCGTCAAACCCTGCTTCCCCTCTAAAGGCTTTGCCCATCCAACCTGGGAAGTCCATGGAAGAACCATGTAAATCCAACATATGGAATTTTTTGCCTTGGCCGTTGTAGATTAGATCAACCGCCGACTTGCGATCGCCTGTCCATGCTTCGCCTGCCATGTAGAAGTTGTCGTTGCCTAAACTACGAGCATGAGCATCCATTTCTAGGGTGAATCGTTCCCAGAAATCGGCAGTCATATACGATACCGTATCAATACGGAAAGCATCTACGCCATGGTCGATAAAGCGCTTATACACATTGATTAGATGTTTAGTCGCGTTTTGGTCATCGTCACCATGTTCGTTAAAATCGAGCAAGTCGATCAACCAGGTATTCCCAGTACTGGCGTAGCTAAAGAAGCCATTTTTAGCGCCATCCATGTAAGGGTCATTGGTTTCCCAATTCCAGGTTTGACCATCCATTTTAATCTCTAGCGCTCGGTCGGCCCATTTACTCTTCGAGCCCACTACCGATTGACCCGGCTGACCGTGGTTTACCACGATGTCGAGCATGATCTTCATGCCGCGCGAATGCAATGCATCCACTAAGGCGTCAAAACCTGCCCAGCCATCATTGTCTTTACCTAAAGAGTGTAGGTGCGGATCGATTTTATCGAAGTCGTAACCCCAGTAACCGTGGAAGGCGGAAGCCTCGTAGTCGTCGTTGGCGTTAAAGCGGCGGCCTTCAGGCTGTTTAACCACTGGGGTAATCCAAATGGCGGTAAAGCCCATGTCTTGGATGTAATCGAGATTATCGATAATGCCTTGGAAATCACCACCGTGGTAGTAAGACAAAGGACCGGTTTTGCTGGTATTCGTGTTGTACTTATCAGCTTCACCATTTGGTAAGTACTCGTCACCCCAAATGTTGTTGTTGCTCGTATCACCATCTGCAAAACGGTCGGTCATGATGAAGTAAACATTTTCTTCACGGAAGTCGCCGCTGCTGGTGATGTTAGGGTCAATGGTGTAGTTAAAGGTGGTTACACCCTGATTACCACTGGCATCTACAGCCAATACTTTTAATACCAAATCAATCCCATCAACTAGGATATCTTCGGCGGTAAAGCTCTGTTGGTTGCATTGACTGAGTGTGGTAGTGGGTATGCTGCCGTCGGTGGTGCAATAAAGCTTAGGCGCTGGATCTTGGTTGTCGCTAACACTTAAGCTAATTTGTTGCGCGGTGGCGTAACGGCCGCCTGATGGAGAGGCGCTAACCACAGGGGCTTTTGTGTCTTCACCTTCAATCTCTGTTGTGGTGATTTGTTTGCTGCTGGCATCAAAACAAATATCGTAGGTGGTATCTGGATTAACCGTTACATCAGCGCTTGGATAATTTTCGGTCCAATCGCCAAAGTGATCCACTTTAAAGCGCGGGTTATTGCTGCCAAAACTTTGAGTGGTGCAATAGTTGTTGCCATCGCTGGTGGTCATTGCAGTGGTTTGCCAACCATTAGGTGTGCCGCGGAAGTACCAAGTATCTGCTGGGGCGTCGCTAATGGTGTAATCAAAACTACTCACTGCGGAGTTACCGCTTTCATCAACCGCAAGTACTTTTAGGCTTAAATCAACGCCGCTGGCCACGACATCGCTAGCAGTGAAGTTTGCATTGTTACATAGCGGTGAAGCTTGAGTAGGTATTGAGCCATCGGTAGTGCAGTAGATATTGGGCGCACTGTCTTGATTATCGCTAACAGTTAAGCTGATTTGCTGAGCTTGGGTGTAAGAACCCGCTGCAGGATTAGCGCTTACTGTAGGGGCTTGAGTATCTTCTGTGGTGGTTGGCGTTGCAGTGATTTGTTTTGAATCGGCGTTAAAACAAATCTGGTAGCTAGCATTGCCAGTTACTATAAAGTCTGCTGTTGGGTAAGCTTCGTTCCAATCGCCATAATGGTCGATTTTGAAACGTGGGTTATCGTTAGCAAAACTCTGGGTAGTACAAAAGTTTAGGTTATCGCTGCTGGTCATGGCTGTGGCAGTCCAACCATTGGAAGTACCGCGATAGAACCAGCTATCCTCTGGTGGCTCTATCTCTCCACAGCTTGCAACTTCTGTAGTGCTTATATTTTTGCTGTCGCTAAAAAAACTAATGTTATAGCTCTTGTTAGCATCAACCCGCACATCGGCGCTAGGGTAGGCTTCGTTCCAGTCGCCAAAGCGATCGATTTTAAAGCGTGGGTCATTGCTACCAAAACTTTGGCAAGTGGTGTATTCGGTTCCTGAAACTACCGCAAGGGGAGTGGATTGCCATTGGTTTGGCGTACCCCTAAAGTTCCATTCGGCTGCCACAGGCGCAGACAGCAACGTCGCCCCCGCGAGAGCGATTGTTAACTTGTTCATGGATCCTTTCCTTATACTGTTTTTCTTGCTGTATTTTTAACCACCCGGTTATGGCGAAAATTTTGTAAATTCGCTCAACGCTAGTGGTTTTTAATCATTGTTATAGTTGTTCGACCACAGCGCAGATCATTCTGCTGGCCATGGCTATAGCAATGTTAGAGAAAAAACATAAAGGAAGGATAAAAAATGTACAGAAATGTGAGCCTGTCATCACAAAGGCATCAAGATAAGTTGATGCCTTTGTAAATAAAGCTTAACGGTTTGAATTGTAGAATTTATTTCTGTTGGTACTGGGCCGCTAGTTGACGGTAATCTTGGTATTTTTTGATTAGGTCGACCTGCTCCAGCTCTGCGTTGTCAAACAACAGCGCGCCGTTGTTTTGAAGCTGTAAATAAACAGTGGCAGCCATGGTGATGACTTTGTCGATGCGCTTTAAGGTCATTGGGGTGCAGCTCTTGCCACTAATGTCGTCGGCAATGTCTAAACAGTGGGAGCGGAAGCTTTCTGCAATAAATAGATTTTTCAGTGAACGCTCGTTGTCTAACGCATATTCCCAGCGTTCAATAATTTCTGTTTGCCATTGGATAATTGCAGGCTGAGCATAGTTTTGTTTTAGCCAAATGAGCTTTTGGGTATAAACATCTAAGGCGGCTTCTTTTAGCTCACGATAAATCGCGAGTTGGTCGGCAGCGGTCATTACATCTTGATAGCGCAGCAGGTAACCAAATACATTGCGCGTTTCTAAGCGCTCTACTGCGTGAAAATCCGGTGCTGCTAAGCCATCACTATTAAAGTGCTCTAATGGATCGTAAGGATACATGTAACCAAAGTCGAACAAGTGGATTTGTCGGCCGTCGTAAATGATGTTGCCAGGAGATAAATCCCACTCCATTAAACCTGCTTGTTCTAAAGCAAATTGGGTGTCGAAGATCTGCCTAAAAATCTCACGACTAAAGCTACACAATGGTTTACCTTCAATCCAAGGTGACAACATAAAACCAAGGCGATAGTTGGCATACAAGGTGGTTACGATATGTTGGTAGGCTTTAGCTGTGCTTGGTTTGTCTTTAAGTGCTTGAATATCTCGGCGGCGTTGTACTTCGTTGAGAAAAGAGGTTTCACCATCCACATTGTGCACTAAGGCTTGAGCGCGACGTTTCTTGAGGTTGTAATGGCGACCATTAATACATAAATGATATACAACAGCGGTTAAACCACCTTCGAATACTTCTACTACGTAGGGAGAGTCTGCGTCTAGCGCAGCCAATTGTTCTGGCGGCAAGGGGCAGGCAGCGGCATCACCCACTATAATATTCTGCTCACCTTGTTGAAAATGCAGTTGAGCTTGTTGACGTTGTTCAACTAATGCATTCATCAGTACTCTCCATCCTTGATTACTTTTTTGTGAGTTTATTCTCATAAAACCTTGGAGTAAGGCGCTTTTATGGGATGAAAACCGTTTCGGTCACAAATATGTTGTGCCTTTAGAAGGTAATTAGCGCAGGATCACATTTAAGATCGTTGATCTTAAATATGACCAAATGATGTTAATTAACTAAGGATGGTGTAATTTAGCTGTTGTTTTTGTTGAGCGCGGCTCGCAACGCAGCAATGCCTTTGTTGCCTTTTTCTTGGCGTTCTTCAGCGGTTTCCTTTTTACGGCGTTGCTCCCACACTAAATCGTTTTGTGGCAGTTCGTATAAAAAACGGCTTGGTTCTGGTTTGATTAGCTCGCCAAACTGGCGACGCTCTTTAGTTAAGGTGAAGGTGAGTTCGCGCTGGGCCCGAGTAATCCCAACATAAGCAAGGCGACGTTCTTCTTCTACATTGTCTTCATCAATACTGCTTTGGTGCGGCAATAAACCTTCTTCCATGCCGATGAGGTAGACGTAAGGAAACTCCAAACCTTTTGAGGCGTGTAAGGTCATTAATTGAACCTGATCGCTTTCTTCGTCTTCTTCGCCACGTTCCATCATGTCGCGTAAAATCAGCCGATTCACCACTTGTGGCAAGGTCATTGGCTCATTGTCGTTATCACCTTCGAGCATGCCACTTACCCAGCGAAATAGCTCTGAGACATTCTTCATGCGCATTTCTGCAGCTTTAGGGCTGGGGCTGGTTTCGTAAAGGAAGTCTTCGTAGTGAATATCACGGATCATGTCGCGTACAGCTTGCTGAGCATCTCCTCGCTCAACACGCTCGGCTAATGCCAATAACCACTGACTAAACTCATTCACCGCATTAAGTGCTCGGGTGGGCAAAATGCTGGTCATAGCTATGTGGGTAGTTGCTGCAAACAAGCTGATTTGTTGCTCGTTGGCGTAGGTACCCACTTTTTCTAAGGTAGTTGGGCCAATTTCTCGACGTGGCGTATTGATGATACGCAGCAAGGCGTTGTCGTCGTCTTGGTTCACCAATACCCGTAGATAGGCCATGATGTCTTTGATTTCGGCGCGGGCAAAAAACGAGGTACCGCCACTAATTTTATAGGGAACACGGTTGTTCATTAAGGTTTTTTCGAGCAGCCGAGACTGGTGATTGCCGCGGTATAAAATGGCGTAATCTTGGTAATTGGCGTTATTCATAAAGCGGTGACCAATTAACTCGGCCACTACCCGCTCAGATTCTTGTTCTTCGGTTTTCGCAAAGAGAATCTTAAGCGGTTCACCGTAGGCTAACTCGGAGAACAGAGATTTCTCGAAAATATGCTCATTGTTTTCGATAAGAATGTTGGCGCACTTTAGTATCCGCTGGGTTGAGCGATAGTTTTGCTCCAGCATGATCACTTCTAAAGCGGGGAAATCTTTTTGCAGCTGCATCAAGTTTTTAGGCTGCGCACCACGCCAAGAGTAAATGCTCTGGTCATCGTCACCCACCACGGTGAAGCATGCGCGCTCCTGGGTAATTAATTTTACCAGCTGATACTGGCTGGTATTGGTATCTTGATACTCATCTACCAATAAATATTGAATGGTATCTTGCCAACGTTTACGTACTGCTGCGTCGTGCGTGAGCAATAGCGTAGGCATTAAAATTAGGTCATCAAAGTCTAGTGCGTTATAGGCGGTAAGCTGACGCTGATAGGCTTCGTACATGTGGGCAAACAATTGCTCTTGCTGGCTTTGGCCGGTTGCTCTTGCCACCGCTTGTGCCGGTAGCACCAGATCATTTTTCCAGTTAGAGATGCAGCTTAGTAGTTGCTTTAATAAGTCTTTGTCGCCTTCGAGTTGTTTTTCGGTGAGCTCTTTAAGCAAGGCCATTTGGTCTTGGTCATCAAATAACGAGAAGTTAGGTTTTAGCTTTAGGCTGCGGTATTCACGACGAATAATGTCTAAACCCAAGGTATGGAAGGTACATACCCGTAATCCCCGAGATTCTTTACGCCCCATGGTTTGGCCGACACGTTCTTTCATCTCGCGGGCGGCTTTGTTGGTGAAGGTTACCGCGGCAATGTTTTTTGCCTTATAGCCACAGTTTTGAATCAAATGAGCAATTTTGTTGGTAATAACCCGTGTTTTACCACTGCCTGCGCCTGCTAATACTAAGCAGGGGCCAGATACATAACTAACGGCTTTATCTTGTGCGGGATTTAACTTCACGGAGCTTTCCTTCTAAACGGGCCGTGCATTTTAGCCGATCAGAGAGGGCTGATCTACGCCGCTTTAACGCTTTCATATTCTTTAACAAAGGTAAGAATTCGTAAAATGAACAATTATTCATTGATTGTTTTTTGATGAGGAATATAATCGCGAAAAATACTGAACAAATGTTCATTTTTATGATTTCCGATAAACGCGTACGTATATTGATGGCAGCTGAGGCGCTGATTAACAAATCAGGGCTTGAGGCTGTGTCTATTCACCGCGTGGCCAAGCAGGCAAAAGTAGCGACCGGTACCATCTATTTGTATTTTAAAGATAAAGACGAGTTGATGGCGGAGCTTCATGAGCGTAATTTGCGTTTGTTTGCCGAGGCCTTTTTGGCAGATGTTAATACGGCACAGAGCTTACAAGAGTGCCACAGTCGTTTGTGGCTAAATGCACTACACTACCATCAAGAAAATGTGAATGTGCAACGCTTGTGGGTCCATTTAGAGACCTTGCCTAAGAATGCTCGTCACAAAGCGCTTATCCAGGAATTATTTAAACCGGTAAAACTTTTTTTTAGCCGTGGTGTCGAACAAGGCTGCTTTAAACCTTTACCAGGCGAAATGTTATACGCCTTGGCCTTTGGCCAAATACTCGAAATTTGTCGCTTTTCTCAACTTCGAGAAGCGAATTTTACAAAGCAAGACATGGATGCCGCGCTTTTAGCTAGCTGGGATGCTATTACCATACACCCTTAGTGATTGGAGTGGGAAATGAAAAAATGGATGGCAATCATGCTAGTCATAACAGTGATTCTGTTTGGTAGCGTGTTTGGTTTTTACCTATTCAAACAAAAGATGATTGCCGAATTTATGGCTAATCGTCCGGTGCCAGAAATGCCTGTGGAAGTGGCTACAGCTAATGCAGAAGACTGGCAGCCAGCAATTGAATCAATTGGATTTATTGAGCCCTACCAAGGTGTGAATATTAGTAGCTCAGTGGCTGGATTGGTGACTAAAATTCACTTTACTTCGGGTGACACAGTAAAAGCGGGTGAACTATTGGTGAGCCTAGAAGCTGACGTTGAAAAAGCCAACCTGGCTAGTGCTAAGGCCAAGCTTCCAGCGGTTAAGCGCCAAATGGAGCGCAATAAAACCTTGCTGGATCGTGGTTCGGTTTCGCAAACCCAGTTTGACGACTCGGAAGCAAACTACCTTGCCTTGGTCAGTGATATTGAAGCACTTAAAGCCACTATTGAGCGCCGTGATATTCGCGCTCCGTTTAACGGTGTAATGGGCATTCGCCAAATCAACCTTGGTCAATACTTGCAAGCGGGTGACGACATTGCTCGTTTAGAGAACCTCGATCATATGTTGCTGCGCTTTATTGTGCCGCAAAAAGACATATCGCTTATCAATGTTGGTACCGAGATTGAGCTTAACTCTGATGCTTATCCTGCGCAGTGGTTTAAAGGCAAAATCACTACCATTGAACCTACCGTTGACCCTCAAAGTGGTGTGATTCAGGTACAGGCTACCATTCCAAATGCTGAAGGGCTTTTACGGTCTGGCATGTACGCCAGTGTACGTATTTGGCAAGCGGTGCAGCCTAATCAAATTGTGGTGCCACAGCAGGCTATTTCGTTTTCCTTATACGGTGAATCTATTTACGTGCTAGAAAGTGAAACCGCAGACGACGGCAGCGAAACCTTAATTGCTAAGCAACGTTCAGTAACGGTGGGTGAACGTCGCGGCGATGTTGCTGTAATCGATAAAGGCGTGAACGCCGGCGAGCAAGTAGTGGTTTCTGGTCAAGTGCGTTTACGTAACGGGGCTGTGGTTCGTATTGTTGAAGATAGCTTCGTACAACGCGACCAAAACTTGCCAAAAGATTAGGAGCGTAGGTCATGAGATTTACCGATATTTTTATTCGGCGACCGATATTAGCGCTGTCTTTAAGTTTGCTGCTGCTGATTATTGGTATTCAATCAGTATTTAAGCTGCAAATTCGCGAGTATCCAGAGCTAACCAACACGGTTATTACAGTAAGCACCGCTTATTATGGTGCGCCTGCAGAAGTTATTCAGGGTTTTATTACCCAGCCATTACAGCAGTCAATTGCCGAGGCGGATAATTTAGATTTCTTGGAATCTAACTCTTCTATGGGCAGCAGTACCATTACTGCTTACATGAAAACAGGTGCCGACCCAGATGCTGCACTGTCGGAGATTATGGCTAAAGTAAACGCTGTACGTGCGCGGTTACCCAGTGAAGCCTTAGATCCCAACATTTCGCGCTCAACCGGTTCTAGTACTTCGATTATGTACATTGCCTTTAGCAGTGATGAGCTAAAAGCGGCGCAAATTGTGGATTATGTAAACCGTAACGTGCAGCCGCAAATGGTTACAGTAACGGGCGTTGCCAAGGCTAATGTTTACGGGCCTCAGTTGTCGATGCGTGTATGGTTAGACCCAGTAAAACTGGCGAACCATAAACTTACCGCTGCAGAAGTGGTTAACGCTCTGCAAAACAACAACTTTAGGTCGGCACCGGGTCAAGCTAAAAGCCGTTTCTTCCTCTACAACGTAGAAGCTGATACCGATCTTAAAACCCGTGCCGAGTTTGAGCAGTTGATTGTTGCGCGCAGCGAAAGTGGCATTGTGCGCTTAAACGATGTGGCTGAGCTGGAGCTGGATGCAGCACGTGAAACCGTGCGAGCGAAAGCTGATGCACAAACTGCGGTTGTGGTAGCCATTGACCCAACTCCTACTGCCAACCCGCTAACCGTTGCCAAGTTGATTACCGAAATGCTACCCGACTTGGAAGCTAACCTTCCAGATAGCATGGGTATGCAAGTACTTTATGATTCAACGGAATATATTGAATCGTCGATTAATGAAGTACTTACCACCATTGTGGAAGCCACCATTATTGTTGTGGTTGTGATTTTCTTGTTCATGGGTAACTTGCGCGCAGTACTCATTCCAGTTATCGCGATTCCGCTATCACTGATTGGTGTGTGTTTGGCCATGCAAGCCTTAGGCTTCTCGCTAAACCTATTAACCTTGCTGGCGATGGTACTGGCTATTGGTTTGGTGGTGGACGATGCCATTGTTGTGGTGGAAAATGTGGACCGGCATATTCGCCAAGGGATGAAACCCTTTGATGCTGCCATTGTTGGTACCCGCGAAATTGCCTTGCCGGTAATTTCGATGACTATTACCTTAGCAGCAGTGTACTCGCCGATTGCTATGGTTGAAGGTTTAACTGGCGTATTGTTTGCCGAGTTTGCCCTTACCCTTGCCGGTGCGGTTGTGGTATCGGGTTTTGTTGCCTTAACCTTATCGCCGGTGATGTGTTCGGTACTGCTTAAGCACAACCCTAATCCGGGCCGTTTTGAAGTAGGCGTTCACAAATTTCTAGATAGTTTAGACAGTGGCTACGACAAACTGGTTGGTGGGGTATTAAAGTACCGCCCAGTGGTGGTGATCTTCGCCATTATAGTGATGGGCTCTTTGTACCCGCTACTGAAGATTATTCCTACTGAACTTGCACCTGCCGAAGATAAAGGCGCTGCAATGATTATGGCGAATGGTCCGGCTGGGGCAAACATTGACTACATGGATCAATACACCACCGAAGTGGGTCGACGCGGCATGGCCTTAGACGATATTGCCAGCGCATTTACTTTAGCGGGTATACCTAGTGCGACCCAGGGTTTAGGCTTCTTGAACACCACTTTGTGGGAAGATCGCACCATGAGCCAAGATGAGCTGGTTAAAGCGATTCAAGCCGAAACCGCCGACATCGCTGGTGTATCGGTCGCTTCGTTCCCACTGCCGGTTTTACCCGGTGCCAGTGGTGGTTTCCCAGTGCAGTTTGTATTGCAAGGTACCGGTGATTACCGCACTTTGGTGAGCCTAGCGCAGGAGCTACAACAAGCTGCTATGCAAAGCGGTTACTTTGTCTTTACCGACTTAGACACCAAGTTCCAAACGGCAACCTTAGACATTAAAGTTAACCGTGATAAAGCTGGTGCCTATGGGGTGAAAATGGCAGACATTGCCAGCACACTAGGCACTTTAATGGGCGATGGTTATATCAACCATATTAACTATGATGGTCGCTCTTACGAGGTGATTCCTCAGGTTAAGCGCGAAGACCGTTTAAGCCCTGAGGCAATTGGTCAGTTCTATGTGAAAACCGTTGATGGTAGCCCGGTTCCTTTGGTTAACTTGATTGAATGGGACTTAACTGGCCAGCCAAGCTCGTTATTGCAAATGAACCAAACCAACTCGGTCACCTTAAACGGTGCCCTTATGCCTGGCCAAACCATGGGTGACGCGCTTAAGTTCCTAGAGCAAAAATCTGCTGAGATTTTACCTAAGGGTTATGGTTTTGAGTACAAAGGTGAATCTCGTCAGTTTGTGCAAGAAGGTTCGGCCTTGTATGCCACCTTTGGTTTAGCATTGGCGATTATCTTCTTGGTATTGGCAGCGCAGTTCGAAAGCATACGCGACCCAATTGTGATTATGGTGTCGGTACCGCTAGCGATTTGTGGTGCCTTGCTGATGATGGGCTGGGGCTTAGCCTCACTCAATATCTATACCCAGATTGGTATGATTACCTTAGTCGGTTTGATTACTAAACACGGTATTTTGATGTGTGAAGTGGCTAAAGAGCGTCAAATCTTGAAAGGTGAAGATAAGATCACCGCGATTCGTCATGCTGCCCGAATTCGTTTGCGTGCAATTTTGATGACCACCATCTCTATGGTTGCGGGCTTGGTACCATTGCTACTCGCTGTTGGTCCAGGTGCAGCAGCACGCTTTGATATTGGTATGGTTATTTGTGCGGGTCTATCTATTGGTACAATATTTACATTGTTTGTATTACCAGTGATTTACTCTTACCTAGGTGCAAACCATAAACCTGTTCCTAGTGTTGATCACTTGGTAGGTGATACGGTAGCCGACTAAGCCAATACTGCAGCTAGTAAAAAGCCCAAGCAATTGCTTGGGCTTTTTTATAATCGCGATACAAATGGCTTAATAAACAAAGCGTTTAAGTTGCTGATTAAAGTCATCGGCTAATTGATTAAGCTGAGCACTAATTTGATTAGACTCATCCACTTGCTGAGAGTTTTGCGCGGCAACATCGGCAATGCGCTCGATCAGTGAAGCAATCTCGCCAGCAACAGTGGTTTGCTCTTTTGCGGCAGAGGCAATGTGTAAGTTCATTTCATTAATGCTGCCAATAGAGGTAACAATTTCTGATAGCAGGCTTTCTGCTGTTTCTACTTGTTCTACAACTTCGTCGGTTCGGCTTTGGCTTTGCTCCATGGCTGTTACTGCATTGTTAGCGCCACCTTGAATCTTCTCGAGAATGTTTTGAATTTCGCTAGTACTTTGTTGGGTTTTTTGCGCCAAAGTTCTTACTTCATCAGCTACCACAGCAAAGCCTCGGCCTTGTTCACCGGCACGCGCTGCCTCAATCGCGGCATTTAACGCCAGCAAGTTAGTTTGTTCGGCAATGCCTTTAATCACATCCAATACTGCGCCAACATTATTGGTATCGGCGGCTAAATCTTTAACCACTTCTCCAGCATGGCTAATATCAGCAACTTGAGTATTGATGCTGGTGATAACCTGCTTCATCGCTTCGGCGCCATTGTGTGCGGTTAAGTCGGTATTGTGGGTGGTATCGGCGGTATTGGCTGCATTTGTTGATACTTCGTTGGCCGAGTGCGACATCTCCTGAATGGCAGTGGCCACTAAATCAGAGCTTTCACGTTGTTGGTGAGTTCCTTTCGCGAGATCTTCTGACATGTTGTTTAACATGTTAGATGAGTTATGCAGTTGTTCACCCGATTGGCTTAAATCAGACACGGTGCTGAGTAAAAACTGCTGCAATTTGCGGGTGGCATTGGCCAGCTTGCCTAACTCATCGCCACGCTCTAGCTGCACGGTAATATTGAGTTTGCCATTGGCTAGCACATCTATGTCTTCTACTAGAGAGTTAATGGGCGTAATGCATTGGCGCTCCATAAATAAGAAGCTAACAAGAATCACTAGTAGGCCACTAATACCAATGATGATGAAGCTGATATTACTCACCTTGTGGGCGCGCACAGTGTTTAGTTCGACCTGCTCGGCGGTTATCGATTTAAGTTGGTCGCTAAGCTGCGCCATGGATTTAGAGGGGGCCCTATCAATGCCTTTTACCGCTTTATCACCAACTTTAAAATCAAAGCCTGCTGCTTCATATTCGGCTTTGCCTTTAGCGTAAGCGGTGCCGAGTTGTTTATGTGAAGCTAAAAATTCTTCTGCAAGTTTTGCCAGTTCTGGGTAGTTGGCTTGTCTTAGCTCTGTGACCAGTTTGCCAACCTGTTGCTGAACCTCTTTTTGCTTATCTTGGAAGCGATCCCAATACTTTTTATTTTGCTCTGGGTCGTGACCACGCAGAAGCACGTTTTTCCATTCTTGGATCTGAGTTTTAAAGGCGATGTGGGACAGCAGAGCCACTTCTTCAAGATGTACTTCATTGTGGGTGAGTTTATCAAAGCTGTTTGCGGTTTCTCTTAGGTGCAGCGCAGTGTATATGGCTACCGCCATAAGCAGCACTAACGAAGCAACAAGAACCGACAGTATTTTGAAGCGTAGGCTGGTTTTATCCCAAGACATTTTTGCTCTCCTTTGCTATTGAATTAAGCATAGAACAGCAAGCTCAAAAAACGAGGTAATCCTTTATTTTTTTAAGGCTTAGTGAATATTTATTAGACGCTTTAGTTACTTTTAACGGCGAGTTTTTTCAGCACTCGAGACACGGCTGCAAAGGCAAAACTAGCGGTTAGGTGAGTGACCGCACCAAAGCCACTGCTGCAATCCATACGCATAGTACCGCCCGCATCGGGTTTAGCCATACAGGTTTCACCATCACTGCTTGGGTAAATGAGTTGCTCGGTAGAATATACGCAATCTACCCCAAACTTACGTTTTGGGTTTTTGCTGAAGTTGTAGAATCTACGCAGCTCGTTGCGGACTTTAGCTGCTAGAGGATCTTGAATGGTTTTGGCCAAATCTGTAATTTGGATTTGCGTAGGATCTATTTGCCCGCCTGCACCACCTACCGTTATGAGTTTGATTTTGTTGCGTTTACAGTAAGCAATTAAGGCTGATTTAGCTTTTACGCTATCAATGGCATCAATCACATAGTCAAAGTCTTTGGTGATGTATTCGCTAAGGTTATCTTTAGTGACAAAATCTTCAATTTCTAGGCATTGGCACTCTGGGTTGATCTGCAAAATACGCTGACGCATTACCCCGGTTTTTGACTGACCAACAGTGTTAGCAATAGCATGGATCTGACGATTGGTATTAGTGGTGCAGATGTCATCGAGATCTATCAGGGTGATTTTACCAATGCCACTTCTAGCTAAAGCTTCTGCTGCCCACGAGCCAACGCCACCAATGCCAATTACACATACATGAGATTGTTGGAAGGTGTTGAGCGCCGAGCGACCATAAAGGCGCGCAATGCCGCCAAAGCGTTGTTCAAATTGAGACATGATAAACCACTATAAAAATAACGGTGGCGATTATAGCAAAGCCTTGGTACTTGGTTAAGCATTAGGGTCTGTTGATCTTTTCTGATGGTTTTGGCAGCAATTTATTAGCCATTTAGGCAAGGCAGTGAGTGTGCAGTATAAGTGGGCTTAATAATCACTCGCTAACGCTGAATAAATGGCTAAGAAATGCTGCCCGAAGGGTTCGGATAAGCGAACTTTACTCTTTGTTAAGCGCTTCTTGCTTAGCCCACTAGGCTTCTAAGTGCTCGCCGCGATTAAAGCCCGCTTATCTCGAACAAAATTTCAACACCAAAGATCAACAGCTCCTAGTCACAGCAATAATGGGTGGGGTAAATTGGCGTACTTGTGTTAGATTTAAGGTATTGAAATTTGTGCTTATAAGCACTTGGAGTGAACTATGTTTCGAATTTTTGCAATTGCGTGTTTGTCTTTTATGGCCGCCGCATGCACGGTAAAACCAGCACTAGATTACAATGTTGATCAAGACTTCTCTCAATTCAAAGATTTTGCCTTTGTGCCAATGCCAGAAGATGCAGTGGCAACTATTGATGGTCAACGAATTGAACGTGAATTAACCGCCCAATTACAGGCTAAAGGTATACCAGCGGTAGCGGTTGAAGAAGCCGATATGCTGGTCGACTACCGGGTTGATATAGCAACGGAGTTAGAATCATACGGTGGTTCGTTCTCAGTGGGCGTAGGCCGCAAACACGGCGCAATTGGCGTAAGTTCACCTGATCGCTATAAAGAACGTAAGTACGGTAAGTTAGTTGTAGAGTTTTTTGACCCCGCAACTAATGCCTTGGTGTGGCGCTCAATTTCACAAAGCCAGCTGCGTGAGACCATGGGGCCAGAAAGTCGCGCTGAGTTCATCAATAAACAAGTAGCATTGATGTTAGAAAACTACCCACCAAAAGCTAAATAATAGATTCAACTACCCGCTAAATAGCTTATTTAGCGGGTAAGCTTATTCCGCCAATACACTTCTATTTCGGCCATTTTGCTTGGCGCGATACATTGCTTTATCGGCGCGATCGACCAATAGGCTGGCAAGGATCTCATGGGTTTTTATTTGGGCAATGCCACAGCTAATGCTCATGGTAAGTAAGTTGCCATCAATATCGAGTTCGCTTTGATTCACGCCTAAACGAATCTTTTCAGCTACTTCTAGTGCCGCTAACGCATCGCAGTTAGGCAGTAAAACAATGAATTCCTCACCGCCCCAACGGCATAATATGTCTGATTGGCGAATATATTGGCGGGTTATTTCGGCCACTTTTTTTAAGGCTTTATCACCGACTAAGTGGCCATACTTATCGTTTACTTGCTTAAAGTGGTCGATGTCGAAAATGATGATGGAGCAGGGACTATTGGCCCTATGTTGAATATCTATTACTTGCTCTAAGCGACCTTCAAAGGTTTGACGATTATAGATACCGGTTAATTTGTCGGTGGATGCCAGCGTTTCTAAGCGGCGTTGATAGCGGCCTAGGGTAAAGTTAGCCACAATTAACATGCAAACTGTAACTAACAGGCTAATGCTTAAGTTTATCCAAAGCGTGTGTTTTAGATCTTGAATCTCTGGAACATCTTGCTGTTCAACTATTAGGTACCAGTTAAACTCTGGGATATAGCGAGCATTCAAATAGTGTTGTTGACCGTCTTCGCTAAAGCGATAGCTGTTTTTGGCCGCGCTAAGCAACGAAGCTGCTTGAGAGGCTAAACCTTTACGCAAACTAATATTGCGGGGGCCTTGGAAGTTAGCGCCACTTAAGGTGACATTGCCTAAGGCATCGATGAAATAAACGCTGCGTTGATAACGTGTTTGGTAGACTTGAATAAGCTCTTTTACAAACTCGATGTTAAGTCCAACTCCGGTTACGCCAATCAACTTTTCTTCAAAATCGAATACTTTGTAGTTAACAAAGACCGTGGTTCTGCTTTGGTCTGCAGTGTCGTAATCGATGTTGATTTCGTACTCTTGGGAAGGCGGTAATTGGCTGACGCGATAAAACCAAGCATCATCTGGTTCATCACTGGATATGGTCTTAATGATGCCAGAGGGGTGATAGTAACGGCCACTGTGGCTAGAGACAAAAAAGCTAGTAATGGTTTGGTAGCGCTGTTGAATGTTATCCAGATAACGAATGATTGGCTGGGCGTCTTTTTCGCCGGAAATCGCCCAATCACGAACAAAAGTATCTTGTGCCATCAATGATGAAATAAAGATCGGTTGCAATAAGTCTCGTTGAATTTCCGAATAAACGGTATCGCTAGTTAAAGGCAGGTGATTCGATTCAATTTGGTCTCTTAGTGAGTTATGCGCAACTTGGTAGCTTAACCATGAGGTTAGCCAAAAGGCACACAACAGCATAAAAGATAAGCCGAAAACAAACTTTCGTTTGTCATTCCATGGGCTATAAATTGGCACCTGCACTCCTTGCAAACTGGCCTTTATTCAAGATCTTAGTGTAAAGTTAATGTAAGGCTTAGGCAACCAAACTGCTGTTGGTCTTCTCATTAATAATAAAAAGGTTAATATTGCTATGGCTAATAATCAAGTGGCTAAGCCGTCGCTGTTCTATATAGAGTGTTTACGCTTTATCGCTGCCATAGCAGTAGTGGGTATTCACGTACTTGGCCCTTATCGCGAATTGGTGCCCGAACTGGCTTGGCACGAGTGGCTTCCAGCCATTTCTCTTAATGCTATTAGCCGCTGGGCAGTGCCTATTTTTATCATGATTAGTGGCGCGTTGCTGATGTCGGATCAGCGGCCATTTAATGCAGCCCATTATTTACCAAGGCGACTTGCCAAGGTGCTATTGCCATTTTTGGCTTGGACGGTTATTTATGCCTTTGTTGGCGGTTATCAAGAAGGGGCTTGGTCTTGGGAGGCAACCGCGACTTTGTTGGAGCATTCGCCTAACGAGCATACTTGGTATCACCTATGGTTCTTTTACGACTTCATCCCTCTCTATTTTGTGATTCCCTTGCTTGCTCCCTTACTTTATAAGATGGAAAAACAACGTATTTTGCTGCTACTAGCGGCTTGGTTAGTGCTTACTTTAATGCACTGGCTTAAGGTAGAAACGCCACTTCGCCAAAACATTATTTTGTATAGCGGTTACCTAGTAATGGGCTGGTATTTGTTTAATAACGACCAGCAAGCCCACTTGAAGTTTTGGTTGGCAACCGGTGGAGCGATGCTGGCATTTAATGTATTAGGCAGTGCCTTTTATATTTGGCAGCAGGGGGAATACAGTAGCGTATTTATGGGCTATAAAAGCTTGAACACTGCGGTAATCGCCATGAGCTTATTTGTATTGATAAAAGCTTATGCTGAGCGGATACCGCAAAGAGTACGTCCTTTCATTAAAACAATTTCTAAGTACAGCTTTGGGATTTATTTAGTCCATCCTTTGTTTCTAATTCCGGTGCGTAATCCCGACTATGGTATTTATCAGTGGTTTGGGCACTCTAGCATTGCGCTCATTGTGATTAGCGCTGCTGCCTTGGGGCTCGCCTTTGTGCTGAGTTGGTTGCTGACTCGCTCGTCGCTAACCCGCTGGTTGGTGCCTTAATGTAAAAATAGAAGTCAGCCAGGGGCTGACTTCGCTCAGTTTACCGCTGCAATTCGAACCAGTCTTTTTGTTCTAATTTTTGTGTACTTTTCCGCATTAATGAACTTGGTGTCTGTGCTATCCATTGGTCTATTAGTTGGTGGTACTCACTTTCAAAATCTTGGTAAGTTAAGGCGCTTCCATCAGGGCGTTTTGCATAAGCATTGAAAGCATTTCTAAAGTCCGGGTTAGGTTGATTTATTCTGTCGTATTGATATTCAGGATATTCAGCGTAATCAACAATATGATACACACCGTTATCTGCAATATGTTTGAGCACGTTAATGATAAATCCCGGAGACGTTGCTTCTAAGTAGGATACTGCTATGTTGTAGTGGCCATAGGCCACCGCACCTAATGTACTTTCCCACTTATCGTCTAAGGGGTAACGTTGGTTGTGATTCGATGGGCTAGCAATATGGCCCATGGCATACTCAGCACTACCTTCTAAAAACCAACGATCTACTTGACTTAAGTAAGTTAGGTATTGGTGTTGTAGCGTATGCATCAGTTCGTGTGTAACTATGTAAGCTGAGCTAGGTCTTGAGTCGTTGGTTCTCGCTGTATAGCCTACTAAGTTTCCTGTTGCCCATAAGTTACTGTTATTAAAGGCAGTGTTTAAGCAAACCAACGATTTTCCGGGTAAGGTTTGCCCAAAGCTGGTGGAGAGCTCACTGGGCAAATAGTGTGCTTGGACTAAAGCAATTAAGTTGTTGATTTGTTCTGGGTTTAAATGGCGAATTTGTTGATATAGATAATGACGTTTGGAAGTGCCGGTAGTTAAGTCTTGATAAGATGTAGGGAGCTCATCGCCTGTAACTTGCATGAACAGTGTTTCTCCACCCCCTTCATTTAAGCGTTCATACAAGTAATCTGTAGCAACTAAGTATGTTTCTAAACTAAATGGGTAACGCTGCTGAAAAGCAATTAAATCAACCCCCATTTGCCTTTTCAGCTCCTGCAATCCAAATTCAGTCCAAGTGGCAAAGCGTTCAAATAGCTCTGTACTTGTCCCGCTATTACCAAATACCAATACGTTTTCTGTTTCATAGTAAGCATCGTAGTTTCGACAAACACTGCTGTCATACATTGAAATTGAGTTGGTTGGGTAAATAAAGCCGCTGGCTTTTTTTGATTTTTGTTCGCCAAATATCTCAGGAAATTCTGGTATTGGTTCTTCTACTTGATCCGATTGGGAGCTAGCCGAGCCACCGCCGCCACAAGCTATCACCGACAGAGATAGCAGCGCTATTGTAAGCATTTGCTTAGAGGGTAATAATTCCATTTAAAGCCTTCTAGTTTGAGATGAGTTATTTTTTGTTCAATGTATTCTTTTCTATCTTATATAAATACTTGGTGACGCCTTAATTGTGATTTGTGTCAATAGTGGTTTTGTTAATTAGTATTTAAATACTTACTGATTTATTGAAATCAACAAAGAATCGTTTATACCTGCTGAAGAATAATCTTGGAGAGAATAGAGTGGAACTAATGAAAACTGGTTTAGCCGAACCCGCAGTGCAGCGTATTGCTCAAGGTATAGAGGCAGTTTATCCGCAGTTTGACCGTGAGCGATTTGTTGATTTAGCTCTTGATGGTTTGGAGACCTTAGAGCTAAAGCAGCGGGTTATGCATTTGATTGCGGTGTTGCAACAAACCCTGCCAGCAGACTTCACCGAAACTTCTAAGATACTGGTTGCGCTTCCTAAGCATTGGGATCGTGGTGACCCAGACGACAGCTTACGTGGTTTTGCTATTTGGCCAGTAACCGATTTTGTGGCAGTGGCAGGAATAGAGCATCCTCAGCATGCCTTTAAGGCTTTGGCTGCATTAAGCCCATTATTTAGTGCGGAATTTGCGATTCGCCCATTTATTGAAAAGTATCCTGAGCAAAGTTGGGAGCAGCTACTTGCTTGGACAACCAGTGATGATGAACACTTGCGACGCTTAGCGAGCGAAGGTTGTAGGCCGCGCCTCCCTTGGGGAGCACAACTAAAAGAGTTGATCGCTGATCCTGCCCCAATTTTACCGATCCTCGAAGCGCTTAAAAATGATAGTAGCTTGTATGTTCGTCGTTCAGTGGCAAATAATCTAAATGACATCGCTAAAGACCATCCAGAGTTAGTTTTGGATCTTTGCCAAGTGTGGCAACAAGGTGCAAACGCCGATCTACAGTGGTTAATTAAACATGCTACGCGTAGTTTGGTAAAACAAGGTCATCCTAAAAGCTTTCCGTTGCTGGGTTATACCGCTGATCCTCAGCTAAAACTTGAAGAATTTGCGGTATTAGATCAGCAAGTGACAATGGGTGACTCGCTCACTTTTGCGTTAGCGCTGCGCGCTGAAAAAATGCAGCAAAAGTTTGTTTTAGATTACGCTGTGCACTTTATGAAAGCTAACGGTAAAACCGCCAGTAAAGTCTTTAAATTAAAGAACCTTAGCTTAAACAAAGGAGAGATGTTTGCGATAGAAAAGAGCCATTCTTTCAAAGCTATCTCTACTCGCAAATACTACCCTGGTGAGCACTTTGTGGCTTTGCATGTGAACGGGCAAGAAATTGACCGTTTAGCTTTTACATTAAAAGAGTAAATACTTACTGGAGCTCAGGCTAGCTGAGGTTGGCATGAAAAAGGGTTAGCTAAGCTAACCCTTGATGGCTTTTATTGTGCTGTTAGCTCAAGTAAACGCCAGCGCCCACGAGCATAATCTGGCTGCCCGTTGCTAGAGATTACTTCACCATTAGATGTGGAGTTGAACTCAATTTGAATCACATCTCCTTGAGTTAAAGAAATATTATTCCAAGTATGTTTAGTAGCCTGATAGTTATTGGCTGATTTAGGATTAGTGTACTCAGCTAATTGCTGGCCATTTACCACTAAGCGGTAGCTGCTTTCACCATCATTTTCAGTCAATGTAGTAATGGTAATATTGTAGTTTCCACTTTCGTTATTAAAGGTATAGCGGGCCGCTGCGTACTTGTCTTTGTAGGCACCTGCGTTTACCGCTAGCGCATTATTAGCATTGTCTTTGTAAGCAGGAACAAAACCGCTCACTTGTGAAATATCAAAGCTATTAATATCTAAGCTAATTTTGCTTGTTGGCGGCAGGTTGGGTGTATTGCCGCCTTGATCATCTTCGTTTAGCTCTCGGTTTGTAATAAGCACAACCCAGTCTTGGTTTGTTTGGCTAGGCGCAGTGCCAATGTTGAGTTTTGCACCACCGGTCAGGCTTAAACCTTTGCTTAATACACCACTGCGAGGGTTGTACCAATACACTTGGTAAACGTGGTTATTGTTTAGCTGAATATCGGTAGTTCCGCCGTTACGCAGGTTAATAATGTAGTTGTGTTGTAGGTCGGATAGTACCCAATCGTTAGTGGTTGAAGTCGCACCGTTGTCTACTTGAAGATCTTGCAGATTTAAGCCCAACTGCTGTTGCAATATATTGCTAAAGAAGTAGTTAACATGGCCTGTTTGTTGCCATAGTTGGTCAAACTCGCGTAAGTCTTCTACCGCTAAGTCATAGGCGTGGGTACCATCATTTTTTAAGTACCAAGAGAAACCCGCACCGCCCGACATAACACTTGCCCACATCCAGTAAATACGCTGACGAGAACTTACATCCTGATAAGGTTTAGGCGCATGGCTACCCGAGGCTTCGGTATACGTAACGTACCATTGCTTACCGGCAGCAGCGGATTTGTTTAGCCAACTAATTGTTTCGCCATATACCGAATTACGCGTGGCTGTAGCGCTCGCATTTTCGGGAATACTGCCATATTGAATGGTTGGCCCGCCGAAGCTAGCGTGACCTAACATATCATCGTAACGATCGTGTTGGCCTGGGTAGGTATGCAGGGTAATTCCATGATTATAAGGGTCGAGATTTTGAATATAATCCGAATACGATTTTAACGCTGCAATTGAAGTGGCATCTTGCTCTTCGCCTAGGTTCCATTGTACTGCAGGGTGGTGAGCAAAGCGTGATATTAACTCACGGTAATATAACTTACGCTCTAAACCTAGAGTGGCATTGTTTAGTAAGGTTTCGTTTTCAGTTTCTTGAGTCATCATATGCAGCATTAGACCTTGCTTGGTCATATGCGCAAATACACGCTCCCATTGGTCTAACTTACTTACGTCAAAGGTACGTTTGTTGTTGCCATTTTCTTGGTAAACCAACCAAGGATGAGCGTCACAACCGTCACCTTTCACCGTGTTAAGCATCATATAGGCGCTGTTTACCTTGCGTGAACCCAGGTAATTAACTAGGCCAATTAAGCCTTTGCCTTTGCCGCCAGCCCAACTAGGGTCACCGCTTTGCCAGTCACTTTCGTGCTCAGAAAATTGGTGCAAAATGCCCTTACAAGAGCCGCCACTGCCTTTTACGGTATTGTCAAAGTCAGCATAACCTAATAGGTTTTCTGGGCTACCTAAGCCGGCTTCAATGTAGATATTGCCTGTACCAGCAAAGCGTTGGTAACGTTCGCCGTCTAAGTGTTGCAATAAACCTTGGCTGCGTAAGTCTTGGCTATCGGCGGTAGACGCTGCAACGGAGAACTGTCCTTGTTGCCCATCAATATCAGCAATTGCCTGACCAGCATTGAGCTGATCGCTTACAGCGATGTTAGTACCTTTGCGGAAAGACACTTGGTAGTTCCAATCACCCGTGCTTGGTGGCATAAAGTAAGCGCGCCAAATATCACCTTGGCCAGCGCCAGAATCTGCTGCGTTACCGTTGGCTGCAAAGTGCCCAGGTACAACGAAGCGTTGATTGCCTTGGCTAAAGGTCACGTTAAAACGATGATTAGTGAAGGTAGCGTCGTTACTTTCATCAGCAAAATAGCCTTTACAGGTAAGCTCTACGCGATGCCATTGTTGGTTTTGGTCGCTAACTTCACAGGTTTTTGCTGTGGTAGTGGCGAGCGTTTCTGGCAGTTCTAAATTTTGAGCTTCGCCATTAGCTACAGTGCTATGACGAAATACGATGCGGTCTACTTTAAAAAACTTAGAACGCCCCGACAGAGTAAAGGTATATTCTTCACCTGCTTTCAGATTGTATATCGCATTGTGCTTAGCGTGGTTTTTATCTAAACGTTTACCTGATGCCCAAACAAACTGCTGATCGGCACCACCATAAAACTTAGTATCTGAGCTTAAAATGTCTTTAGTGGCATTACCTTCGCCAGCAACAGCTTCATAGTTACCATCTAGTCGCACATACCCGTCGTTGGCTACATCGCTGCGGTTGTCTATGGTCTCTCTTGCCACGTACATATGTAGGTGATAAGTGCCGGTTTGGGCAGCGGTAAAGGTATACTCTAAAGGTGAATTTACCGGGCCTGAAATATAGCTGTTGCCGTTAAATTCCAAGTAGCCGTTACCGGTGTAACCTGCGAGGTCAGATTTTTGTTGCCACTCGCCCAACTCTGACTGAGTATTTTCAGCCTCAATAACAATTAGGCCATTCAGCTCTTGGTATTGGGTGTTTACCGAAGGAGTACTGCCGCCGTTGTCACCGCCATTGTTGCCTCCGTTATCACCGCCATTGTCACCACCGTTACCATCCATTTCCCGGCATACTTCGCCGCCACATTGACAGTAACTTTGGTCGCTACGTGAATTTACACAGTCATTGGCAATGTTACCGTAGGTGTTTTTGCACTGGGCAGTAGTATCACATTCGTCGCCATATTCGGGTTCTGGCGGCGCAGTAGACTGAAGATCGGCACATATCCCGTCTTCACACATACAATAGCTTTGGTTACTGCGCGAGTTAACGCAGTCATATGCGGTTTCACCATAAAGGCTTTTACATTCAGAAGTTAAATTACATTCATCGCCTTTTACCGCTGTAAGTTGTATAGACGCAGGCCGAGCGCTGAAGCTATCTAACAATTGATTTAAGTTGATGCCTTGGCTGCCTGTTCCGGCGTTGGCAAATAAAGAAAAGACAAGGCATAAGAAGCCTACTAAATCCTTGGTCTTTCTCGCTTTGAGTTTATGTTGTTTCACTGGATTTTCCTTGTGTTTGTTTGATCAACAAAGTGCAAAGAAGGCTTATCTTTATCAGTGATAAACCAGTCGTCTGGTCTGTAACGTTTGTACTTAGCGTTGAGTATTTAAATTGATTAACTTTTTATAATGTTTTTTGTCAGCGAGGATTTGAGCAATTAATTATCAATATGTAAAGTTGTAATTAATTGTTTTAATTGATTTTTTTAATCAATTTTAATCTCATATTATTTAAGGGCTGAGAATCAGGGTTTAAGCTGTTGCTCATTAGCGACAGCTAACAGAGAAAGGACTATTTTAAAAAGCCATGGGTGATCATTGGATAACGATCGGCTATTTGTTGGTATTGGCCGTTGTTAACAATTGTTGCTAAACCACGATTAAATGATTCAAGCAGCTTAGCGGCGCCTTCTGTTTTACGTGATATGAGCAAATGCACGCTACTGCTCATTACGTCATTATTAGATATACACAAAACTGCCCGTTGTTGAGGACTTAAGTAACGGTCTATAAGGGTTGTTGCGGCGACTCTATCAATTAAAAATGCATCGATGCGTTTGGCAAACAGCTTTTTTAGGTTTTGTAAGTCTGAATTCACTTCTTCGATTTCATATAGGCCTTTGTCACCATTTAGCCAAAAATCTTCGGTATAGGTGTAACCTCGCACGGCGCCTACGACTTTGCCTTTTAAACTGGCTAGGCTGGTGAACTCCCCTGTTGAATTTAAGCTAACTAATACGCTTCCACCGTACCAAAGTGGCTCGGAGTGAAAGAAATGCTCTTGACGCTCAGATTTAATCGCCCAATAAGAAGTGGCTACATAACTACCTACTCGGCTGGAGTTTAATGCGCGTTGCCAGGGCAAATAACGAAAACTCACCTCTGTTTCTACGGCAGCAAACGAGGCTTTAACAATGGCATTTATTAAACCTTCATCATCGCGGTATTGAGAGGTGAAGGGTGGGTGCTCACCGCTGGCTATAGTGATGCTTTCAGCAGCGCTCTGGTTACTGACTATCAGTAGGCTTAAACAGAAAAGGGTACGGAACAAATAAATAATGGTTACTCTCTATTGGTAATAAACACAGCTGATTAAAAAGCTAAAGCGTATATTAAGCGTAGTTCTCGCCTAGCTTTAAGCAAGGTTTCCAGCTGAGTATCGTTGCTAGCTAGACTGCTTTTTCAATCTTGTCGAATTTTTTTACAACCAAACTCTTATTGTATTGTTTAATAATATATACACATGAATAAAGCCATGAAAATTATAGCTTTTACTTAGTTGGCCTAATTCCTGCTTTTAAGCTGTCAGTTTTAATAGTTTGTATTTCTAAGTGTTTGAAAAATATAAACTTGGTCAAATAGTTATCAGTTTTCGGTCGTTGCCGTAGTAGTAGGAAATGTTTTATGTATTTTGCAAAGTTAAGTCGATTTACGCTTGTGACCTTTTCATTGGCCTTGTCTGTTGCTTCTCAAGCCAGCGTATTAAGTGACTACAACTTAATTCTTACCGGTGATTACAACTACCAAGGTGGAGAAGTAGAAGGTCGCACTCTTCTTGGCGGCAATCTAAATGCTGCAGGTCATTCGCCTACTTTTGCAACCCGAGAAACCACGGTTATTAATAAAGACACCGTGACTGTTGTGGGTGACGTTAACGCTACCAATATTAACCTTAATGCTGGCAGCTTAAGTTATGGCGGCAGCTACAATGTAAATGGCAATGTTAACCTTAACGGTGGCGGCTCAGCAGTTCAAAGCATCAGCGCTAAGAATCAACTGGATATGCAGGCTATTTTTGCTGCCGTAGAAGCGGAACTAAGAGCAGACTCTGCTTACTTCGCTGGCTTAACGAGTAACGCAGTATTAAGTGGTAGCCATTTGTCCTACGCTGGTAGCGATAGCGTGGCGGTGTTTGATGTTGATTTTTCTAGTATCTTCGCCCAAAACAATTCTTTGTCTTTAGATGCTGGTTTAGCTGAAACCGTGATCATTAACGTATCTGGTAGCATTGTAGATATTGCTGGTGGGGTAAACCTTACTGGGAATGGCTTTGCCATTGATGCGGGTTTAGGCAACCTTGGCGCAGAGAATATTTTGTGGAACTTCTATGAAGCGGAATCAATCAACTTCAATAACTTAGCAACTGTAGGTTCGGTGCTAGCCTTAGATGCTGATATTACTGGTGGCGCTGTATTTGACGGAAGTGTCGCAGCCAAGAGTTATACAGGTGGTAGAGAGTTTCATAGCCATGGTTTTGATTGGACTCCCCCGCAAGTACCCGCAGTGGTAAGCGAAAGCTCAAGCTTTATGCTATTTATTTTAGGCTTAGCTTTAGTCATTGTGTCGCGTCGTCGTCGCATCTAAGTTACTCTCGCTTAAATCTGATTGAAAGCCTCAAGTTTACTTGGGGCTTTTTTGATCCCGCTAAGCTGTTCTGTTTTTTTATAAGCTTTAACTAAATTACCCACTAGTGTGAGCGTTCACATAATCTCTGTTAAATAAATTTAACTGATGAAATAAATGCGAGTAGTTTTGGCCTTAGGCCGAATTTTGAACATCCGCTTAGCGCAGTATCAAGCCATATCGATATTTGGTCGTAGAACATAATTTGATAGAGATAATGAGGGAGCAAATCAATGAGCGTATTACCTAAGCATATTAAAAATCTACTGCTGACATCAGCCCTGGTTGCTATGGCTAGCCTAAGCACAGCGGCTAATGCGGCGATTAAAGTAAAGGCCGAAAACTTTAGCCAACAGCAAGGGGTACAAACAGAACCTACGGCCGATGCCGATGGCGGAAACAATGTTGGTTATATTGAAAATGGTGACTGGGTGGAATACGCCATCGATGTTCCAGCAGCTGGCGAATACACGTTTTCTGCGCGAGTAGCCAGTGATACTAATGGTGGGCGCTTTGTTGTGCTTGCTAACAACGCCGAAAAAGCCACGGTAAAAGTAAAAGGAACAGGCGGCTGGCAAAACTGGGTTACCCTAGAAAATACCCTTAATTTAGAAGCTGGTGCGCAAACCTTACGCTTTAACTTTAAAGGTTCATCAGGCTATTTGTTTAACATTAACTGGTTTGAGTTAAGCGCTAAATAACTAGCAGCTAGGTAAATCAGTGATGATAGAGCCCCGCCTTAGAGCGAGGCTTTTTTGTGCTTACGATGTATTAATACAGCAATGTTGCTTGGTAAGCGCCGGTGAGGCTATTAAAGGTGATTCTGGTAGAGCCTGCACTGTTTACCTTTAGGTTGGCGCCATTTAAGTCGACAATACCATCGTTATTGTTGTCTCCAAAGTTACGTGACCAGTCATCATAGACGTCAAACTTAAAGTCGGTGGTACCATCAAAATACACCACTATAGACCATGTGTAGTCGTCGATTAAGGTCATTGGAATCGAATTCCAGCCGCTTGGTTGACCACGAAAATATACCTGTGGGTAACGCTGTAACAGCAGGCCCTGGCCAATTTGTTCCCCGGTATCAAACAGTCGATAATTTTTGCCGTAGTAGTTATCAATATGGATATTTTGTCCATCGTTATACTCTAAATAAAACTCAAGGTGTCGGTAGTATTCGATGTACTGTTGGCCATTCCATACTCCGCTAAGGCCATGTTCGTCGGCCACAATGTGACTTAAGCTTAGCGCTCGGCGGTAACTGGTTTTCCAGTTGTTGTCAGAGTAAACCATGGTCACTTTATCTTGCTCGCTACGTGATTTTGCGCGCGCTGTAACTGAGATTAAGCTACTGGCTCGGTAGGCGTCATCAAGTGCTATTGCTTGATGACTGAGGTTTGTTTGCAGGTAGTCGTTAAACTGGTAGTTCTGTTGCTGGTTGTTGTCCCAGTAGGTTTGCCCATTTACCTGATACTTAATGGCAAATTGGGTCGCGGCAACCGATCCGGCGAGTGGCAGCCTAAATGCAAAGTTTTCGTAGCCGCTATGGCTTGCTCCCACATAAAAGGCCGGGTGATCTAACCACTCTCCGTTGGATGATTGGTAATGCAGCCAAACCTGTTTATTGGGGCCAATGTTTTTTACCTCAATGGCGCCCTCTAATTCGGCGCTATCAAAGCCATTTTCGAAGTATGGGGTGAAGTGAGCATGCTTTAGTCTTACTTCTTCGGCGGCTTGCGCTGCGAAGCTGAAAACCGAGAGCAAAACCCAACCAGCTATCACTTTTAGTGATTTATTTTTCATATTGCCTTCCTTGGATTGTTTTTGAGATGAACTCGCCATTAATACTGCTGCGAGCACGTTGAATATAGCAATGGCTAACAGGCTTGCTGGTTAAATCATCATTAACTAACCATTTTTCTCGTACTTTGGTACGAATGCGCTGGTGAGGGTTTTATCTGGCCCCGTTGTTTTGGGGCTGCTTAATTTAGTCCTGTAAGTAAAACTTAAAGCTGATAATTACAGCTTCTTTGGTAGGTGTGGAATAGTAGCGCCATCGTTAAGCGTTGTGGTGTTGGTCACTGCCGAGGAATAAGCATGTTTAAATATTTAGTTAGTGGGCTGTTGGGTTTGAGTATTAGTTTTAGCGGAATGGCTAATGCCAATAGTTACGCATTAAACCAGGTGTACGCTGAGTTAGTTGGTACGCAGGGTGAGATTGCTTTTCCAGCTGATTTTCAGCGTAACCTGGTTCATTTAGGCACAACGGCGGTAATGAGTGAATCCATGCGTGTGCAAAATTTGAATGGTATTTATACCCAAGCCGCGGCTGTCGAAGCATATAACAGTACCGGAAAATGGCCCGACGGCACCTTATTTGTGAAAGACGTGAAGTTAGTCAGTAGTGAGCGTTTAACCACTGGTTTGGTATATCACCAGCAAGCCAACGATGTATTTTTTGTCATGATAAAAGACACGCAAGGCCGCTTTGCTAATAACCCTCATTGGGGTGAAGGTTGGGGATGGGCGATGTTTGACGCGACACCAACGGTAAACGTGAGCGAAAGTCGAGCTCAATGCCAAGCTTGTCATGCTCCACGTCGTGATAATGATTGGCTGTATACCGATCAATATCCTGCACTACTAAAATAGCAGGTTTATCGGTTGTTTTGGGCTTGTTCAGCAAGCTCTTGTGGAGCGGTAGTCACTCTATTTCGACCTTGGCTTTTAGCTTCATATAAGGCTAAATCTGCTCGATGCACTAAGTGGTTGGTGGCTTCGTCACAGAGGTATTGAGCTACGCCAAAACTGGCAGTGATTTGCTTATCAGGTAAAAACAATTTGGTTGCGATAGCGGCGCGTAGTTTTTCTGCCAATTTGTATGCGCCTTCAAGATCGGTAAGTGGGCAGATAACCAAAAACTCCTCGCCTCCCCAGCGGCCAACTTCATCTATTTGCCGAACCGTTTCTTTTAGGCTCGCCGCAACATCTATCAACACCTTGTCGCCAGCTTGGTGGCCATAAATGTCATTGATTTGTTTGAAGTGGTCTATATCGATGATGATTATGGCAAATTCTTCATCTGCTCGCTTATAGCGTTGAGCTTGTTGCTCTAACAGTTGATCGAGTTTTCTTCTGTTGTGGGTCTCGGTAAGGCTATCGGTGCTGCTTAAGGCTTCCATGGCTTTGTGCAAAGTAATGTCGTGAGAGATTTGAGTGAACGCGTAAATCTCACCGTGGCTATCTTTTCTTGGTGTTATCACGGTATCTATCCAAAGGGTTTTTCCTGAACTGGTTTGGTTTTTTAGCTCTCCCTGCCAAGGTTTGCCAGCTAATATGGTGTCCCAAAGGTCTCGATGTACTTTGGTTGAAGTACTAGGGTGGCGAATCGCCGCGTGAGTTTTGCCAATCATCGATTTTCTATCTACTTCAAAGGCTTTGGCTGCGGCGCTACTAAACTCGGTGATAACTCCTTTAGAGTTTGTGGTACTAGACATAATGTGTTGGTCTAACAGTTTGCGGCTAGCACGCAGCGCATGCAGAGTGTCAACCAGCTTGGTTTGCAAATTGGTAGGGTAGATGGAGACCAGCCAAGCCAAAGGTAAAGCTATCACCAATATAATCAACGTACTGGTTAACACCGCATAACGGCTGTTTTTATAGAGTTCTTCAAGCGCATGTTGTTTTGGTTGTTTAAGCACCCACAAACCCTGTTGGTTGTTAAAGCTGTCTTCTAAGTTCATACGATAGTTGTGTTTGGCTGCCATTAAGGCTGGGCTTAGTTCGCCAATTAGCTCTGGGTATACTTCGCTTAATGCTCCACGCTCGGGAAAATAAGCACTCCAAGATTTGCTAGGGTCGGGATGACTTAAAAGCTCACCTTGAGCGTCGATTAGGCTAACCAAAAAAACCGATGAATATTTTAAGGCTTCAATAAGTGGGCTGGCGTCAATATTCAAGATGATGATGCCACGAAACATCTGGTTTACGTAAACCGGCGTGGCTACACGCATAGTTGGTTGAAGAGGGCGCTGTAGTTCACCGTTTTCGAAATTTAGGTCTACATAAGAGTGCCAAATCTCGCCTTGCTGCAGCGCCTTGGTTTCTTGAAAGTAATAGCGCTGAGATTTGTCTTGTAATTGATCATCTAGCACCAGTTGAAAGTCGCGACTTTGCGGGGAATGATTAACTCTTACTTGCTCATGACCAAGCTGGTCGATATAACGCAGTTGCAATAGCTCTGGTCGCGCCTTGGCTAAGGCTATGAATAGCTGGCGCAGTTTAAGGCGGGGAAGCGTGGTTGCTTGGTTAGCCGTTAAAACTGCATCCAAGGCATCACTTGAGCTAATAGCGATTAAGGTATTTTCAAAGCTAGAGATAATATCTTCAATGGCTTCTCTGGTGTGCAAATCTTCCAGTTGCTCGCGCTCATCCAGCAGTGATGAGATGGCTAGTTTTTGGTAATGCCAGCCAACCAACGATGAGAAAAATGTTATTAACAAACTAAAGAGAACAAACACCAAAGCAATGCGTAGATGAATTGTTTTCCGTTTGGATAATAGTCGCACTAATGGTGTCTCGCTATTAAATAGCCTTACTTTAGGTATAACCAATAAACCCATAATTTCTATGTGTCATACAGAATTTGTGACAGTGATTACTGAGTTAGGGTCAACTAGGTTTTAGTAACAAAACGCGCACTTATAACGGCTAGGTAATCGCCGTGCAGCCAAATAGAACTTGCCTTTGTTTAAACAGAAAAAAGCGGCTAAATCACTAGGCTTATTGGCCGTAAAAACTAGCCTGCTATTGTTTTGAGCTTAGGTGAGCTAAATATGATTATTGTTTGCCTTTCTTGGTTTTTGGCTTGGGTATAATCGGCAAAAAAACGAGACTCTTAACATCATGAAAAACTTAATCTTATCGCTTTTTTGTAGCTTTGTTCTTGCAGGTTGTGCCTCTGAGCCGATTACCGTATTACGCACCTCTTACGGGGAAGTGATTAGCGAACAAACGGTTTCTAAAACTAAATCTAGCGGTTTAGCGACAGTTGGTGGTGCAGCCATTGGCGGTTTGTTAGGCAATCAAGTTGGCGGCGGGCGCGGTAAAACTGTGGCCACTGTTGCTGGCGCGGTAGCTGGGGGCGCTGCTGGGCACCAAGTATCAAAAACCGAAGAGTTGCATTATCAATATGTTGTTCATATGGACGACGGTGAAAAATTCATTTTGGAAACCAAAACTAAACGCCAGCCAATTGGCGCGAAAGTAGTGGTGGAGAATTTGTCGAACGGGCGAGAGCGGATTAATGTGCTGCCGTAACATTTCTTTTTGCTCGTCAAAGAAAAATGATGTCGCCGCAGGCGAAAGCTCTGTTTTTCAATTGTGACCCTAATTGCACATAAGAGTGTGTTGGTAGTGCTGGTTTCGCCTTGACGGCGATGTACTTTTCTTTGCGTGGCCAAAGAAAAGTACACAAAAGAAAGGCCACCCCGCATCTTCTTATTTCCTGCGTTGCGCATTCACAAGGGCGTTGAAGTAACTCGCTGCGCTCAAACAGACTTCAACTTTCTCCCTTGTTCATTTACGCTACTCGGCGAAGATGATGGGGATTGGTTCACTTGGTTACTTTCAAGGTTATATTTTGTGTGAGAGGCGTTTATTTAGTCATTAATTACAAGTTAAAAGACTATTTTTATTAATACTGTTCATGTGAACTTAAAGCATAACTCGGAGCTGCATTTTAGCTCCTTCATTATCCTTGAGTAGTTATATTGGTGGTTTTGTTATTTATTGGGAAGTTTGTAATAGGCGTTAAAAAAAATGATAACCTATTCTTCTTCAAATAGATCATTTTGAGGCTGTTAATGAACGTTAAGAAAGAACGATGTGAAGCCCTTAAATATATAGCTGAGAATCCTCAATGTTATTCGAAAACTTCCAAACTGAATGGTTATTTGATCGAAGATCTGTTTTCACATGGATTTGTTAGCGGATTTAAGTCGAATGAATTGGGACACGGGGATGAGCCAGTATTTGACCGCTTACAAATTTTACCTAAAGGCCAAGAGTTCTTAGAAAGCTTTAGTAACTTTTCAAAATTTAGCCGGTTTGTAAATAGTAATTGGACCATAGCGATATTCAGCGGACTTGTCGTCGCCGTATTGGGGTATTACTTAGTGGAATATCTCAAAAATCTTTGAAAGGTTTTTAGTTCCTTCATTATCGCTGAGTAGCGCAAGTGGCCAAGTGATGAAGTCGAAACCTGTTTGAGCGCAGCGAGTTTTTCGACGCACTTGGATACGAGCAACGGAGGGAGATGATAATGCAGGGCAAGTTTTCTTTTTGCTTCGTTTTTCTTTGCTCGTCAAAGAAAAATGACGTCGCCGCAGGCGAAAGCTCTGCTTTTAGATTGCAACTCTGGTTACACATCGTGGCGTATTGGTTGTGCGGGTTTCGCCTTGGCTGCAGATAGGCTGAACGCGAAAGCATTTTAGCTAATGCCAATCAATATAAAACAAAAAGCCCTGAGCATTGCTCAGGGCTTTTTAATTTCAACGCTTAGCCAGTCGTCACTGGCCAAAAGCGAGAAGATTAACCACCTACGGCGATTTTCTTCATGTCAGTCATGTAGCCGCGTAGTTTCTTACCTACAACTTCTACAGGATGATTACGTAGTGCTTCGTTTACTTCGATTAGGCGAGCGTTATCAACGCCGTTGCTTTGCTCTTCAAAGCCTTTACCGATGTACTCTAGGCTGATGTTGTTCACGGTGTCGCGCAATAGTGGCACAGCAGCGTGAGAGAATAGGTAACAACCGTATTCTGCAGTATCAGAGATAACTACGTTCATTTCGTATAAACGCTTACGTGCAATGGTGTTAGCAATTAGCGGAGTCTCGTGTAGTGACTCGTAGTAAGCACTTTCTTCGATGATGCCTGCAGCAACCATAGTTTCGAATGCTAGCTCAACACCGGCTTTAACTAGGGCAACTAAGATGATGCCTTTGTCGAAGAATTCTTGTTCAGTGATTTCTACGTCAGATACTGGTGCGTTTTCAAAACCGCTTTCGCCAGTTTCTTCGCGCCACTTAAGCAAGTTAACGTCGTCGTTCGCCCAGTCTTTCATCATGGTTGATGAGAACTCACCTTCAATGATGTCGTCCATGTGCTTTTCAAACAATGGGCGCATTAGGTCTTTAAGTTCGTCGGCTAGGTCGAAACATTTGATTTTAGCTGGGTTAGATAGGCGATCTACCATGTTGGTAATGCCACCGTGCTTAAGTGCTTCGGTTACTGTTTCCCAACCAAACTGGATAAGTTTAGCGGCGTAACCTGGCTCAATGCCTTCGGCAACCATTTTGTCGTAACCTAAGATAGCACCAGTTTGTAGCACACCACAAAGGATGGTTTGCTCACCCATAAGGTCAGATTTAACTTCAGCTACGAAAGAAGACTCTAGTACACCAGCGCGGTCACCACCGGTTGCAGAAGCGTAAGCTTTAGCAATAGCAAGGCCGTTACCTTGAGGGTCGTTTTCTGGGTGAACAGCGATTAGGGTTGGAACACCAAAACCACGTTTGTATTCTTCACGTACTTCAGTACCTGGACACTTAGGTGCAACCATTACTACGGTAATGTCTTCACGTACTTGCATGCCTTCTTCAACAATGTTGAAGCCGTGCGAGTATGCTAGGGTAGAACCTTGCTTCATAAGTGGCATTACAGTTTCAACAACGTTGCTGTGCTGCTTGTCTGGAGTTAGGTTAAGAACCATATCCGCTTGTGGGATAAGCTCTTCGTAAGTACCTACTTTAAAACCGTTGTCGGTAGCTTGAACAAAAGAAGCACGCTTCTCTTTAATAGCAGCATCGCGTAAAGCGTAAGAAATGTTTAGGCCAGAATCACGCATGTTTAGACCTTGGTTTAGGCCTTGAGCACCACAACCAACAACTACGATGTTCCAGTCTTTAATAAAGTTACAACCATCAGCAAATTCGCTGCGATCCATAAAACGACATTTACCTAATTGCTCTAGCTTTTGGCGTAGGCTTAGGGTGTTGAAATAATTAGCCATGTTCGACTCCGTAAAAATAGCGTTAATCAAATGATGATGGTTTTGTTGTGTTTACGAGATCCCGATGCACTTCTTTTATGAGCGCGTTTCTTTATACCTGTCTCGTGATGGGCTCAATATAAACCGAAAGGTGCATTGCGTAAAATGATGATTTTGGGATATTGTATTGCAGAAAGTGAAATAGTGATTTTATTAGTTAGCTAAGGAGTATGCCGTGGATGTTCGAAGCGTAGAGCTGTTTTTGCATTTAAGCCACAGCTTGCACTTTGCTAAAACTAGCCAGTCTATGCATGTGAGTGCGTCAACTTTAAGCCGTGTGATTCAGCGGCTTGAGGATGAGTTAGGCAGTGCCTTGTTTACTCGTGATAAACGTAGTGTGCACCTCACGCAAGCGGGGCAGCGCTTTCGTAGCTTTGCCGAAAATTGGTTAGAGCAATGGCGTATGTTGCAAATGGATTTATCTTTGCAGTCTAGCGAGTTGGCTGGTGAACTCACCTTATATTGTTCGGTTACTGCCAGTTATAGCCACTTGCCAGATATTCTAGATAAGTACCGTTTATCTTGCCCAAATGCCGACATTAAGTTGGCCACGGGTGATGTTGCTATGGCGGTAGATAAGGTAGCCAATGGTGAGGTCGATATTGCTATTGCGGCGCGGCCCGAGCAGCTACCCTTAAACATGGCTTTTGCCAGTATTAGTAAAATTCCTTTATCGATTATTGGCCCTACCGTGTCGTGCAATGTGCGTAAGTTGTTAGAGCGTAACCCTATTGCTTGGGATCAAGTCCCTTTTATTTTACCGGAGCATGGCCCAGCACGAGCACGTATTGATCATTGGTTTAAGGCAATGCGTATTACGCCTAATGTGTATGCCAAGGTTGCTGGTCATGAAGCGATTGTGAGCATGGTGGCCTTGGGCAGTGGAGTGGGGATTGCGCCAGAGGTAGTGGTAGATAACAGCCCAGTTCGAGAGCGTATTCAAAGTATTGCAGTAGGGGTAGAGCTTGAACCTTTTGATTTGGGGATCTGTATGTTATCAAGAAGGTTGCACGAGCCGCTGATGCAGCGATTTTGGCAAATAGCCGCACGAAACTAAGGTAGTAGCGATGACTCCCGCAGTACAACAACTTAAAAAAGCTAAACAAGATTTTCAGTTGCTGGAATACAAGAGTGACCCGCAGCAAGCCAATTTTGGCCAAGCTAGCGCTGAAAAATTGGGTTTAGCCGAAGAGCTGGTATTTAAAACCTTAGTGGCCTGTGACGACAGCAACCCCAAAAACATGGTGGTGGCGATAGTTCCGGTAAGCGGCCAACTTGATTTAAAGGCGCTGGCGAAAGCAGCTAGCATTAAGAAGATGCGCATGGCAGAAGTGCCAATTGCTGAGCGAACCACGGGTTACGTTAAAGGGGGCATTAGCCCCTTTGGTCAAAAAAAGCGATTGCCTACGTTTATTGATAGTAGTGCCGAGCAATTTGCTGAAGTAGTGGTAAGTGCTGGTAAGCGAGGACTGTCTTTGCAACTTAAAGCCAGTGTGTTGCAAACCGTGTTGGGTGCGCAGTTTGCTAAACTTAGCCAATAACAGGCGATATAACTATATAAGGGTTTGGATGCGGCTACTGTGTTGCTTACTACTGTTAGTGAATTGGAATGTGCTGGCCACAGATCTTGCACCTGCCAAGTTTTCGACCAGCTTGGTAAAGCCTTGGGGCTACAAAAGCACTGACTTACATGAACAGGGCCTGTTAGTTCAGTTTACACGTGCGCTTGCCAGCGAAGCTGAGCTTCCCTTTAATAATGTTATGCGGCCCTATCCAAGAGTGATTAAAGAAATTAAATCTGGCACCGCCGACTTTGCGGTAATGTTTGCTAGCCCTAAAGCTGAACAAATTGCCGTGGATTTAGGTCAAGTGGTTACAGTGAAAGTGGTTGCTATTGCCAATGCCGGAGAGCAGCCAATAAATAACATTAAACAGCTAAATGGCAAAAGGGTGGGGGTGATTCGTGGCGCTGCTTATGGCCCTGATATTGACGACAATCCCAATATTGAACGAGTTAGCTTTAATGATACTGCGCAAGGTATTCAGATGTTATTACTGGAGCGTATAGATGTAATGGTAGCCACCAATTACTCGATCAATCATTCTTTGCAAGAGCTCTACATCGAGCCAGAACGTATTACTCCGGTGTATCACCTTGCTACTCGTTACGGCAATTTGTACTGGTCGCGGGCGTCCAATCAAATGGAGCAAGCTAAGCGTTTGCAAACAGCACTTAATCGCCTGCGAGAGCAAGGCGTACTCGATGATATATTTGCTATAGATGCAGTGCTGGCTAAACAGAACTAATAGTCAGCTTGCTAGCTTGAGCCAATAAAACAGCTTCTATACAATGAGGCCAAATAAAGGAGATAACCATGATTAACCCGGCCAAAATTGAAGAGATAGCTAAGCAAGTTAGCGATATGGTGCCGCCAGGATTGAAAAATGCCGGCGATGAGTTTGAGCGTAAAGTAAAACAAGTGATTCAAGCAAAGTTGAGTCAACTTGATGTGGTTAATCGCGAAGACTTTGATGTGCAGACTCAGGTGTTATTACGTACTCGTGAAAAACTAACTGCATTGGAGCAAAAGGTCGCGGAAATGGAAGAAAAACTTAACGCTAAAGATTAAATAGCGATTTTTAAGTCTTTGATAAAGCAGAACTATTAATTCTGCTTTTTTGTTTCTTGATTTTGTTTTGGGCTTATGAAAATTCTTTCACACTATGAAAGTTGCGAAATATACCCTCTAGAATACTGTGATTTTTAGTAAATGCGTTGTGAATTTATATGCTTACTTTATTCAAGGTTTTTGATGATTAAATATCAAACATGTTAATGAAATCGCTTACATGAGTGAATTAAAGCTTTTTAAAAACAGCATGTTATGTTTTTAGTAATAGCTTTGCAATTTGATTCATTATTTTTAGTTATTTGTTGATGTAATCATCGATATTGAATTTTATGTCGTGTTAGCGCTTACATTGTGATCATTATCGTTTTTTTGGCTGCTGGCCAACCCTAGGATAATTTCCATAGGCAACAAGGAACACGGACCTACTGCCTTATCAAATTCACAGGGAGATGAGCATGAGCAAAAACGCAATTTTTAAAATCACGATGTTAGCTGGCGCAGTTGCATTAGCCGGTTGTACCGATTCAATTGAAGATCCAGTAGAGCCACCAGTAGAGCCACCAGAAGGTGATGTCTTAGTAGTTATCGATGATGGCGCTACAGCATCTGGCATGGGCGTACTTGTTGGTCACGCTCCTGCATACAGCAAAAATGCTTTAGCAAAAGATGAAACTTATACTGATGACGGTTTCTCTGTTGCCCCAGCTGCCAATGGTGATGAATATGTTTGGGAAGTAACCACAAACAGTTCTCACGGCGAGTCATACTTTATCGTTGGTGGAGATACGCCAATGGATATGACCGAATACGCGAACGGCGTACTGTTATTCGACATGTCAGTAACTAACGCAACCGCTACTGGTAGCACTAGCCACCAAATCGTAATGCAAACTAACGGCGGAGCAACCGACTACTTAGACCGTAACGTATTTTTCTTTGGCCAAGATCTACTAGCCACTGAAGAATCTGCAGGTTGGAAAACCTTTGCTGTTAAGCTGAGCTGTTTTGCTCCAGATGCAGCAGGTAACTTCGATATTACTAACGTTCACGAAATCTTTCGTTTAGACATTCGAAACGAAGCTGTGACCTATGAGCTAGGCACAGTGAAGTACGAAGCTGATGAAACAATGATCCCAGACGGCGCCGTTGAGTGGACTTGTAGTTAATCACAGCTAGACTGAGCGCGCACAGTAGCATTACCGTGCGCGTTTTATGGATATATGGCTCATAAGGAATATGAAAATGAAAGGTTTTTATGTTTTTTTTACTGCCCTTGCTAGTTGTTTTTTAGTGGCGTGTGCCAATACAGAAAACTCCGGGAGCGGCAGCGAAGATGATCAATTCGCAATTCCAATGATGGTCACCTATACCCTTAACAATGGTAAAGGCTGGGACAAAGTAAGTGCCGGTTTGCAAGGTTGGGGAGATGGTGTTGCTGATTTCAGTTTAGCGAATGAACAAGCCAATATTAGAGTTAAAAAGAAAGCGAGTAATCCTTGGCATATTCAAATAAAGCGTCCCGTGGCTTTATTAGAAGATATGAAATATGAATTAAGTGTTGAGGCTTCTGCCAGTGAGCCAAGCAATATGGTGATTGCTGTTCAACAAAATTACGGTGAGTACATTACTTATTTCTATCGTACGGAATTGGTTGGCACCGATAGCAAACTGTATACCTACGAATTCACCATGCCCAATGACGAGAGGAAGGGAACTTTTTCTATTATGTTTGGCGAGGCTGACCGTGGGGTGAGCTACAGCCTAAGTAATATCAAACTGAATTCCACCTACTAGTCATTTTTATTAGACAGCTTTTTACAGTACAGGAATAAATCATGACATTACTTAAATCCTTAGCATTAGCAGCCGGTTTGTTTACCGTTGCAACAGGTGTAACAGCAGCAAGCTTAGATATTAGCTTGGATAGTGGAAATCGATGGGACCAGGTTAATGCTGGTGACGACGGATGGGGTGATGGCTCTGGTGCTTTTAGTTTTAATGGTGAAACCGCTACGGTAACCGTTAATGATAAAGCCAGTAACCCTTGGCATATTCAACTTAAGCGCCCACGAGTGAAATTAGAGAAAGGCCAAACTTATAATATTACTGCTGAAGTAACCGCTACTGAGAAAAGCCCATTAACTATTATTGTGCAAAAAGACTCTGGCGATTATGCAACTTACTATGCGGAAGATTTATCGGTAAGCCCTAATGCTCAAACATTTGATTTAACTTTTAAAGCGCCTAAAAGTGATTCCAAAGCGGCCTTTGCATTTTTTGTAGGTGGCGGAAAACCTGGTGTAACTTATAGCTTTAAAAATATTCGCCTAAAGAGTGCGAATTAGTTTTTAACAAAACTGCGGGCACCTTGCTAATAATCCCAAAAGCAAACTCCGACAACTTAAGTAACAGCTTGATTAGCTACATGTTGTTACTTAGCTCGCATCTTTGTTTACTCCCCGCACCTTCTGCGGGGATTTTTTATGAAACAGTTTTAGTCACCTAATAACAAAGGCTTACGGTTTTATTTGCAGCCTAGTTTTATTGGTTATTGGTAAGGTTAACATCACTTCTATAAGTACTTGTTGAGTTTATTGCTCGACATTTTTTCGGATTATTTGACCCGCTTTGTATTATTTTATGATTCTTTATGAATCCCTTTTCATATAGCGTTTAGGCTGTTTTTTATTTTATTTTCCTCGTTAACATGGCTCCCGCTGGCTCAATTGGTGAATTCACTAATTGACCTTTAACAATTTCAAAGGGAAATGAATATGAGTAAAAAAACAGTTTTTAAAGTAGCTATGTTAGCGGGTGCTGTTGCACTGGCTGGTTGCACGGATGCTATTGAAGAAACACCAGTGGCGCCACCAGTAGACGAGACGCCGGTAGAGCCACCTGTAAGTGAAGCTTTAGTTATTCTTAATGATGGAACTGCAGCCACCAACTTCTCTGTTATGGTTGGCTCAAACTCAGATTCCTATAACCGCCAAGTATTGGCACGCGGTGAAGGCTACCCTAAAACGGATTCTTTACAGGTAACTGCAAAAGAGACTGGCGGCATTGCAACTTGGCAAGTTGATACTTTCTCGGCTGGCGAAGATGGCCCAGCTGAAGTGTACTTTATTGTGGGTAGCGCAGAGAACCAGCTAGATCTTAGCGAATACCAAAATGGGTTGTTGTTAATTGACCTGTCGGTATTGGTGGCTACCACTAGCGAAACTTCTCACCAGATCTTCATGCAAACCAATACTGATGCCGGCGAAGACTACAAAAATCGCCAAGCTTTTTACTTTAGCCAGGCGCAATTAGCCGACCTTGAAGCCGACGGTTGGACAACTGTAGCGGTACCTATGAGCTGTTTCTCGATACAGGACGCCACCGGTGCATTTGATATTACAAAAGTGAACGATTTAATGAGCTTTGATATTCGTGGTAACGAGAGCGTTAGCTACGAAATTGGAAAAGTGGCTTTTGAGAAAACAGTAACAGTGCCAGCTGGCGCGGTTGAGTGGTCTTGTGAGTAACTAATTGCTAGTTAACCACGCGAGCTAAAGTGCTAGCGTGGTTTAACAAAGAGGAATATGAAGATGAAAGGTTTTTATGTTTTTATTGCTGTTGTTAGCGCTGTTTTTTTAGCGGCTTGTGCAAGTACCACCTCGGAGCCAGAGGCACAAATTTCTCCGTCAATCATGGTGACTTACACCCTCAATGATGGCAAAGACTGGGAAAAAATAAGCGCAGGCCTGCAAGGTTGGGGAGATGGTGTTGCAGATTTTAGTCTCGCTAATGAACAGGCCAATGTTCGAATAAAGAAACAAGCCAGTAATCTTTGGCATATTCAGCTTAAACGCCCTTTGTATTTGTTTGAAGATACAAAGTACGAAATCTCTGTGGAGGCTTCGGCCAGTGAACCTAGCAACCTTAGTTTTACGGTACAGCAAGATGGCGGAGAGTACACAACTTACTTCCAACGCACTGAATTAGTTGGTGTAGAGAAAAAGCTATATAGCTATGAATTCACCATGCCTAACGATGAGAAACATGCAGCTTTTGCAATTATGTTTGGCGAAGGGCGACCGGGTGTGAGTTATAGCCTTAACAATATTAAGTTTAATTCAACTTATTAGAGCGTTGGGCACCCAACTTAAGGAACCAATTATGAATTTTCTAAAGCCTTTTATTTTAGCGTTTGGCTTAGTAACCGTGGCCACATCGGGCTACGCCGCAAGCCTAGACATTGCCTTAGATGGAGGTAAACGTTGGGAGCCAGTGAATGCCGGGACCGATGGTTGGGGCGATGGCTCTGGCCGTTTTAATTTTAGCGGCAATAGCGTCACTATTACCATAGAAGACAAAGCCAGTAACCCTTGGCAGATCCAATTAAAGCGTCCGAGAGTAAACCTGACAAAAGGGCAGGTTTATCAAATAGTGGCTGAAGTAAGCGCAAGCAAGCAAAGCCCACTGACTATTATGTTGCAAAAAGATTCGGGTGATTACGCAACATATTTTGCCGAAGATGTTGCAGTAAATAATACACCCAAACAAATTGATATTAGTTTTACCGCAGACCACTCTGATCCTAAAACGGCTTTTGCATTTTTTGTTGGAGGAGCAGAGCCGGGCGTGAGTTATACGTTTAAGAACATTCGTTTAACGAGTGTGAATTAAGTTTGAACAAGCTGTAGGCGCCTTGCTCATAATCCCATAGCAAACTCCGACAACAACCGCTGTTAGTGTGACTCTATCAGTGGTTCAGCCTACAACTTTGTTTCCTCCCCGCCTCCTTCCTGCGGGGAGTTTTTTCTATTAGCGTTTGGTCATTTTTCTAGTTAGAACTTACCGCTATGGTACGGGTAAAACTGTCTTGGTCGTTGGATTGATCCGTGACGGTTAAAGCCACTTGGTAACTGCCTTCAGCAAACACATGCGAAGGATTAGCCAAGTTTGAGCTGCTGCCATCGCCAAAGTCCCAATGCCAACTCACTACCGCACTGGTGCTGCGGCTATTGTCGCTAAACTGAATGCCTTCCTCATTTGCTTGATAGCGATAGTGGCTTAATACACCTTCATCAAACAGTTTTATCTTCACTGTTTTAAAGGCTTGATTCACATCATCAGCAGCATAACCTGCCGCTAGTGCTTGTTGCTTGATACAGTGGGCGGCGCTTTCAAGGCTTAAGTTTGGTTGCCAGCAATGTTTAGCAGCATTCACATAAACTTGGTAAGTTGGCGCAATTCCCCACTTATTTGCCAGAAGGTAGAAGGGGTAACTTAGCATGCCAATACGCAGGTAGTAGTTGTCTCCTGCATCCTCATAATCTAGATAACTGGCAATAGCACCACCTTCTGTTTCGATTTGATCTAACTGGCGGGTATAACCGGCTGATTCTTCACCATGAACCCATACATCATCACCGCCGCTAAAGGCATGTTTCACCATGACTCCAGATATGTCGGCAAAGGCTTCATGCACTGTTTGCGCATCTACGCTAATGTTCTGCTCAAATCCATCAAGCGGACTAATTCTATTTAACACCCCGTGGGCTACTTCATGGGCGATATGATCGAGAGTCGCTAAATTTAGAAACAGAGGAACTCCATCGCTAAAGTTGGCGTAAGCGCCATCCCAAAAAATATACTGGGAGGATTGGCTACCGTAATGCACTCTAATGCGCAATTTGTCTGCCAAAGGCGGTTCTTTGAGTTGCTCTAAGAATACCTTGTATACAACTGTGCCGTAGAACATGGCGTCATTAATGGCCGAGTAAGTCCATATGCCCTGATCATCGGCTAAGGGTTTGTGAGTATTAACCGGGTTGTCGCTGCACAAAAACTCATAGGCAGGGTAGGCTTGCTCGTTGGCTGTTAACGCCGCTTGCGCGCCATCGTGGGCACGAGGGTCGGTTTGATTTTGCATATCAACCACACTGACTATGCCATTATCAAAAATACATACTCCGCCTTGATGATCAATGCGTTGCACGGCAATGTGTGGGCGGTCGTCGCCATATTGCCATGGGGTTAAGTAGCTCCCCCCTGGTCCGGATAATTGTGCATTACCTTTAAAGTCGTGAAATTGAACAAGTGTGCCTTGCTCAGACAGACCTTGAGCATTAGCTGGGTGCAATACTAGCGCGCTGGTATTTGCTGGAATACTGCTTTGTGGTGGTAGTGCAATAGAATAGGGGTTATTGGCGCTGCTTTTAAACCATGCTTCACCGCTGGCTTGTCCATTTTCATCGGCCCAATAAACCCACACCGAATCTGCAGCTGCATTAGGATTTTCAGTTTGTTGGTTTAGCGTGATGGCTATAGTGCCAGTTAACAAACCTGCATCCGGGTGAGTATCAAGGATATAGGCATTGCCAATATTGTTTTGCGGCACTTGAGCCACAGGCTCTGGGGCCGCAGCTTCGCTTCCTCCACCGCCACAGGCAGCGAGTACTATGGCGCTTAGCAGGCTAACAGTAATTTTTATCGATAAGTATTTATTGAATAGGGGCATTGGCGCAGAATCCTTTTTAGCCTGTTGATGCGTCCGAGCAAGGTTGGGGTCTTCAATATACAGTACTGATAGAAATTTGATTATGGCTTCAGAGGCTTTATTGTAAGGCTTTGTCAGCTGTGCTTAGCAATCTCTAGCTACTATTTAGCATCTTATTCCTAGCTAAGGTGAAGTCGCTTGCGGCGTTTGTTTTGCCACATGCCTTTACGTTTTTTCAATCTGCTATTTCCTTATGTCATAAAGCCCCAGCTTTTTATGACAGAACTCAAATCTTGCCGCTTATTTCTTTGAATCACTTATCTAGCTTGGGTAGATTAAATCTCATGAAAGCGCTTACACTGTTTTGTAGCTCTGTTAGCGCTAACAGTTTTGACTAATCTTGGTCGCTAAAATGCGTGGATTTCGCTAATTATTTAAAGTAATTGGTGAGGTTTAGCTTGCCGGCGCCTTAATTCCTTGGGAGTTATTATGGAACAAAATCAGCAGTTTTTTCATGCACACCACTCGCCTATGGGCGCGTTAGCGAGTTTTACAGTAGGGGAGTTTGGCGAGCATGGAGGAATGGGGCTGGAGTTAGGAGCGCCTTTTGCCGGTAACGTATTTGTGGGTTATCAAGACGGTGAAGGTGTAGTTAACGCGTTTCCATTTTATAAAGGTGCCAACGATCAAAGTGAACGCTATGTGCAAAAGGATGATACTTCTAGCTTAACGGAACGCTTGTTTGACGATATCCAGCGTGATTATGCTTGGGCTAGCGATACGTTTGCCGCACCTGGTATTTCTTTTAAGGTGTTGAGTCCGTTTTTTGAAGTGCCTGATCCGAGCTTGGCAGAACACAAAAAGCTTAAACAAGCTAGCTGTCCTGCAGTATATGTTGAGCTGAGTTTTAATAATGCTTCCGATAAAGACTGGACCGGTTTTTTTGCCCTGCAAGGTGACGAATTACGCTGGAACAAACTATTAGATGGCGATGCCAATGGCATGGTAGGGGTAACCTGTCGTGACAGCATCGGTATTGCTACACAAACCCCGGGCGCACGTGCTTTTAGCCACTTTTCTGTGCAAAGTGCCTTGAGCAAAATGGGAAATAATGACTGCTTTATGTTAGGCCCCACTGCTGGGGTAATGATTGACGTGAAAGCCGGTGAAACAGTTACGCTGCGTTTAGCGCTAGGCTTTTACTTGGGCGGAAATGTTACTTTTAACCGCGCTATGCAATATTACTACACCCAGCATTTTACTGGCTTAACCGATGTGCTTGCTTACGGCCTAGAGCACTTTGACAGCTATGCAGCTATCGCTGAGGCGTCAGACAAGCAGCTACGTGCGAGCAAGCTAAATAGTCATCAGCAGTTTTTGTTAGCGCATGCTACCCGCAGTTATTACGGCTCTACTCAGTGGTTATTTGATGGCACCGAGCCAGTCTGGGTGGTTAATGAAGGCGAGTATTTGATGATGAATACCCTCGACCTAACCGTTGATATGCTGTTTTTTGAGATGCAGCAAAACCCGTGGACCGTGAAAAACACCTTAGAACAATTCCTTAAGCAATATAGTTTTTATGACGAGATCTTCGATCCGGCTAAGCCAGAGCAAAACTATAAGGGTGGTATCTCATTCACTCACGACATGGGTGTATCGAATAACTGGAGTCCAAAAGGCCACAGTTCTTATGAGGTCGCCGGTTTAGACCGTGTGTGCTTTAGTCACATGACCTATGAGCAGCTAACCAACTGGGTATTGTGTTGTGGGGTTTACATAAGCAAAACCAATGACCAAGATTTTGCCATTGAGCAGCGCGGTACTTTAATTGATTGTTTGCAGTCTTTGCTTAATCGTGACCACCCAGATGCTGAGCTGCGCGATGGCATTATGAGCTTTGAGTCAGCTCGCACTGAGCAAGGCGGCGAGATTACCACCTACGATTCACTCGATCACAGTTTAGGCCAAGCGCGTGGCAATATTTACCTAGCAGGTAAGAGTTGGGCAGCGTATTTAGCCATTGCTAAAGTGTTGCAAGATCTGGGTGAAAGCGAGCAAGCAGAGATTGCTCTCGCCGCCGCTAAACGTTGCGCCGATAAGTTAAGCAACAGCTTTGATACGCAACTCGGCTATATTCCTGCAGTGCTTGATGGGCATTCCACCAGTGCCATTATTCCAGCTATTGAAGCCATAGTTTACCCTTATGAGATGGGTTTGTTAGAGGCTGTGTCAGAACAAGGCCCTTATGGGGAATACATTAAAGTACTTAAAACTCATCTAAAATACATATTAAATGATGAGCATTGTTTATACCCTGATGGCGCATGGAAGCTCTCATCAACCGCCGATAACTCTTGGGTAAGTAAAATTTATTTAAACCAATACGTTGCGCGTAAAGTATTAAACATTGACCTAGCCAATAGCGTGGAAGCCGATGCTGCTCACCAACGTTGGCAAACACTAGGTGCAAGCAAACACGCATGTTGCGATCAGTTCAGTTCGGGTAAGCCAATAGGTAGTTTGTATTATCCGCGCTGTGTGACCAACATCCTATGGTTGAACGAATAATTAGTACCACTGCAAATATTCTTGGCTTAGCGCTAGCCGCTAAGCCAAGTTACAGGTACTAATACTCTTATACTGGTATTGGCCGCTAGTGTGGAGCAAAGGAGCCTTTTAATGCGTAAAGATAACGCTGTATTGTTATTATTGGATGTTAAACATCCCTATGACCGAGAGATATTGCAGGGCATTACGCATAACCCTAGTCCTATGGCTCGTTGGATGCAGCCTGAAGTAATGACTATTTCAGAAGCTAATTTGGTGAAACTTGATCGCTTTTGTGGGGTGATTGCCGATTTTGATAAACCCGGAGTGGCCGCCTTCTGTGAAAAACTTTCACTGCCCTTAGTGGCTATTTCTGGTTCTCGTTTAAGCCTTCCTTCTCAAACTCATTTAGCAAGAGTGAGCCCCGATAGCTTCGCCATTGTAGAACTCATCGTACAATCGTTCTTGGCTAAAGGTATTCGTCGTGTTGGCTTCTTTAGCGGGGTGCCAGCATTTACCGCACCTTGGGTAAAAGAGCGTAAATTTGCGCTAGCCAAAATTGCCCTTAAATATCGCCTCGAGTATGTAGAGTTAACGGTGCCTGAGTTAGTGACGCCAGAGAGCACGGTAGGTGTGGTAGCAGCTTCTGATACTCAGGCCAGGCAGTTTGCCAGCCTATGCAACGATCAAAACATCAGTGTACCCGAGCACTATTCGTTAATAGGTATTGATGCAGACCCTACTGAAAGCGCTTTATCACCCATTTCATTATGCTCTGCGGTATTGCCCATTCGACAAATTGGTGAACAAGCCTTAGCGGTGTTGCAAGAACAAATCGAAGGTAAGCCAGCACGTGAAGTTTTGGTACCCGCTACCGAGTTGGTGAGTGGCGCTTCTGCCGACAACGTTACCCAAACCGATCCCTTGATCACTAAGGCCTTATTCTTTTTAAACAGCAATTTTCACCGCCGGATCAAAGTGGAGCAAGTTGTCGACTATTGTGCGGTATCTCGCAAAACTCTTGAAACAAGATTCAAACAGGTTCTTGGTAAAACGGTACACCAGCAATTACACCAAGTACGTATGGAGTTTGCTAAGCAGCAGCTGACTTCAACCTCCTCTTCAGTGGACGCCATCGCCGATGCCGCGGGCTTCTCTAACCAGCACTATTTATATTATTTGTTTCGGCAGGAGATGGAGATGACACCCAATCAATACAGACAAAAGTTTGCGTGATACCCCTCTGACATAGTTTTTCACACTATGAAAGCCTTTCTTAAGACAAATAATTGAGTTTTTTTTGGTGGCTGTTTCCCGCCAGTTCTGCGGTTTTAGCCAGTAAATATTATGTTTTATAGTTTAATTGTTGCTATTTGTCATGATACTGGCTTTTTTTATGACAGGCCTCAAATCTTAACCTTTATTCGTTTGAAGACCTTTTCAGGCTTAGCTAAAGTTGATTCCAAGAAAGCGCTTACATGGGATTTGAAACGGAGCGAATCTGTTGGCTCATATTAACGCCTCTCCACATTAAAACTTATGGAAATGAAACATCATGGCAGCAGTTACATTTAATAATTTGAAAAAACGTTTTGGTAAAACGGAAGTAGTGAAAAGCTTCGACTTGCACATTAATGATGGCGAGTTTGTGGTTTTGCTTGGCCCTTCTGGTTGCGGTAAATCAACAACGCTAAGAATGCTGGCTGGCTTGGAAGATATTTCAGACGGTGAGATTTTCATCGCCGATGAATTAGTTAACGACCTACACCCAATGGAACGTAACATCGCCATGGTGTTCCAAAGCTATGCGCTATACCCACACATGAGCGTTGAGCAAAACATTGCCTTTGGTTTGAAAATGACCGGCGTAGCAAAAGATGAGATTGCTAAGCGTGTTAAATACGCGGCAGACATGTTGGAGCTAACACCATTGCTGCAACGTAAGCCAAAAGAGTTATCTGGTGGTCAGCGTCAGCGTGTGGCAATGGGCCGCGCAATGGTACGTACTCCAGAAGTATTCTTATTCGATGAGCCTTTATCTAACCTAGATGCCAAACTTCGTGGCTCTATGCGTGCTGAGATTAAAACCCTGCACGACAAGCTAGGCACAACTACTCTCTATGTAACCCACGACCAAGTAGAAGCTATGACCTTGGCCGATCGCATCGTGATTCTTAAAGACGGTTACATTGAGCAAGTAGGTACACCAAAACAAATCTTTGAAGAGCCCGCTAACAAGTTTGTGGCTTCATTCATTGGTGCACCAGAAATGAATATGATCCCAGCAACTATCAAGAAAGCTGGCACAGTATCAAGCTTGGTATTCTCTGACCAACACATCGACTTACCTGCGATGTACAGCGAAGACAACCAAGTATGTACCTTGGGCATTCGTCCAAGTGACCTGTATCTACATCAACGTTCTATTGAATCAGAAACAATTGGTAGCGTGAAAGCTGATGTTATCGGCGTCGAGCTTCTTGGTTCTACCTACCACGTGCAGTGTGAGCTGGATGGTGCACGTTTTATTGCTGAAGTGGCAATTGCTGATGATGTAAACGCTGATATGGACGATAAAGTGGAGTTGTTCTTCGATATCTCGCGGATCCACTTGTTTAACAATGAAACCGGAAAGGCAATCTTGCCAAAAATGAACTAGTTACTCCCAGCGCTTGTAAAAGCGTAGGCGCACTAGCCAATTGCGACATTGAATAATAATAAAGTTCATGTACTTAGGAGAATAGGATGTTTAATAAAAAGAAACTTGGAACAGTAGCGTTAGCCCTAGGCACCACGCTGGCGTTAACCGCAACGTCAGCATGGGCAAAAACTACCCTAACAGTTGCTTCATTCCCAAGCTTTGACCAAGCGGTAAACTCAGCAATTCCGCTATACAAAAAGCTTCACCCAGAAGTAGAAATTAAATTAGTTTCACTTGCATACGGTGACCACCACAATGCAATGACTACTGCTCTTGCGACTGGCGGTAACCTGCCTGACGTAATGGGTATTGAATATGGCTACATTGGCCGCTTTGCAGCTTCTGGTGGCTTAGAAGATCTGCGTGCCGCTCCTTACAGCGCAGAGCAATACGAAAAACTATTCTCTAAGTTCACTGTTCCACTAGCTACCGGTGGTAGTGGTACTTTGGCTGCTATCCCAGCCGATATTGGCCCGGGTGCATTGTTCTACCGTGAAGATATCTTAGAAAAAGCAGGTGTAACGAAAGCAGACCTAACTAAAGATTGGGACTCTTACATTGCAGCTGGTAAGAAAATTAAGGAAGCAACAGGTTCTTACCTTGTTTCAAGTGCGACAGATATCAAAGACATCGTAATTCGCAGTGGCTTAAAAGACGGCCAAGGCATCTACTTTGATGCAGATAACTCTATCACTGTTGAGTCAGACCGCTTTAAAGAAGCATTCCGTTTAGCGAAAGCGGTTCGTGAAGCAGGTATCGATGCTCAAGTAGGCGCATGGAGCTCTGAGTGGACCGAAGGTCTACGTCGCGGCACTATCGCTTCTCAAATGATGGGTGCTTGGTTAGGCGGTCACTTAAACGGTTGGATTGCACCAGAAAGTAAAGGCTTATGGCGCTCTTCTCACCTACCTGCAGGCGCATACGCTAGCTGGGGTGGTTCGTTCTACGGTATTCCTAAGAAAGCTAAAAACAAAGAAGCAGCTTGGGAATTCATTAAGTTCATGACTATGAACAAAGAAATGCAAATTGCTGCATTCCGTGACTTAGACGCTTTCCCTGCTCTTATTGAAGCTCAAAACGATGATTTTGTTAATCAGCCAATTGAGTACTTAGGCGGCCAAGTGGCTCGCGTAGAGTGGAAAGAAGCTGCTGACCGTATTCCAGCAATGGACGTACACAAGCATGATCCAGTTGCTGAGCAAATCATTAACGATGCTTTAGAAGCTGTACTAGAGCGTGACGCTGACATTGACACTGTGTTAGCTGACGCTGCGAAACAAATCAAACGTCGCGCTAGACGTTAATATTAACACTGAGGGAGCTCGCCTCCCTCTCTTTCTTTTTGTCGGGAGTTAAAGATGTCTTCTGTCGAGTCTGCCGTAAGACCACCAGTAGTTAAAATTAGAAAGCGGACCCTAAAGCAGCGACTAAATGCTAGTGGCTATAAGTGGGCTCCTTACGTATTTGTCAGTCCATTTTTTGTTATTTTTGCTGTGTTTGGGTTATTTCCCTTACTGTTTTCTTTATTTCTATCGTTTCATTACTGGGAGCCGGCAGCTGGTTTAGCCGCCATGGAATGGGTAGGTATCGAGAACTTTACCTTTACCTTAACCGATGATTGGTTCCAAACATCTGTTTACAACACGATTTGGATAGCCTTGGCTGCGGGTATTCCCCAGCACGTAGTAGCTATACCACTGGCTTATTTTTTACATACCAGCTTTAAACGCAGCCGTAACACGGTAGTGGGTATGTACTTCTTACCTTTCATTACCTCGTCGGTGGCGATTTCTTTGGTATTCACTACCTTGTTCTCGCGTGACTTCGGCATGATTAACATGCTGTTCACTTCGGCAGGTAACTGGACAGTTGGCGACATTCAACCTTTGGCTTGGTTATTCCCAACCGCCAATATTGACTGGAACCGTCCTGAATATACTAAAACGATGATTGCTTTCGTAGTGTTCTGGCGCTACGTGGGGTGGAACACGGTATTGTACTTATCTGCAATGCAAACCATTCCAAAAGATTTATACGAAGCGGCAACAGTAGATGGTGCTAAACGTTGGCAGCAATTCTGGTACATCACTGTACCTATGCTTAAGCCTATGATGTTCTTCGCAGTAACCTTAACCATTATTGGTAACCTGCAGTTATTTGAAGAACCATTCATTATTACTGGCGGTACCGGTGGTATTGAGCAAGCAGGTAAAACAGCTGCAATGCACATGTACATTACCGCGTTCGTAGAGGGTGACTTTGGTACTGCATCAGCAATCTCTTGGATTCTGTTTGCTCTGATTGCCTTCCTCACCTGGGGTAACAATAAATTGCTCGGTGAGAAGAAGTAGGACCGAATTATGAATAAATTAACTAAAAGCCATATCATTGCTTATTTCATCGTGGGGATGGGCTCAATCATCATGTTGGCCCCGTTCTACTTCATGTTTGTATTTGCAACGCATACCAACTCATCGATTTTGTCGGTGCCACCCCCAGTGTGGTTTGGTGGAGAGTTCATTAACAACGTAGGTATTTTGTTAGACGCATTGCCGTACTTTTGGCACAACATTGGTTTGAGTTTCTACGTAGCGTTAATTACTACCATATTGAACTTATTCTTCTGTTCGTTGGCGGGTTATGCATTTGCCATGTTTGAGTTCAAAGGCCGTAACTTAATGTTCATTTTGATTATGGGCACCATGTTATTACCTCCATTCTTGGGCATGATTCCAACCGCTTTGATTATGTCTAAGCTGGAATGGATGAACCAACCACGTGCGCTTTACATTCCAATGGCTTGTGGTGCAATGGGTATCTTTATGATGCGTCAGTTCATCTCAAGTGCGATTCCAAAAGAGCTTATTGAAGCGGCTCGTATGGATGGCTGTAACGAGTTTGCTATCTACTGGCGTGTAGTGGTTCCACTTATTACACCTGCCTTTGGTACGCTTGGTCTTATTACCTTTATTGGTCAGTGGAACAACTTCATGGGCCCATTGGTTGTAATGAACGACATGAAGATGTTTACCGTGCCGCTAGCACTACGTGCGCTGCAAGGTACTGGCCAGGTACCTTGGGGTGCAATTTGTGCCGGTGCCGCCATTGCGGTAGTGCCATTAATGATTTTGTTTGTGATGACTTCTCGTAAGTTGATCGACGGCCTAACAGCAGGTGCTGTGAAAGGTTAATCAAGTCTTAAATAATTAAAAAAGCCAGCTAATTAGCTGGCTTTTTTGTTTCATCTTTTGCGACTTATTTTTTCACAATACTCACGATGTAGAGCAATATAACTGCGCCCACTACAGCGGTAATCAGCGAACCCAGCATACTGGTACTGCCAAAGCCCAGTAAACCAAAGACAAAGCCTCCAATTACCGAACCCACAATACCCACTACAATATTGCCCACTACGCCAAAGCCGCCGCCTTTCATAATATTGCCAGCTAACCAACCCGCTACCGCGCCAATCAGTAACCAAATAATGATGCCCATAATGATCCTTAGTTTGTTGTGAAAGTTTGCTTGTTGCAGCCAACCATAGAGAGTAACGATGCTGCAATCACTACGCTTAAGTGTAGTCAAAACAACCGCGCCTGTAGTTTGATTTTTAATCACACTTTTTGCTTTCTATTCATCTGCTTGCGTATTAATCTGAGCTGTACTAAATAGCCAATTTGGAATGCGCGATGAGTCAACAGCCTTACTTAATCGAAACCGAGTTAGCCAGTGATGATGTATTGCTTAGCCCTTTGTTACCAAGTCATCGAGATGCCTTGCTCAGCGCTGAGGCCGATGGCAATTTGAGTGAGCTGTGGTATACCAGCGTGCCTAACGCCAGCAACATTGATGCGTATTTGGATAGTGCTTTGTTGCAAAAGCAGCAAGGTGTGGCTTTGCCCTTTGTAGTGCTGGATAAACACTCAAATAAATTGATTGGTGCAACCCGTTTTTGCAATGCCGATGTGGTGAATAAACGCTTGGAAATTGGCTATACCTGGTACGCTAAACGTTACCAGCGTTCGGTGGTAAATACTCAGTGTAAGTTGCTGCTGTTAGGCTACGCGTTTGAGCAGCTTGATTCGATTGCAGTAGAGTTTAGAACCCACTGGCATAACCAAGCATCGCGCGCGGCGATTGCCCGTTTAGGCGCGAAACAAGATGGCGTTTTGCGTAACCATAGTGTGGATGATCAAGGGTGTTATCGTGACACGGTGGTGTTTTCAATCACTAATCATGAGTGGCCCACGGTGAAGCGGAGCTTACAACACAAGCTAGCGCGCTATTCGCCAAGGGCCTAAGCCAGCAGGAGTGAAATGATGAAAGATTTTTCACAGGGGCAATGGATTAACCGCCCTAAGCAATTTGTTTTAGAAGAAACCCAGTTAGTGATCGAAACTGAAGCCAATACCGATTTCTGGCAGCGCTCCTATTATGGTTTTCGCAATGACAATGCGCCGGCACTATTGATTGAGCGAGCAGACAACTTTAGCCTGAGCGTGAAAGTAAGCTTCAATTATCAAGCTCAGTTTGACCAAGCTGGGGTGATTATTTACCTCAACGACGAGAACTGGTTTAAAGCTTCTATTGAGTATGAAACAGCTAACTTATCGCGGCTGGGATCGGTGGTCACTAACTTAGGTTATTCCGATTGGGCCACGACAGACATCGCAACTCCACAACACATTTGGTATCGCTTAAGTCGTCGCGGGCCAGACTTTTTAATTGAGTATGCTAAAGACGGTGTTAACTATCAGCAAATGCGGATTTTTCACTTGCATCAACTTGGGGCTACCTCAGCGGAGCAAAGCGATCCGCCGGCTGCTGCAAGCTGTTCGGTCAGGTTTGGCTTGTATGCATGTAGCCCGTTGAATTCTTCGTTTAAGGCTCAATTTGAACAACTGAGGTTGGGCGCGTGTATATGGCGAGCACACAAAACGTAGCCGCGGTTTGCCAATGAAACAGCCTTAGTTAAGCGCTAAGTCCTTCGCTAAAGACCTTAAGATTTTACTGGCGCTGTGCTTTGGCGTTGCACCAAGTGAGTTGGCAATAACACTTGTGCTTGCTCGGGTGCTTGCTCTTTCATTCGTTGCATCAATAAACTTACCGATTTTTCACCCAGTTCTAGGCAGTCTTGCGCAACAGTGGTAAGCGGCGGGTTATAAAACTCACTGTCTTCGTGGTTATCAAAGCCCACTACTGATATGTCTTCTGGCACTTTAATGTGGCGCTCATTTAGGGCGCGTAACACACCTAAGCACATCTCATCATTAGCCACCAGTAGCGCTGTAAAATCGTGGCCAGCATCGAGCAAATCTATCGTAGCTTGATAACCGCTACGAGCATTCCATTTACCATGAATGGTGTGTACCGGTTTAAGCCCGGCATTTTCTAAGGTGTTTAACCAACCTGTTTCACGCCAATGAGCCACACAGGTGTCTTCTGCACCGTTAATTAGGGCGATCTTGGTATGGCCTAAATCGATAAGGTGCTGCGCAGCGAGGCTAGCCCCGCCAACTTGATCATGAGATACCTGCAAGGCTTCGCTGGTTTTATCAAAGTCGATGAAGATGCAAGGGGGCAAATTGCCGCGTTCTAGAATCTGTTTGATCATCGTGTGGGTCACCGAGGTATTAATGATCAAACCATCAACCTGTTGACCAAGCAGTTCGTCGATAGCTTGGTTGCAAGCATCTGGATTTAGCTCATTCATGGTTGAGATTGATAAGGTGAAACCTTGCTTCGCTGCTTCTTTACGAATGCCTTCTGCAATTTTCGAAATAGCGTGTAAGGAGATATCAATTGAGACAAAACCCAGCGTGAGAGATTTTCTTCGAGCCAGCTGCTGAGCCATGCGATTTGGCAAGTAGCCAGAGTCGGCAATGGCTTTCTCAACTTTAATACGTGTCTTTTCAGCAACTTTGGGTGACTTTCTCACCACGCGAGCTACCGTTTGATGAGATACGCCTGCTACTTTGGCTACGTCTTTTAAGGTTGCTGATGCTTGTTTCATAGGTTTCATAGAAGTGGTTATCTTGTTGATCATGTTAACAAATGTGCAGTGCCCTCCCTATGGGCCAAAGCGTAGATTTGTATGAAAATGTGAGCTGTTTCAGTTGTTTTTTTTTGTTGTTATTTACGTTTTATTGTTGCGCTGAAGTAATAAAAAATTAAGCTCGCATAAAAAAACTAAAATTAGCGCTTTTCATGCGCTCTAGAATGCCTATTATGGGAGTTTTTAGAGCACTCTCGGGAACGCAACATGACGCAATGGACACCCTCAAGCTGGAGAGACAAACCAGTAAAACAATTACCTACTTACCCTGATCAAGAAAAGCTTCAACAAACCGAGAAGTATTTGGCTGATCAGCCGCCGCTAGTTTTTGCTGGTGAAGCACGCGCTTTACGTGAAGACTTAGCCAAAGTAGCCAAGGGTGAAGCATTTTTACTACAAGGTGGTGATTGTGCTGAGAGTTTTGATGAGTTCCGTACCAGTCATATTCGCGATACCTTTAAAGCGCTAATGCAAATGGCAGTGGTGTTAACCTTTGGTGGTCAAAAACCAGTGGTTAAAATTGGCCGTATTGCTGGCCAGTTTGCTAAGCCGCGTAGTGAAGACATGGAAACCATTAATGGTGAAAGCTGGCCTTCTTACCGTGGTGACATCATCAACGCCATCGACTTTAACGAGAAAAGTCGTGTGCCTGATCCGCAGCGTATGATCGAAGCTTACAACCAATCAACTTCAACCTTGAACTTGCTACGTGCCTTTGCTCAAGGTGGTTTAGCCGATTTAAACCAGGTTCATAAATGGAACTTGGACTTCATTAAGAAAAGCCCACTAGGTGAGCGTTACGAAGCATTAGCTGGCAGCATTGAAGAGTCACTGGCCTTTATGAGCGCCTGTGGTATTAACCCAGCTACTGCGCCTCAGTTGCGTGAAACCAACTTGTACACTTCGCACGAAGCTTTGTTGCTTCCTTACGAGCAAGCTTTAACACGTTGTGACAGCCTTACTGGTAAGTGGTACGACTGTTCGGCACACATGTTATGGATTGGCGATCGTACTCGTCAAATCGACCATGCTCACATCGAGTTCTTACGTGGCGTAGAAAATGCGATTGGCCTTAAAGCCGGCCCTACTACTGATCCAGAAGAGCTATTACGCATTATCGATATTATTAACCCGAACAACGAAGCGGGTCGTTTGAACTTAATCGTACGTATGGGCGCAGATAAAGTGGCAGACCACTTACCTGCGTTAATTCAAGCGGTTGAGCGCGAAGGTAAAAACGTGGTGTGGAGCTCAGATCCAATGCACGGCAATACCATTAAAGCGCCAAATGGTTACAAAACGCGCCGCGTAGATGACGTACTACGTGAAGTTCAGCAGTTCTTCCAAATTCATAAAGCCGAAGGCACTTACGCGGGTGGTGTTCACTTTGAAATGACTGGCCGTAACGTGACCGAATGTGTCGGTGGTGCTTTCCAGATCACTGAACATGATTTAGCCCAGCGTTACCACACCTACTGTGACCCACGCTTAAATGCAGACCAAGCTTTAGAGTTGGCATTCTTAATTGCTGACCATATTAAAGCCGCTCGCTAAGCTGTTTGCTTACTTGCTAAAAGCCACCCTTGGGTGGCTTTTTTTTGTTGTGAGCAATTATCGGGTCGCTTGTTATTTTAGTTTGTTGCACACTGCATTTTTGATTTAAGGATTAGGGAAGCTAAATGGAACTAGCCAGTGTTATTCGCTTGTTGTTGCTCTCGGCGATTTGGGGAAGTTCGTTTTTGTTTATGCGCATTGCTGCGCCAGTGCTTGGCCCCGCCATGCTGATAGAGTTGCGGGTGGGTTTTGCGGCATTGTTTTTATTGGTTGTAGGCTATTTCTTAAAAAAGAAACTGCAGCTTATGCAGCACTGGCGGCACTACTTCATCTTGGGCTTTTTCAACTCCGCCCTGCCATTTTTATTGCTGGCCTATGCCGCGCAAACCTTGTCGGCTTCTTTGCTGTCTATTCTTAATGCCACCGCCTCAATATGGGGGGCGATAATTTCTGCCTTATGGCTGCGCCAAGCGTTACCGATGAAAAAGGTCTGTGGCTTACTGATTGGTGTAGTGGGCGTGGCGATTTTGGTGGGGTTTGATAACGCCAGCCTTGAGCCTGGCGCTAAATTGGCTATTGCTGCGTCTATTGGCGCTGCCGTGTGTTATGGCATTGCCAGTAGTTATGCACACTCGGCTAAATCGGTTGAACCTTTTGCTAATGCGCATGGTGGCATGTGGGCGTCAACCATTTTGGTATTGCCCACCTTGTTGTTTTTTCCGGTCGTTGAAACGCCAAGCAGTAATTTGTTGTTGTCGGTAGTGTTTTTAGGTGTGGTCTGTAGCGGAGTGGCTTACTTGCTCTACTATCGCCTAATTAGTGATGTTGGTGCATCGTCGGCGTTAACGGTTACTTTCTTAATTCCTATTTTTGGCATTTTCTGGGGTAGTGTGATTTTGCAAGAAAGCATTGGTTGGAGCACAGTAGTTGGCACCATGGTTATTCTGTTGGGGACCGCCTTAGTCACCGGCTTTTCACCTCGACAAGTGTTTGCCGCGCGTAAATCAAAATTGCGCTAAGTAACAGACCCTAGTAATAAATCAAAGCACTAACCATACTTAAGCTCAAGCGAAGATAAGAAATGCAAATCGCTTAAAGTAGGTCTTAGTTGATAGGTTCTAAGTAACAAGGCAGCTAAGCAACTAAGCGGGCAGCTAGCAGAGGTGCTTGTTGTATCTTAGCGTGAGCTTCTTAGTGGTGAAGGGAAGGGTTATGGCTTGGTCAATCACACGTACGCAAGTGTTGGTTTCTATTGGATTGCTATTCAATGTGGTGGCTGCGCTAATGACCAATTTTTATATCGACCGAGTCAGCCAAGACGCCCACAAATTGGTACAGCAACAAACCGCCAACGATAATTTAATTCGACAAACTTGGTTGCAAATAGATGCCTTAGAACGCAAACGAGAGCTTATTTTAAGTTTACTCACCAGTGCTGCTCACAATCAGCAAACCATTCCGTCCCAAGTTCAAACTTTGCTGCAAAACGATTTAAAATATTGGTTAGATATGGCGTCGTTGCCTCCTCTTGATCTAGAGAATCTTCCACTCTTAGATGACCAGATCGCTAAAGCCCAAGATCAACAACGTAATCGAATTGATAATTGGTATTTGCAAAATCTCGATTTGATGGATGATTACACCGAGCAAATGGGCTGGATCTCTAGCCTACGTAACTTAGCCTTGTTTCTGCAAATTATTGGCTTGGCGCTAATTTTAGCCAGAGACTTAAGTAGGCATTGATACTAGGGTCTGTTGATCTTTGGTGTTGAAATTTTGTTCGAGATAAGCGGGCTTTAATCGAGGCGAGCACTTCAAGGCCTAGTGGGCTAAGCAAGAAGTGCTTAACAAAGAGTAAAGCCCGCTTATCCGAACCCTTCGGGCAGCATTTATTAGCTATTTATTCAGCGTTAGCGAGTGATTATTAAGCCCACTTAACTGCACACTCACTGCCTTGCCTAAATGGCTAATAAATTGCTGCAAAAGCCATCAGCAAAGATCAATAGACCCTAATAACACTAACTCGTTAATAGCAGTAAAGGAGTGACACCATGGCCGATGTAGGGCATCAAGAACAGCTAGATACTATCGATAAAATTAGCGTGAGCCTCTATCGTGTTGGTTGGTTATTACTGTGTTTTAGTTTTGCTGCTGCGGCCTATAAAGCCTTGGTGCTTGGTGTGATGTGGCAGCCCTTGTGGTTATTGGCTGCAGCCATTGCATTACAAGCCTTTAATTTACACTTATATAGCAAAGCTATTCGTTATTTGGTGCAAGGGGCTGCGTGGCTGGGGCTATGGTTAGCAATGGCATTTTACCTGTGGCACTGGCCAGTGCTTTCTTATGCCGCGCTGGCTTGTTTCTACTTGGTAGTAGGTGCCTTGGCATTTAAGGAGAGCTTTTGTTTTCAATTAGGCTGGCTACGTTGGTTAGGCGTCTTGTTAATTGTTGACTACCTATTGCGTTTTAGCCCTTGGTTAAACTTGCGTGGTTTGTTGTTATTGAGTATTGCAGCGTTGGCCATTTATATTGCTTACCAGAAGTGTCGCCAGCCAATGCACTACGACATTGGCAAGCGGGAGAACTATCAAATTTAGCCAAATACAAACTTGAGCAAGTAAATGGCTAAACCAAACATCATTAAACCAATTAAGCTGTCGATAACTTGCTGGGCGCGCGGCTTGGCTAACAAAGGGGCTAACTTGGCTCCCAGTAGCGCTAAACCAAAGAACCACAAAAATGAAGCACTCACTCCGCCAGCGACAAACATCGGTCGCTGTTCCACGCTAATGTTAGCGGCAAATCCACCCAAGATGACAATTGTATCGATGTAGACATGGGGGTTTAAAAAGGTAAAGGCGCAGCAGGCCAGAATAATCGCTTTTACTTCATGTTTAGCTTCACCTTGTTCTAAGCTGCTCTCGCCTCGCCAAGCGCGTTGTAAACACTGAAAGCCATACATCATCATAAAGCCAGCGCCTAGTATGCTAATGGTGTACAACAACCAAGGGTAGGCGCTAAACAGTTTGGCGCCGCCCCACACCCCTAAACACATAAAAAACACATCGGCCAAAGAGCAAAAGCTTGCCACTAACAAGTGATGGCGACGGCGAATGCCTTGGTTTAATACAAACGCATTTTGCATGCCGATGGGCATGATCAGAGTTGCCATTAAGCTAAGGCCGGTGAAGTAAGTCGCAATCATTAGTTAAGCTCGTCAAAAACAATGGCAGGACTATAACCATAAGATCTGCTTTAATATATCTAATAATTTTAATGCTAGATAAGTTTTGCTAATGAAGCTGAGTGATATTGATTATAAGTTGTTAAAAGCCTTGGACTCGGTGTTAAGTGAGCAGAGTTTTGAACGAGCCGCTCAACGTTTGCATCTTACTCAGTCGGCTATTTCTCAGCGAATTAAAGCGTTAGAGAGTCAAGTGGGCCAACCGTTGTTAATTCGCTCTCAGCCGCTTATGCCTACAGAGTTAGGCCAGCAACTGCTAGGGCATTATCAGCGCGTGGTACAGCTAGAAACCGAGCTAGTTAACCAGCTTAATGTAGATGAAACTCGGGTGCAGGCCTTGCCCTTGGCAGTTAATGCCGACAGCCTTGCTAGCTGGCTAATTCCGGCACTTACACCTACCCTGCAACAGCAACGAGTAGAGATGAATTTATACGTTGAAGATGAATCGCGCACCTGGCAACGCATGCGCAGTGGTGAGGTGCTGGCCTGTGTCACTAGTCATGCAACACCTGTTGCTGGCAGTGATAGTCATTTCTTGGGCTACATGGAATATTTGTGTGTGGCTACACCTGATTTTGTGCAGCGATTTTTTCCAAAGGGAGTGAACAGAGACAGTTTAAGCCATGCGCCAGGCATGTCGTTTGACCAGCACGATGATATGCATATTCAATTTTTGTTAGAGCATTTTTCTTTAAGCCCGGGGCAGTACCCTTGCCATACAGTACGCTCTTCTGAAGCCTTTATGGAACTGGCTTTAGCCAGTGGTGCCTATAGCCTTAACTCAAGATTGCAAGTGGCTAAACATCTGGGTGATGGAAGTTTAATTAACCTTACACCTAGCCTACAAGTTAGGGTGCCGTTGTACTGGCATCACTGGCAATTAGCAGGTAAGTTAATGAAACAACTGAGTGAGCAGATCCGCAGTTATACCCAAGATTGTCTGCCCCAGCAGTAACTTGCAGCCAGCCTATAGATTGAAAAGGAAAGCCGATGAAGATAGTAATTGCGCCCGATTCATTTAAAGAAAGCCTAAGCGCCATGGAAGCGGCCGAGATGATAGAACAAGGCTTCCAGCAAGTATTTCCCGATGCCGAATATTGCAAGGTGCCCTTGGCCGATGGTGGCGAAGGTACTGTGCAAGCCATGGTTGATGCCACCAATGGGCAAATCATGCCAGTGTTGGCCGCCGGGCCACGTGGTAATCAAGTTGAAGCTTTTTTTGGTGTATTAGGTGACAAGCAAACCGCGGTAATTGAAATGGCCGCAGCCTCAGGTTTGCACCTTGTTGAACCGGCCTTGCGAGATCCGCGTAAAACCTCTAGCTATGGAACTGGCGAGCTGATTAGCGCCGCCTTAGATGCTGGGGCAAGTAAGCTCATTATTGGTTTGGGTGGCAGTGCAACTAACGATGCTGGTGTTGGTATGTTGCAAGCCTTAGGCGCGCAGTTCTATGACAAATTCAACAAGCCCTTAAAACGTGGTGGTGCCGAGTTAATTGACTTAGAAAGCATTGATATCTCGGGCTTAGATCCTCGCTTAGCCGATGTAGACATTGAAGTAGCCTGTGATGTAGACAATCCACTGTGTGGCGAACACGGTGCTAGTGCGGTGTTTGGCCCACAAAAGGGCGCAAGCCCTGAGATGATTCGCCAGCTTGATGCCGCTTTAGGCCGCTTTTCATCGGTAGTATTTAGCCAATTTGGCATTGATATTATGCATGTTGCTGGCAGTGGCGCTGCTGGTGGTATGGGCGCGGCCTTATTAGCTTTCATGCAGGCAGAATTACGCCCCGGTGTGCAAATTGTTACCGAAGCTGTGGATTTGGCGGCTAGTTTAGAAGGGGCGGATTTATTGATAACCGGTGAAGGGCGAATTGATAGCCAAACCATTGCCGGTAAAACGCCCTATGGCGCAGCGCAAATAGCCATGCAATTTAAAGTGCCGGTGATTGCTTTAGCCGGGGCGATGTTGCCTGGTTATGAAGTGGTGCATGAACACGGTATTGATGCGGTATTTTCGGTAGTGCCGGGGCCTTGCGATCTTTCTCAAGCATTAAGCGAAGCTGAGCAAAACCTATTTGTATCTGCTAAAAATGTGGCTGCTACCCTCAAACTTAGCCAACAAATGCTTGGCTAAGTGTTAAAAGTGGCTACAATAACTGTATAAAATCACAGTTGTTGTAGTCCATTGCGTTTATATATTGCCGAAAAACCCAGCCTTGCCCGCGCCATCGCCGCGGTATTGCCTAAACCTCAACAAAAGCATAATGGCTATATTCAGCTGGCCAATGGCGATTGCGTTACTTGGTGCATTGGTCACTTGTTGGAGCAAGCCGAACCAGAACATTACGACGCCAAATTTAAGCAATGGCGCTTAGAACACTTACCTATTTTCCCCGACAAATGGCAGTGGAAAGCCAAATCTAAAACCGCTTCGCAGCTTAAAGCGATTAAAAGCTTAGTGAAACAAGCCAGCAGTATTGTACATGCCGGTGATCCAGACCGTGAAGGCCAATTGTTGGTAGATTTAGTGATTGAACACAGCAAAGCCAAAGTGACTCTTAAGCAGCAATGTCAGCGTTTGTTGATTAGTGATTTAAACCCAGCGGCAGTAAGTCGCGCCTTAAAACAGCTAAAATCCAATCAAGAGTTTTCTGCACTTTCTACCTCTGCATTGGCGCGCTCTCGCGCCGATTGGTTATATGGCATTAATCTAACTCGCGCTTATACCCTAAAAGGCCAGCAGCAAGGTTACTCAGGAGTTCTGTCGGTTGGGCGAGTACAAACCCCTATTTTGGGTTTAGTGGTACGGCGTGACCAAGAGATCGCCGAATTTGTTAGTCGCCCGTATTACCAAGTAGAAGCTCATCTGCACACCGAGCAAGCAGAAGCTTTTACCGCGCTGTGGCAACCTAGTGAAGCTTGCGAACCTTATCAAGATGAAGAAGGGCGGGTGCTTAGCCGGCCTCTGGCAGAGCATGTAGTTAAACGGGTGAATCAGCAAGCGGGCTTGGTGCAATCACTTAAACAGCAAGATAAACAACAAGCGCCACCGCTGCCTTACAATTTATCCAGTTTGCAAATTGATGCAGCCAAACGTTTTGCTTATAGCGCCAAACAGGTTTTGGATATATGTCAGGGTTTGTACGAGCGACATAACTTAATTACTTACCCTCGCTCCGATAGCCGTTATCTACCCAAGCAGCATCATGCTGAAGCGCCTAAGGTGGTAGCTGCTATTCAGGCTAATAGTCAGCACCTAGAAAAGGCCTGTGTAGACGCCGATTTAACTAAACGCAGCAAGGCTTGGAATGATGCTAAAGTTGAAGCCCACCATGCGATTATTCCTACCGAGAAGCGTTATGCAGTGGCGAAATTAGGTGAGGCTGAACGCAATGTGTATGAGCTGATTGCCCGCCAATATCTACTACAGTTTTATCCGCATTATCAGTACGCCCATACCGAGGCCAATATTGTTATTGCCGATGGGCACTTTAAAGCCACCGCTAACCAGATTAAAGAGCTAGGTTGGAAGGCATTGTTTCCGCAGAAAAAGTCGGCAGAAGACATGGCTACTCTGCCGCCGCTAAAGCAAGGGCAAGTGCTGCAGTGTGTGGATGCTAGAGTGCTAGATAAACAAACCCAGCCTCCAAAAGCCTTTACCGATGCCACCTTGCTAGCCGCTATGACCGGCATTGCTAAATACGTGCAAGATCCCAGCTTAAAAGCGGTGTTAAAAGATACCGATGGCTTAGGCACCGAAGCTACGCGAGCAGGCATTTTAGAGCTGTTATTCAAGCGTGGCTTTTTACTGCGCCAGGCTAAACAAATTCATGCCAGTGACAGTGGCAAGGCCTTAATCAATGCGCTCCCAGCGTTGTGCACTTGGCCAGACATGACCGCCCACTGGGAAACCCAACTTAATGCCATTAGTCAAAAAGCCCAAAGCTACCAAGGTTTTATGCAAGGCATGCAAGGTCAGCTGAGCCAATTGGTTGAGCAGAGTGCTAGTGTAAATGCGCAAGCTTTTGCTGGTTTGGCTAAACCTGCTAGCAACAAAGCTTATCGAAAAAAGCGAACCAACAATAAAGGCGGCAGCCGAAGCTATACCAAGCGCGCGGGAAGTTCAGCCAAAAAGACCTCACGCAAAGCTAAGCCTGCAGCATAAGGAAGCATCGCTATGACAGAGCCTACCACCCTGTTGGCAGCCAAACAGCCTGTCGAATATCTGTTCGAGCCAAGTGATAACGAGGGCTTAGTTGAGCATCGTCAATTCTGTGAATTAGACTGGAGTATGCTTGAGCAAACTAACCTTAGCTTTAGCCAGTGTATTTTTGTGGATTGCGATTTTAGTGAAGCTAATTTAACCGAGCTGAGTTTTGAACGTTGCCAGCTGCTTAATTGTAATTTTAGTGGGGCGGTTTTAACTGCGAGCCGATTTATTAACTGCGGCTTATACGACCGAAAACGCCAACGCGCTTGTGACTTTAGCGGTGCAGACCTTTGCCAAGCCGAATTTAAAGCCTGCGATATTTCTACTGCTAACTTTAGCCGAGCTGAGTTATTTGATGTGGTGATTGAGCATTGTCATGCGCAAGGCTGCCGCTTTGAGTTTGCCGACTTCTCCAAGGCCGTGAGCAGAAAAGTAGTATTTAGTGCTGCCAATCTTAGCCATAGCAACTTTAGTTTGAGCGATTTTGAAGGGGTTAACTTAGCTAAGTGCGATTTGCATGGCTGTAACTTGAGTGAAGCTGTGCTAAACCGAGTAAACCTTGAGGGCGCGAATCTTAGCGCTAGCATATTTTCGCCAAGCACTTACCAAGGTTTACAGTTGTTTCAAGCTGATTTACGTAATGCTGATATTGCCGGTATTGATATACGCCAGATAGATTTGTCTGGGGTAAAGATTTTTAGCTGGCAAATGGAGGCCTTAATAGAAAGCTTAGGGATGGTGGTGTATCCCGATAACTAGCCGACTAAATTTCTTTACATCATAAAGTAATACTAATCTGTGGCGTGGCTCTTAGTTTAGCTATTGCTCTTCTACTCCTTTCGTCTATTTGATGTGTTGTTCGCATTTACTTTATAAATATTTGCTATTCAGCTTGTCTAAAATCTAATCATTAGCAATATTGTATTACCAGGGGCTGTTGATCTTTGGTGTTGAAATTTTGTTCGAGATAAGCGGGCTTTAATCGCGGCGAGCACTTAGAAGCCTAGTGGGCTAAGCAAGAAGTGCTTAACAAAGAGTAAAGTTCGCTTATCCGAACCCATTGGGCAGCATTTCTTAGCCATTTATTCAGCGTTAGCGAGTGATTATTAAGCCCACTTAACTGCACACTCACTGCCTTGCCTAAATGGCTAATAAATTGCTGCAAAAACCATCAGCAAAGATCAACAGACCCTAGTGATTGGCGTTGCCAATCTATGCTGCTCGCTCAGCTGTTCCAAGGTTTGGATTGTGCGCGCGTGAATTATGGATGATTTGGAGACGGGACATGAAACAGCGTAACAAAGCGTTACTTTCGGCTAGTTTACTAAGTTTGGCACTAGGCTTAAGTGTTAGCGCACAGGCTACAGAGTGGAAAGGCTGGAATATTCACAAAGCGGGTTACCCAAACACCGTGGGCATGGATAAATTTGCTGAATTGGTCGAGCAGAAATCCAACGGCGATTTTAGTATTAAAATGTACCATGCTGGCGTATTAGGCAATCAACCCGACGCCATTGAACAAGTGCGCATTGGCGGCTTAGAAATTGGCAACTTTAGCCTTGGCCCTATTGGTCCGATAGTGAAAGAAGCTAATGTATTGTCGCTACCTTTTGTATTTGACGATGTCGCCCATATGCACAAAGCGATGGATGGCGCAGTAGGCGATCAAATTAATGCCGCTATGGAGAAAAAAGGCTTAATTAGCTTAGCTTGGTACGACGCAGGAGCGCGCTCGTTTTATAACTCCAAAAAACCGATTACTCAACCTGCAGATATTACCGGCATGAAAGTGCGGGTGATGAACAATGATTTGTATTCTGGCATGGTATCGGCGCTAGGTGGTAACCCTTCTCCAATTGCTTATGCAGAAGTATATCAGTCGCTTAAAACCGGTGTTGTTGATGGTGCCGAAAATGGATGGCCTGAATACGAATCGATGGGACATTTTGAAGTGGCCGGTTACTACTCGTTATCACAACATCTAATTATTCCCCAGTGCCTATGTGTAAATGCCAGTGCATTCCGACGTCTGCCAGAGGCGCAGCAGCAAATGTTAATAGAAGCAGCGCAAGAGTCTGCTCAAGTGCAGCGAAATTTGTGGGCGCAACGCGAAGCATTTAGCCGAGACAAGGTCGTTAAAGCCGGCGTTAAGCTAAACGAAATTAGCGAAAAAGAACCTTTCCAATTAGCGATGCAACCAGTGTATGACAAGTATTTGGGTGAGAACCCAGAGCTTAAACCTTTGGTTATGTTGATTAAAAACACTAAGTAATCGAGTTCTCGTCGCCACCTTTAATCAGTGATTTGATTGAGGGTGGTGCTTTTTTGTTATTTAGAGGTGCTTATGTTTGAGCAAGCTGATGCGCTTAAGCGCTCGCGCTACGATCGGTTTCTTGATTACTTAAGCCAGCTTAGCTTGTTAGTGGCGGGGATTGCTTTAGTGGTGCTTACACTAACTTTTGGCTGGTTGGTGTTTGGCCGATATGTGTTGAACTCCACGCCCACTTGGGTAGAGCAACTATCACTGTTGCTGGTGGTGTTGATTGCATTTTTAGGAGCCTCGGTAGGTATTCATAAAAACACTCACTTGGGCGTATCTTTTTTTTACGACCGCAGCCCCTTTTGGTTGCAGCAGTTATTCCAGCTAATTTCGCAACTTTCTCTGGCCATATTTGGCTGCGTAATGATGGTAAACAGTTACCAACTAATGCTGTTTAAGTGGGGTTCTGACATCCCCTTGCTGGGTGTGCCTGAAGGGATTAGAGCTATTCCCATTATGCTATGTGGCGGCTTGGTTTTGCTTTATTCAATTGGTCATCTTATTCATTTATTTCATCGGGTAAAAGCGGCCCTTATGCGCTAGCGGTACTAAAGGATTAGGTTATGGGTTTAGTTATTTTGATGGCTGTGTTTGTAATTGGGGTGATTATTGGCACGCCAGTGGCGTTTGCTTTAGGCATTGCTGCGGTCTCTGCTTTTGCTTACGAAGGATTACCGCTGCTAATTGCGTTTCAGCGGATTACTGCTGGCATTAGCGTGTTTTCCTTAATGGCTATCCCGTTTTTTATTTTTGCTGGCGAATTGATGTTTCATGGCGGTATTGCCATGCGCTTAGTGCGTTTTGCGTCTTCGGCGGTTGGAGCGGTGCGCGGCGGCTTAGGTGTAGTGAATGTTATGTCTTCAATGTTATTTGGCGGCATTTCGGGTTCGGCGGTGGCCGATATTTCTGCATTAGGCTCGATCCTCATTCCGGTAATGAAGAAAAAAGGTTACGACGAAGACTATGCAGTGAATGTAACGGTAACGTCTTCGATTGCCGGCATTATGATCCCGCCTAGCCACAATATGATTTTGTATGCAGTAGCAGCCGGCGGTGGTATTTCTATTTCCCAGCTGTTTCTAGCCGGCGTCGTGCCGGGCGTATTAATGTGTGTATGTTTAGCGATTACCGCTTACATCGTTGCAGTAAAACGCGGCTATTCAGCGGAAAAATTCCCCGGTTTTGTGGTGCTATTTACTCACTTTGTAGTGGCCTTACCGGGTTTGCTTACTGCAGTAATTATTGTGGGCGGGGTGTTATCGGGCGTATTCACTGTGACTGAATCTGGCGCCTTTGGCACTATTTACGCGCTGGTGGTTACAGTAGTGGTTTATCGTCAACTTACCTGGGACAAATTTAAAACGGCGGTGGTTAACTCGGTGAAAACCACCTCGATGGTGATGGTGTTAATCGCCTGTGCGGCAGCCTTTGCTTACATGCTTACTTACTTCCAAGTGCCGAGCAAAATGATTGATTTTCTTAGTGGTATTTCCGATAACCCGATTGTGATCATTTTGCTGATTAACCTGATGTTATTGCTGTTAGGTATGGTGATGGACATGGCAGCGTTGATATTAATTTGCACGCCAATATTTTTGCCTGTGGCGCAATCATTAGGTATCGACCCTTTGCAGTTTGGCATGATTTTAATGATGAACTTAGGGCTAGGTTTATGTACGCCACCAGTGGGTGCATGTTTATTTGTTGGCTGCGCGGTGGGTAAGGTACCGATGGAATCAGCAGTAAAATCGATATGGCCGTTTTACATCGCTATTTTAGTCGCCTTAGTGCTCACTACATTTATTCCGCAAGTCTCCTTAGCTTTGCCAATGTGGTTAGCGGGGTAAGGTTAAAGCAGCATAAAAAACGCGCCTATGGGCGCGTTTTTAGTTTCAAATAGTGAATTACTTACTGCTACAGAGGTGCTGGGTATACGTAGCTTGCGCCAAGACCCAGTGGTAAACCTAGTGCCCAATAAGCCAGTAGGAATATCGTCCAGAAAATGGCCAGAGCAATAGAATATGGCAGCATGGTAGCTACTAAAGTACCGATGCCGGTGCCTTTTACGTATTTCTGACAGTACACTACAACCAAGGGGAAGTAAGGCATTAATGGAGTGATGATGTTAGAGCTAGAATCACCAACGCGGTAAGCGGCCTGCACTAAGTCTGGTGAGATGTTCATTTGCATTAGCATTGGCACTAGAACTGGCGAAATTAATGCCCATTTAGCTGATGAAGAACCCACTGCTAAGTTAATTAACACCACCAACACAATCATGCCTACAATGGTTGCGGGCGCGCCCATACCAATGGCTTGCAGGAAGTTAGCACCTTTCACTGCCATAAGTACGCCAATGTTAGATTGGCCAAAGGCCCATACAAACATAGAGCAGAAGAAGGCCATAACAATGTAGTGGCCCATGGTTTCCATGGTTTTAGACATGGCAGCCACTACGTCATCAGAGTTTTTGAAGCTACCGTTTAAGTAGCCAAATACCACACCTGGAATCACAAAGAAGATGAAGATAAGTGGCACGATGATTTGCATCATTGGTGCGCTAAAGCTGGTGAGCGAGCCGTCTGCGTCACGCAAGCTAGAACCTTCTCCCCATGCGGCTGCAACCAATAAGCCGATTAAGGCTAACATTACTAAGCTTGCTACACGAAACGCGAAGGTTTCTTGCTTGCTGGTAGAATGCATGTCAGAAGCTACGTCTAAGTCGTCGGCTATCGGGCTATTTTTTTGTAGGCGAGGCTCAACGATTTTATCGGTGATGTACCAAATGGTAGCCACAATAGGTAAACAAGAAGCAGAAGCAAAGAACCAGTTATTTAGCGGGTTAACCATCATGTCTGGATCAGACAGCTGCGCCGAGCTTTGGGTAAAGCTTTGTAGTAAAGGATCTAAACCAGAGGGGATAAAGTTTGCACAAAAACCGCCAGATACACCGGCAAAGGCAGCGGTGATACCTGCAATAGGGTGGCGACCCATAGCGTGGAAAATTACCCCAGCTAACGGAATAACTACCACGTAACCTGCATCGGTAGCCACGCTAGAAATAACGCCAATCAATACTACTGCGGGAGTAATCATTTTGGCTGGCGTTACTTTTAACATCGCTTTTAAGGCTGCGTTAATGTAGCCGGAGCGCTCTGCAACGCCTACACCTAATACCGCTACGAGCACTACGCCCAATGGCGCAAAACCGGTGAAGATTTTAACCATGTTGGTCATCCAAGTGGTAAGCCACTCGGCGCTAAGCAGGTTGTTAATGACGATGGTTTCGCTACTGCGAGGATCAATTTCGCTGAAACTTAGATAAGATAGGCCGGCGGAAAGCAGCCATACAAAAAACATCAATCCAAGGAATAGCATTGCTGGATCAGGCAATTTATTACCTACACGCTCAATAGTGTCTAAGAAGCGTGCGATACCGCCCTTATTTGGGGCTGGCTCACTGGTAGTGGTAGAACTCATATATACCTCTAGGTTTTTCTAAACTCTCCGGTTTAGTTAGTTTCGTTGTGATTAATCACCTAAAGTGACCAAAAAATAAACTTATCAAACCAGCATAGTGAATGAGGCTTCCCTTTGCTTTGATTTGAGTTAATAAATCCTATTTTATACAAAATTGCAGTTTAATGCTTTGTTTAACTTGTTTTTGTCATTTTTTTGTCTTGGTTTGTCCTGCTGAGTGACTGTGGGCAGTCGCTATTTTTAGTGTCGCTTATCTTTGAATATAACCTTCTATCGGCGATTTAAACACTCGGTCGCAAAACATCGATAGCCACAAGTTGGCGCGTTATGTTTACTTAAAGTTACATGGGCTAGGACACCAACATGAACAATAGTTATTCGCCGCAACAGTTAGAACAAATTATTGCTTTGGCCTTACGCCAGCAACAAGACCAACAAAACTTTGTTAGTGAGTCTGAATTGTTTGATATTGCCGAGCAATCTGGATTGGATGCCGAACAAACCGAAGCTGCGCTCAAGGTGTGGCAACAACAGCAGCAACAGCGACGCGCGCAATGGAAAAAACTATTAGCCTTTAAAATCCATGCGGGGAGTTATATTTTGATTAGCTGCATGTTGTTTTTGATTGATTGGCTAACCGGAGGACCGTGGTGGTTTTTTTGGCCAATGTTAGGCATGGGCATTGGTTTATTTAGTCATGGCTTAGGCTTTTTAAAGGTATGGCGAAAACTTGCTCAACCCACTCAGGTAGCAGGATTATCGTTTAAAAGGTGTCGCTTTTAAGCGACGCTGCAGCGAAAAAATGAGGGTTTATAACCAAATTTGATATTTTTTCTCATTTATTGACTAGATTGTGTTCAGCCTAGTCGGTGTTTCAGTTAAGCTCCGGAATCAATTTACCAGTGGTAAGGTTTTACCAAATTTAAAGTTCAATTGTTGCTACAGTTTGAAGCAAGGGAAAAATTGAGCTATCGGAGTCAAGAGATTGTTAGAGAAACTCAAAAAGTCAGATTTGTTGCAGCCTTATAGCAAAGACAAATATCAACAGCAGCAAGAACTGGCATTACCACAAAGCTTACGCTTGGCTTATGTGGTTAGTGCAGTGTATTTAATTTTGGGGATTTCTCACCTTCTGGTTATAGATGAGCCGAGTCAGCGTTGGATTTTAGCGAGTATGGCGTTGGCCTCTAGCTTGCTTATTTATGTTAGTACTCGCTATTTACCCAAGATTATTAACCCAGCTACTACCGCAATGCATTTGGTTGTAGTGGCATTAATGCTGGCGAATTCGTTAACCCACATGGCACTCACTGAGGACATTATTCAAAGTAGTACCTTGATGTTAGTCGTTGTTGCAACCGGCGGCTTTATGATAGAGCGCACCCTGTTGTTACTGGCCCTGTTGGTGGCTGCCGCTGGCTGGTCTACCTTGGTTGTGCAGATGGACCAAGACACTAACACGGTAGTGCATTTTGCCTTTGGTTTGGGCATGAGCTCGATTGTCGCGCTGATTTTGTTTAGTCACCGTGTTGGTGTATTCAACCAATTGATAAATCAACGTAGACAGCTAAAACACATTGCCGAGGTTGATCAGCTAAGTTTGTGTTTACGTCGTCACGCCTTTGATGAAAAAGCTGAAGCCTTGTTAGCTCAAAGTGGCCAGCGCGCCTTTTCGGTTTTGTATTGCGATTTAGATTATTTTAAGTTGCTTAACGACAGTATGGGCCATGCGATGGGAGACCAAGCCTTACGCCGCTTTGGTGAATTACTGAATACCTTGGCGAAACCCCATCAACTCGTTGTAGGGCGTATGGGTGGCGAAGAGTTTGTATTGGCAGGTTGTATGAGCGAGGAGCAGGCCAGCAATTTAGCGCAACAAATAGTGCAACACCTGGAAGACCTGCATATTGCCCACCCAGAATCCTTAAGTTCTATGTACCTTACTTGTAGTGTGGGCGTTGCCAGCTCGGCAATCGACCATGACTTTTCATCCTTGTGTAAGTACGCCGATAAAGCCTTATACATTGCCAAGCGAAGTGGCCGCAATCAATATCAGTTGCACAATCATTACCAGCTTCCGGAAGGAATGAAAATGCCCGCAGACGTGCAGGCATAGTGCTTATTGCATGAACTGCTCAATGCTGCGAAGCATTTTCTGATAATAAGGGTTGTAGCTCAAACGCTGTAAATGTGGGTATTGCGCTAAGTTTTGCTCGGTTTTTTCACCTTTCACTACGCTCTTAGATTGTTTGCATTGCTGGTAGCTCGGTAAATCGGCTAAGTAATGGCTGCAATTGCGGTAGTGACCATTTTCCCCATAATGTGGGTTACTTGGGGCATTAATAGTGGCCGTATGCGCAACGTCTTTTACTGCTGAGCAAGAGGCGGTGGTGCAACTTGGAAACTCTACCATTACCTTACTGTTAAGCGCTTCTGGAATACTGCTTTGTTCCCCATAATAAACTAGATGATTGGCAGATTTAGCCGCGCCAGTTTGTTTGCTTTGCCATTGGCCTAATAGTTCTAGGGTAACAGCGGTGCTAATGGTTTGGTCGTGTTCGCTGGCAACAACTAGCAAGGGAATATCTGGCAGTGTATCGGCTTTAGCCAAGCGTTTGTTCATGCGTTTCATTAAGCCATGAACTTGAGCGCCAGCGTTGTAGGGAAAAGACTCGTACTTAGCAAAATCGATGTCACCTTCTTTATCTAACCACGTGCTTAACCAGCTAACATATTTTGCCATCCATGCTACGCCGCTGCTGGCTTGCGAGGCCGGAGACCACAACATCACACCTTTAATGGCTGGTTTATTGTCTGGTTGTTCCAAAAGATGGTTAAGAATTAGCGCTCCGCCGGTAGAGAACCCGCCTAGATAAACCTGCTGATAATCTTTTGCGGTGCGCTCAATGGCATAGTCAGCCGCTTGCTGCCATTGCTTATAAGTAACGTTGACCAAATCTGAAGGCGCGGTGCCATGGCCAGGAAGTAGTAGTGTTCTTACATCGTAACCTTGTTGGTAAAAATGCCAGGCTAAATCGTGAAAATGATATGGAGAATCGGTTAAACCGTGAATGAGCAACACGGCTTTGCTGTTATCGGTGTGGCTAAGTTCAAAGGGGGCAATAAGCTGTACCACTTTTGGCATGCCTAACCACTGTTGTTGCTTGGCGAGTAACTGATAGCTTTGGCTAGATAGCGGGCAGCTCATCATTGCCCGTGGGTTACGTTGAGCAATCAGGTTCTGGGCATAATCTAAATAGGCTTGGTAGCTTTGATCTTGAGAATAAGAAAAGGTAGCGGTTTTACTGGGAAGAGCTTGGCGATAGGGAGCTTGTTCAATGTATTGCTCAATTAACTGCTGCTGAGAGTTAATGTTTACACAGTTTTCTGTGAAGTCTTGTGCCATGCTCAACGAGCTAATGCCCAAGCTTACAACCCCTAGCAATAAACTAGCGGGTTTACGAAAAAGGTGGGTTAAACAAAGCATTACTCATCCTTAATATTGTGGTTCACTTATCGTGATAGATTAACAGTGTATGCCTAAGCTTTTGGCTTAACTAGCGTTTTTGTTGTCACGGGCGAGCTTTTCAAAGATTGAAATTTCCCATGGTCGCAGCGCTAACAACATGCCAGTATGGCGGCGTTTATCTAAGGGTAACGAGGCATCTTGTTGATTGAGCGTAGCGGCTTCTTTAGTTAGTTGATTAAGTTTGCGTAAAATAATCTCAATAGAGCTTTGTGAATAGTGGCCACGTAGGTAAAAGCGGAAGCTATCGTCGCCGTTAAAGCGTGAATTCATAAACTCGGCCAGTACAATTTGTTCCATGAACCGCTCTAGCGGGCCATTCGGCAGCCAGCGAAAATCCTGAGCGATAAGTAGCTTATAGGCATTGTTTGGTAGCAGCTGGATCATTTTAAGTTTATCCAAGCGCGCCATTAAACGAATGCACTCATGTTCGCTTAAGTCATAGCGCTGAATTATCTCATCGAAGGTCCAAGAATCTCTTACACATACCGCCACCAAAAACAGTTTATGGTCGTCGATAAGCTCTTGTTCTTGTTCACGTGTTAAGTGGGTAAGTTTCTCTTTTTCTTGGTCAGCCAGCAGAAATAAGTCAATCAGGTTAAGTTCAACAATGTGGCACATTTCCTCTAAACGCTCTAAAGAGAAACTATTGGTAGAGAACATACGCTTTACGTTGGCTTCACTCATATTTAAGCGCTGAGCAACGTCTTTATAGGTTAAACCTTGTTGGCGAAAAACTTGTTTAAGGGTGTCGCGGATCTGCTTTAACTGGCTCATGGTATACAAATACTATACTTAGTGTTTATTCATAATAAACATAATACAGCGCCGTTTACACTGAATTTCCTGGACTTTATGGTTAATGCGAACTTAACCAGCAGGGAATTATTATGAAATTATGGAAATCAGTTTTTATCACCTCTATCGCCCTTACTAGCTTGAATGCTGTAGCTGTTGGGTCTCTCGAAAACTTAAGTCAATCTGCAAAATATTCTGCACTGGCAGCTTCAGCTGGAGCAGCCGGTAGTGGTCAAGTTGCGGTTAGCGCGATAGCTACTCCGGTTATGTTGGTAAGTGGTGGAGTAGCAGAAGTAAGCCGCGGTGTGGCCAGTGGCACGCAACACATTGCTGAAGAAGCCAATGTGCCGGTGCCTTTTGAAATTGGCGACGAAGTTATTGTTGGCGCTGCCCACTAATCTGCTCTTAATTGTTACAACAAAGGAATTATCAAATGAAACTATGGAAATCACTTTTTATCACCTCTATCGCCCTTACTAGCTTAAATGTTGTCGCTACCGAGTCGGGCCAGAACTTTAATCAATCAGCCAAGCATTCGGCCTTAGCGGGTTCAACAGGGCTAAAAGGCAGTGGTCAAGTAGCCGTGAGTGCTGCCACAACGCCGGTAATGTTAGTTGGTGGCTTAAGTACAAATGTTGGTAGCCAAGTTGGTAAAAGTGCCGCAGAGAGTGGTCCCGTTGGTGCTTCCGTAGCGGTTCCTGCAGCATCGGTTGCGGTGGTAGGGAGCACTGCAACAGTGAGTGCGGCAGGTATAGCAGAGAAGGCAGGAGCGCCTGTACCTTTTGAAATCGGCGACATCATCGTTATTCAATAAGCCAAGATAATAAACATAGGGATATATTCATGAAAAATATAAAGAAATTTATTATTGCCACAGTTTTTACCGTAACGAGTGTTGGCAGTTACGCTGGCAGCGCGCCAGCTGAAGATGCCAAGCATCAGCCAGAAGCTATTGCTAAGTTTTCTAAAGAAGTAGAAAAGTATGCAGCTAAACATCGAGCCAACGTATTCATTATTGGCCGAGTAGGTCGCCCGCAGGAAGATTTACCCAAAGGCGTACAATTTACTCACACCGCCTTGGCCGTGTACTCGAACATTACACTCGACTCTGGCGAGACCACCAAAGGTTATGCAATTTATAACTTGTACCAAAACCAAGGGGATTTAGGCCACAGTAGCTTGGTCACCGATTATCCGGTGGACTTTTTCTGGGGAGCCCACAGCTTAAAAGCTGGCATTATTATTCCAAATAAAGAAGTACAAGCTGGCTTATTAGCGCTAGTAAACAATGGCGGTAATCATGTGGTACACAACCCAAATTACTCAGTATTGGCGAACCCATTTGACGGACAGTTTCAAAATTGTACTGAACACACCTTGGATATGTTGAATGCCAGCATATTTGATACCACTGACCGAGAAGAGCTGAAGTGGTTGGCTAAATCAGACTTTAACCCACAGCCGATTAAGGTAAACCGTTTTAAGCTATTTATGGGTGGTTTGTTTTTAGACGAAGTGACCACCAAAGATCACGATGGTACGCCGCAAACTGCCACTTTTACTAGCATTGCGCGCTACTTAGAAGAGAAGCAACTATTGGAGCACTCGGTAGTCCTTTATCAGCATGATGCTTATAAGCCTTTACTTTAATTGATTGACCAAGATCTTAATAAATTCAATATGAGAACGATTATGAACCAAGTAGAAAAAGAATTAGGTTATATTAATCAATTGGATAGTAATTCTGCACCGTTAAACTTTAGGAATAATAACGATATGAAATCGCAATCTTTACCAAAACCAACCTCCGCCTTTATTGGTGCCTCATGGGCCGCGTTGATGCTAGGTGCAGGCGCTTACCTTATCGGCTTGTGGAATGCCGACATGCAGCTAAACGAAAAAGGGTACTACTTTACCTTGTTGTTATTTGGACTGTTTTCATCGGTGTCTTTACAGAAATCGGTACGTGACAAGCTAGAAGGCATTAAAGTAACTGCGATTTACTACGGCCTAAGCTGGTTCTCATTAGCTGCAGCTGTTGCGCTATTAAGTATTGGCTTATTCAACGCAACGTTAGCCTTAAGTGAAAAGGGCTTCTATGCCATGGCTTACGCCTTATGCTTGTTTGCCGCCATTGCGGTACAAAAGAATACCCGCGACATGGCTTATTTTGCAGACGACGAACCAAGCAAAGCGCTTGAAGCTGAGTTAGAAGAGGAACACTAGTTTTGAGTGACTGTTTTTAGGCGCTGTTTATCAAACCTTGAATTTGATGAACAGCGCCTAAGTCAGCATTATAGGCTTATGGACAACATTCACTGCGAATCACGAGTAAAAGCTATTGTTTGCTTAGCTGCCATTTAAAGGAATAACAATGAGCACTGCTTTTGCGCTAATGGCGCAATACAATCAAGTAATGAATCGCCAACTATATGCTTGCGCTGCTCAACTTAACGAGCAGCAACTAAAGCAGGATAGAAAAGCGTTTTTTGGCTCTATCTTTGCCACGCTAAACCATATTTTAGTGGGCGACACCTTGTGGTTACAGCGCTTTGCTAAGCATCCCAAAGGATTTAGTAGTTTAGCGGACATAGCGGTATTACCTCGCCCGAAAGCCTTAAATGAGATTATCTATGAAGATTTCGCCAGCTTAGAGCAAGCTCGAGTTGCCATGGACATGGCGATAATAACTTTTGCAGAGCAACTAAGCCCCGAGTATTTACAGCAGGCATTAAGCTACACAAATAGCAAAGGTGAGGCACAGAAAAAGCCTTTTGAGTTGCTTGTGTTGCACTTTTTTAATCATCAAACCCATCACCGTGGTCAAGTCTCAACCTTGCTCAGTCAATGTGGAATCGACCTTGGTGTGACAGATTTACTATTGCAGATCCCAGATGCATAAAAGCCTCTCAAGCTAGCTTAAGAGGCTTTGTATTAGAAGGTTTTGCGTTAACTGGCTTTGATTTACGCTACTTTAAAGTCGGCTGAGAGTAAATCTTCTGCTTTAGACGAAGGCCCTACAAATACTTTAAATGCACCTGGCTCTACCACTTTTTGTAGTTGCGTGTTGATTAAGGCTAAATCAGCAAAGGGCACGCTAAATTCCACTCGTTGCGTTTCTCCAGGTGCTAACTCTACTCGCTCAAAACCACGTAGCTGTAACACTGGAACAGTAACCGAAGCAGCGCAGTCATGAATATATAACTGCGCAATTTCTACACCTGAGCGTTGGCTAATATTGCTGATGTTTACCGACACTTTTAATGCCTCTCCTTGGCTTAGATCCTTGTTAGCAGCTAAGCAAGGTGTACTAACGGCGAGGTCACTATAGCTAAACTCACTGTAGCTAATGCCTTCACCAAAACTAAATAGAGGCAATAAAGGCATATCAATATAACGTTCTTGATTGTCGGTGCGCTCCGATAAGCGGGCGTGCCAGCCTTCATATTTGTTGTAGTAAACCGGCGATTGACCCACATGTTGCGGGAAGCTAATGGTGAGTTTACCGCTAGGGTTTAGTTCGCCAAATAGCAGTTCGCTAAGCGCTTGGCCGCCTTTCGCGCCAGGGTTAAAGGCACAAACAATGGCATCGGCATGCTGTTTTACCCAGCCAATGGTAAGTGGTTTAGAGGCCATAAATACCACGATTAGCGGTTTACCAGTGGCTTTAAGGGCTTCTAGCATCGCTTGTTGCTGACCACTTAAATCTAGATCGGCGCGGTCGTGAAATTCGCCATGCTGGCTAAGTGTATCGCCAACACAGGCAACGATGATGTCGCTGTTGTTGGCAGCGTTTACTGCACTGCTTATTTCTCCAAACTCAGCTTCGGCTGGTGCTGCACCGCGTACGTAGCTTAGTTCGCAACGTCCTGCATCAGCAGCGGCTTGTAAACCTTGGCGTAAGGTTATGGCGTCTTTTTGGTGGTAGCTATCATCGGCTGCGCCCGCTTGCATAGAGCCAAATGACCAATCACCCAGCTGCGCCACCACATCATCGGCGTTAGCGCCACATAATAAAATCTTAGGTTTAGAAGCATCTGATAGCGGTAAAATGCCGTTATTTTGTAATAGGGTTAGCGATTGGCGGCTGGCTTCTAGTGCTGCTTGCCAGTGATCGGCATTACCTAATATTTGTTCTTTCTTACTTAGGTCGGTGTAGCGGAAGTCTTCAAACAAACCTAGTTCAAACTTGTATTTAAGGATACGCGATACTGCGTCGTCGATTAAGGCTATATCTAGTTCGCCATCTTTCACTAAGTCGATGGTATGTTGATAAAATGATGGCGTGGTCATGATCATGTCATTACCTGACTCAACCGCGATTTTTGCAGCATGGCGTAAGTCTTCTGCTACGCGTTGTTTGTCGTGTAGTGAACCAATGTTATCCCAATCGGTAACAATAAAGCCGTCCATTCCCCACTGGTTTTTAGGCACTTCGCGCAGTAACCAACTGTTGGCACTACAAGGTACGCCATCGATAGCTTGGTAACCCACCATTAATGTCGCAACGTTGGCTTCTTTGACCGCTTTTTCAAAGGGCGGTAGGAATAATGAAAGCAGCTTACGAGGAGAGACTTCGGCCTCATAAGCGTCACGACCACCGGTAGCTTCGCCATAGGCAACATAGTGTTTGGCACAAGCCAAGATGGTATCGTGTGAAGCTAAGTTATCACCTTGGTAACCATACACGGCAGCAGCGGCAAGCTCTCCAATTAACCATGGATCTTCACCAAAGGTTTCATTTATGCGGCCCCAGCGGCTATCACGGCCTACACATAATACTGGTGAAAAGGTCCAATGCAGGCCACAGGCGCGGGTTTCAATTGCGGTAATACGCGCCATGCTTTGGCTTAGTTGTTTACTCCAAGCACAAGACAAGGCTAATTGTGTTGGAAATACCGTGCCGTTGTTCTCAAAGCAATGGCCATGAATAGCATCAATACCAAAAATAAGCGGAATACCAAGGCGAGTTTTGGCGGCACGCTGTTGTAGCTCTTCAACCATTGTGCCGGTGCAGTGCAAATAACTGCCCACATTCCAGCTCTCAAGTTTGTCGAGGTTTTCTGGCATGTTGGCGGGCAATTGCAGCATTTGGCCCACTTTTTCTTCCACGCTCATTAGCGACAACAGGTTTTCTACTCGCTCGGCTACGCTGAGCGAAGGATTGGTATACGGCTGCGACATGCGGCTGTTCCTCTAGTTAACTTCAATTTGTTGGTTACTCAGAATTTTAGTGAGTGGTTTAGCGTCACAGCTTGCTGAGTATTCATTCTATGCTGCCTATAGTAGTTAAATTGGTGGCTTATTCACCTTAAAGTAAGCGGTTTCATGAAAGTTGCTTGAGCTTTTGAGGGCTAGCTAACATTCGAAGATATCCAGAGCAATATTTCATGAACCCAACAATAAATTAGATAAGTAAAAACTTAGTTTGCTTAGGCGGAATAAATCGAGGAAATGAGATTGATTGCTCAAGTATTTTGTTGAATCAAACAATAAAAATATAACATTTTTGTTACAAGTTTGTTTTGTGCTTTTTGAGAGGAGGGTTATTTTTAAATTTAATTATTTCAATGTTTTATGGTTTATTTTGTTTGCTTGTTTTTCATTCTGTCACATCTAAGTTCTTTGTCGCCGATAAACAATCTGCGGTTTTTCTTGTGATCTTATTTTATTTCCTTGGCGTTTCAATGGCTGATACCACTACAGAGATACTTAAGGAAAAGAACATGAAACTTGCCAAATCAGGTCTACTACTCAGCTCCGCTGTTTTACTCGCAGCCTGTGGTAGTGATGACGACCACGTTGAAACCCCAATGTCCTCAGTTCGCGTAACCCATGCAAGCGCCGACGCGCCAATGGTTGAAGTTAAAGCCAATGGCGAAACCTTTGCTGGACTGAGTATGGTGGATTACCGTCAAGGCAGTGCTTGGGTACCGGTAGCATCTGGCAGTTATGATATTAGCGTTGACGCCATTCTGCCTGGTGATAATGCTGAAGTGATAGCTGCAAACTTAGAGTTCTCTCCGGATATGCAATACGACATCATTGCGCTCAACTATGCGGCTTCAATTGAGCCAGTAGTGCTAAGCCGCAGCAGTGACGCGGTAGATGCAGCTAGCGTGCGCCTTGATGTATTACATGGTCACCCAGATGTGGGTGGGGTGGATATCTATTTAACCACAGCAGCTGATATTACGAGCGAAGCCGCGGCAATTACTAACTTAGAATTTAAAGTTGATAGCGCAGATTTACCGGTAACCGTTCCAGCAGATACCTACCGAATTCGCATTACTGGAACCGGCAGCAAAACCGTGGTTTTTGATAGCGGCGAAGTGGCGTTAGCTGGTGGCAGCGATTTAATGTTAACAGCCGTGCCAAATAGCGACATGGGCTCAGTATCGCCAGTCAATGTGTTGTTGGCCGATGGCAGTGCCGTATCGGTAGTGCGTGATATGGCAGAAACCAGCCATGTACGAGTGGTGCATGCAGTTGATGATGCACCGATGGTTGATGTATTGGCGAGCGGTGCTCCTGTAACTGGCTTTACCGGAATTGCTTTTAACGAAATACCATTTCGTAGCGGTGACTTACCAGCTGCTAGTTATGATCTGAGTGTTGCCGCTAGCGCAGACAACAGCTTAGTAGTTATTGATGCCCCAGGAGTGATGTTGGATGCGGGAGCCGAAACCAGTATCTATGCTGTAGGCAAATTAAACTCGATTACTGACAGTACCATTGAACCACTGGTAATTAGTGAAGATTTACGCTCGGTAGCGCTTTACTCTAAGGTTCGCGTAGTACATGCAAGCCCAACTGCAGGTGACTTAGGCCCAGTTGATATTCATGCTTCTGCCGATGGCAACTTTAGCGCAGACACCGTAGTGTTAGCTGGGATTAACTTTAAAGATAATGCGGTACTTAATGTCGCTGGCGGCACCTATACCTTCGCCGTTATTTTAGCTAGCGATACTACTTACAGCCCAGCAATTGAAACCATGGCCACTATTGAGAACGGCGGTGTTTACACAGCAGTAGCCACCGATGACTTTAGTGATTTAGTGCTAAATGTAGATACTATGGCACCATAACAACATAGTTGTTGAGTAACAAAAAAAGGGCCGTAAGGCCCTTTTCTGTTTTGGCTGGTATGGTAGCGCGACTATTTAACTCGGGTGATCGTTACTAAATGAGTATGCTGAGGTACTTCTATTAAAGCACCGCGTTTTAGTCTTTCTATCTGGTTTACGTGATGTTCGGAAAAGCCACGTTGTTGCCAGTTTTTCCCCACTAAGTCTGATTCACTGAGCGGATAAATATCTTGATGGCTTAAGCTATCGTGACGCGAAATAATCCAGATTCGCTGTTGCTCTACAGTGAGGCTTGTTAGTACGTTTTTCACCTTATTCCAAACCAACAATGCGAGTTTCACCTTGATTAATCATTTCTAAACCCGTTATAACATAGGCTTAGTTTAAGGACGAACAGCATGACAGATCCCAAACCCAATAAGCTTTATCAATTATCGGTACCACTGTTTTTACACTATTTAAATCAGCTCGATGAATTACTTAGTGATATGCAGTTATTTGCCGAGGAACAGGGCCTAAGCGAAGCACAATTATTGGCCGCCAAACTTGCCGACGACATGTTTCCATTGGGGCAACAAATTAGCACCGCCATTGGTTTTAGTCTGCGTTGTTGCTTACCTTTAGCGGGCCAAGATATCGAAAACTTTAGCCCAGAGCTTATTTCTTATCAGAGTTTGCAGCAGCAATTGCACAGCAGTGTAAGGTGTTTGCAGCAGTTAAAAGCTGAACAATTTGAGCAAAGTACCCCGAGTAATATTTCTACTCAGGCTGGGTTTGCTAAATTATCGCTAAGCCCAAGTGAATACCTGCAACAATATATGCTGCCAAATTTCTTTTTTCACTACACGATGAGCTATGCGATTTTACGTCAGCAGGGCATGCCTTTAAGTAAACAGAATTTTGATGGCTATCATCAATACCCTGCAGGTTTTAGCTTTTAAAACAGTCACTTCAAAAAATTATGAGTGATTTAGTAATTGACTAATGATTATTTCGTAAAGCGCAAGAAATACGCCTTAAAACCTTGTGTTAGCGTAATACAATCGGTAGATTATTTGAGATAAAGGCGCGCAAGAACAATCAGGGGGACATTCGTCAATGCATCCAGATTATTTTATAAGTACTAACCAAGCAGAGTTAGATATCTCGCTGATTCATAGTGTATTAACTAAGTCTTACTGGGCTAAAGGTATCCCTCGCGCTACGGTTGAACAATCCATCGATAATTCATTGTGTTTTGCTGTTTATAACTATCAAAAACAGCAAGTTGGTTTTGCTCGGGTGATTAGCGATTACAGCACCTTCGCCTATTTAGCCGATATTTTTGTCTTAGAAGAACACCAAGGTAAGGGTTTGGCTAAGGCACTAATGCATCGCATTATGGCCCATCCTAGGCTACAGGGGATTCGCCGCTTTAAGTTAGCGACCCAAGACGCACATGGCCTTTATCAGCAGTTTGGCTTTACCGAGTTAGCCCATCCAGAAATACATATGGAGCGTTGGCAGCCAAACTTCTATTTGCTTCCTCAAAGCTAACAAATCTTATGTTGAAGTCGCCTGTTGCCGCGACTTGCCTTCAATATCTACTTTACGCTGCTTTCTGCAGCGTTTTTGTTCCTTACTACAGCCTTTAAGCTATCGAAGCTAGTTGCATTAAACCGATGTTAAACGGCAGCAGGGTACCAATCTAAATCACATTTTTAGCATAAGTGAGTATCTGGTCTATCTTGCTTATCTTTCTCTTACATGCCCTAAAGCCTTACGTTGTAAGTGTTTAGAATGAATGTTACCAAATTGTTACAAATGCCGATGGCAAAGTTACCAAACGTTACCCTGAGGGGCTTGAGGCTTAGCTTATTGCTGACTAAATTTACGCCAATCAATGTGGGGTGGGTTAATGAGGGAAGGCTGAGCATGCAACAGGGATACTATGTTGGTACTAACAAAGAACAGCTCGATTTAGCACTTATTCATGAGGTGTTGGTGAGCTCTTACTGGGCGAAAGGGATTTCTAAAGGAGCGGTTAAAACGTCGATTGATAATTCCATGTGTTTTGCTGCTTTTGACCTTAAACAGCAGCAAGTAGCTTTTGCCAGAGTTGTCTCTGATTATTCCACCGTTGCTTATTTAGCCGACATCTTTGTATTGGAGGAGCATAGAGGTAAAGGCTTAGCCAAAGCCATGATGCACCGGATTATGGCTCACCCTAAATTACAAAACGTACGCCGATTCAAACTCGCAACTAAAGATGCACATGAGTTGTATCGTGGTTTTGGGTTTAACCAAATTTCAGATCCAAAGCTTTATATGGAACGCTAAACAGCAGCGCCTTACTGTTAATTGGATTGAATTTTAAGCCTATATATTCAATGCTAATGGCTTGTTGAGTTATTAGGAAATAGTCAGTGGATATACGCTTAAACGATGTAACAGGCGAGCAAGTAATCGCATTGCTAGAAGAGCACCACCAAGACATGTTGCTCCACTCTCCAATAGAGAGTGTTCATGCATTGGATGTGAGCGGTTTGCAGGCCGAGGGCGTGAAGTTTTGGTGTGCTTGGTTGGGAGATGAGCTAGCAGGGTGTGGCGCTTTAAAGCAACTTGACGCTAAGCATGCAGAGTTAAAATCTATGCGCACTGCTAGTAAACATTTGCGTAAAGGCGTGGCTGCTGGGTTACTAAAACATATTCTCAAAGACGCCCAAGAAAGTGGTTATCAGCAACTGAGTTTAGAGACTGGCTCTATGGCCGCGTTTGCTCCAGCGTGGGCTCTTTACCAGTCTTTTGGTTTTGAGTTTTGCGGCCCTTTTGCCAACTACCCGCTTGATCCATACAGCAAGTTTATGAGCAAAAGCTTGGCGTCCATCTAGCCTTAAGCCTCTTTAAGTTATTTGTGGTTTAGCCCTTCTCTGTGACGTCATTTGTTCAAGACTTGCTACACTTTTAGTTATACCTTGCTAGATATTTGATTTGATAAGTAATTTTAGCTTGGTACTAGCAAAGTTTGATGACTGGATAATCCATAGTTTTGGAGAAGGGTAGGCATGAGGCAGGGGCTGTTTGGGCTTGTATTTGTTTGGCTAGGTGTAAGCTTATGTATATCGGCGGCTGAATATGTCGGAACCAATAGCTGCATAGAGTGTCATCAAACGCAATATCAACAATGGCAGGGCTCTCATCATGACATGGCAATGCGCCATGCCGATGAGCAATCGATACTAGGCGACTTCGCCAATGCCAGCCTAGAGTTTGCAGGTAAAACCAACCGCTTCTTTCGTAAAGGCGCTGAATATTGGGTCAATATTGAGGGGCCTAACGGTGAATTTTCCGATTACCAAATAACTTACACCTTTGGCTTTGAACCGCTGCAGCAATACATGGTGGAATTTGCCGATGGTCGAGTGCAGCTCATTCCCTTTGCTTGGGACTCTAGAAGCACGCAACAAGGTGGCCAGCGTTGGTTTCATCTATATCCCAATCAACAAAAAACTGATGAATTTTATTGGACCAATGCTGGGCAAAATTGGAACTATATGTGTGCAGACTGTCATTCAACTAGTTTGCAAAAGGGCTACGACGGCAGCAGCAACACCTACAATACCACTTGGTTTGAAATCAACGTTGGCTGCGAAGCTTGCCACGGCCCCGCCAGCGACCACATCAAGTGGACTCAAAGTGACAATAAGCAAGCTGCACTAGCCAGTTTAGGCCAGTACAGTGGCTTTTCTCGTACTCTACAAGCGGCGGTGAGTGAATGGACCTACCAAGCTGGCGAATCTACTTTGAGTGCTGCCAGCCACCAACAAAGCCAGCAACTTAAAGTCTGCGCGCAGTGCCACAGCCGCCGTTTGCAAATAAGCGAAAGCAATGACCACGTGGCGGGATCTTTGCTCGAGCGCTATCAACCCAGCTTGATAAGCGCCGAGCTCTATCATGATGATGGCCAGATATACGATGAAGTGTATGTTTGGGGCTCATTTCAGCAGTCAAAAATGAAGCATGCTGGAGTAAGCTGCAGTAATTGCCATAATGTGCATTCTGGCCAATTAAAAATGGCAGAGCCAGCGCTATGTGCGCAGTGCCATGTAGCGGCTGAATATACTCCCGAAAAACATAGTTTTCACCCAGCGGATAGTGAGGCTGCAATGTGCAGCTCTTGTCATATGCCGGCAACGACTTACATGCAGGTAGACCCACGGCGAGACCATAGTTGGCAAGTTCCGCGCCCCGATCTGAGTCAGGCGATTGGCACCCCAAATGTGTGTACTTCTTGCCACCAAGATAAAGACAATAATTGGGCGCTTCAATGGCTGCGGCAATGGTTTCCTAAATCAAATTACTTAGATAATAATCATTTCTCTGAAGCATTTTTTGCTGCAGACCAAGGTTTACCCTCTGCCGAACAAGGCTTGGCTTACGTGGCGCAAAACCCCTTAGAAAGCAGCATTATTCGCGCCTCTGCTCTAGAGCGACTGGCGCAGTTTCCTGGCCGTAATAGTGTGATTGCCACTGCGCGAGCTGTTAGCAGCGAGTACGAGTTGATTCGTTTAGGGGCAGTAAGTAGTGCTCGGCATTACCCTATAGCAGAACGCTGGCGCTTATTGTCTCCTCTACTGGATGACTCAACCCTAGCAGTAAGAAGTGAGACTGCTGCTAGCTTGGTTAAAGGCTGGGCAAGTTTAACTAAGCAACAGCAACAGCAATTATGGCCAGCACTTAAGGAATACCAAGAGGTTCAGTTAGTCAATGCCGACCGTGCATTTGCACTGAACAATCTAGCCGGTGTTTACCTTGCTACTGGCGAGTTTAATGAGGCGGAAGCTAGCTATTTACAAGCAATTAAAATAGAGCCTTATTTTGCCAACAGCTACGTTAATTTAGCCGATTTATATCGCCATTTAGGCAATGAAACGGCCGCATTCAATGTACTCAAGCAAGGGCGTTTGGCTCAGCCTGCCAGTGCTGCGATCCCCTATAGCAGCGGTTTAAGCTTATTGAGGCAAAAAAAGGCGCAGCTAGCGGTGAGCTATTTTGCACAAGCCACAGAGCTAGAGCCAAGTAATGCTCATTATTGGTATGTTTACGGCTTATCCTTAGAAGCTTTTGATTTGGTCAAAGCGCAGCAAGTATTAAACAAAGCCTACGATACCGGACGCAATCCGCAGCATTTATTTGCCTTGTGCGAAATGAAGGTAAGGCATAAAGATAGAAAGGCACAGCTATGTATTTTGCAATTACAAGCGGTGGTACCTGCAGAAGTCGTGCAGCGTTTAAAGCGGCAATTAAATCAATAAGTTAGATGGTAAGGAAAAGGCGCTCTAAAGCGCCTTTTGGATGAAACTATCTAATTAGTTTTTCGAAATGTTGTGATGAAGCTTTTTTGGCCTTGCACAAATGCGCTAGATGTTAATACACCTTGGTCCCAGTTTTTGCCAGCGGCAACATACGTCCACTGCTCAATTTTAGGGCTTTGGCATAATTGTCCTTCAATGATTTCGTCGTCATCACACCAGCGAACAGAAGAGTTTAGTTGAGCAAGAGTTGCTTTGGTTTGTTGGCCCTCATTAACGCCAAACCACCAAAATGCCATGTTAGCTAGCTCTGCGTAAGACACGGTTTCATCCATATCTTCCAAGGTACATTCGCCACCTTGTTGAGTATGTAACTCTTTACCTACAACATGAATCTCACTTTCACCAAACTGGTAGTTAACTTGACCAGTTAAGCTACAGCCTGCGATGTTGGTTTCGGCTAACCAAGTACCTCTAAAATCGATATAGCGCTCGCCATTGTCTACGTTTGGATTAACCAAGTAGCTGTATGAGGTAGATGTGCTTTCTCTTAGTTGATTACCGGTACTGTCAAGAGTCACTTCAATGGTTTGATCTGTGTAAATCCCTGTAGCAGTGTCGTAGCTGGTGCTATAGGTTTGTTGCTTAAGCTCACCATCGTCTTCAAATTCGCTTTCGCCTAAAGTGCTTAAGTTTGCTTGGCTACAGTCTTGTTCGTTCATACACGCAAATAAGCCACCAAAATTAGCCACTTCTGCGTAGTCTATTGTTTCATCGTCAGAGTTAACTTGGCTTGGGTCTTTAACCACTAACTGGAAGCCAGGTTCAATCGCAAAGTCTTCGGCAGAGTATGTGTTTGAATCAGCATTAAAACACTCTGGAGTATTGTTGTTCACGGTGAATTCACCGCCGTTTAACTCACAGGCAATGAACTCTTTCGCCCACTGCGAGCTATAACGTTGATCAGAAGAGCCTGCTTTAAGCACCAAAGAGTCTTCGGCTAGATACAGCACCTCAGAGCTTATACCAAAGCTCGCATTTTTGAATGCCTCATCAGGAATTGTTCTATCCATGTGAACATTCTGAAATACCGTTGAGTTATCGCCGTATTGGCCGGTCATAACTACTTCAGATAAACGTAAGTACTCGCCACTTCCCTTACTAAACGCATCAATCACGTCACTGTCGCCGCGCTCAATGCCATCTAGTGACTCGCTTAAATGCGCTGCTGCTTCTTGTTCTGATACCCACTCGCTAGCGCTTACTTCTTCTAGCAACGCATCTGCAGAATCTAGGTTATTTAGTTTCACTTGCTTGAGCGCAATTAAGGTATTGCTGTCGGCTGCTGGCTTTGCAATATCTTCTGGAATAACAATGCTGCCAGTACTCGCATCATCTAATGATTGCAGTATTCGCGCTAAGTTCATTGCAGAACCAGTATCGGCGGTTACTTCAAAGGGAGAAACAACGCTACGATAAGAGCTGTTACCGATGAACATGCCGTTCTCGCCGCCCAAGTAAAATGACACTACATCGTCGGGCTTAACCTCAAAGGTACCTTCAGCGTTGGTGTAGCCACTTAATCCACTCGGCGCCGCTTTATAGAATAATCCTTCTACGGCGGCGTCAATAAAAGTGCCGCTTACTGGATCTGTACTTGGTGGGGTTTCATTGTCGTTGCCGCTTTCACTTCCACCGCAAGCGCTTAACACTAACGATACTAAGGCTGTGCTACCTAGTACTGCGAATTTGTTCATAATGCTTTCAATCCTTTACATTTTTATGACAGCTATTGCTGTTATTTTGAGAGAAGAATGTGTTTTATTTGGCTCTTAAAGTAAAACTATATTTTTATCAACAAGCTCTATAAAAGATGCTAGATATGTGAATTTGCAGAGTATTCAATCTGCTAGTTTTTCGCTGTTGAAATATTATGCTGTTTGGTGTGAATTGTTTTGGCTTGCCGAAGGCGTCAGTGATGAAGGTTGTCAAGGCTGTTATTGATGGTAATTAAAGTCCTTAATTTGCTAAGTCACATTTTTACAAGATGCTGATTAATTTAGTTATTAATGAATTTGTTTACTGGTAAGGTTTGCTAGTTATTAGGCCTTTATTGAAGGAACAAATATGAAGACGGGCTTACACCTTTCGGCGAAACTAGCTGCTGCTTTTGTGTTGTCGATAACTAGTGCTATTTCTCAGGCTGCAGAAGCAGTTTGGCAAAGTAAAGTGTTAGATGAGCACACTGTTATTCTCTCGGCTGGCGATGCCACACTTAGCCAGTTTGAGCCAAGCTTAATGTTAGCGGCTTCGAAAATCGAGACCCAGACTTTATCAGCTATTGTCGACCCCGCTTCCAGTCCTTGGTATAAAATCTCTCCTGAGCAAAACGGTCGCTGTTTATCTTTAAGCGACGCTGCGCATTCCAAACAAACACTTAGTCATTTATGTATCGAGTCGCTAAAGAGTGGTCGCTGGAAGTTAAGCTTAAGTGAAGGCGGTATTCAACAGATTTACGGTCTTGGTCAGCAGCACAATACTCAAGGCAATGCCGACGGCGATTGGATAGGGCGCAAGCGTATTCCGGGCAACCGCATGGGCAATGCCATGGTGTATCAAGGTGAGGGTGCGGTAGGCAATACCCAAATTCCGATTATGTATTTATTGGGCGAGGGCAAACAAAACTTAGCCTTGTTTTTTGATCACGTTCAGCCCTTGGTATTTGATTTCACAAAAGCGCCATATTCTATCCAAGGCAAGGGTAAGCGAGCGCGAATCATTCTGATTGCCGGTGAAAACCTAGCTGATTTACGCTCTCGTTACTTAACGTTGACTGGCAAGCCGCCGGTTCCGCCAAAGGCTATGTTTGGCTTGTGGTTGTCGGAATACGGTTTTGATAATTGGCAAGAACTAGACAGTAAACTCGCTAGCTTACATAAAGCACAATTTCCGCTTTCGGGTGTAGTGCTCGATCTGCAGTGGTTTGGCGGTATTAAACAAAACTCTAAACATACTCAAATGGGCTCACTTACTTGGGATGAGAAAAACTTCCCTAATCATCAGCAAAAAATAGCTGAATTAAAGCAGCGCGGTATCGGCGTAATGGCTATTGAAGAACCTTATATTGGTGGTGAGCTTAATGAGTACTATTCACTTGCTCACGCAGGCGCATTAGCCCGCAGTTGCGCGCCGCCTTGCATGGAGCCCGCTTATATAAAAGACAATCCATGGTGGGGTAAGGGCGGCATGCTGGATTTCTCCAGTGAGAAAGGAGCAGCCTTTTGGCATGACTATCGCCGTGAAGCACTAATTGATGACGGCGTGATTGCCCATTGGACCGATTTAGGTGAGCCCGAGCTCTACCACCGTAAAGCTTGGTATGCCGGGGTGAATATCGATGGCGAACTAAAACATGACCACCAAAGTGTACATAATTTGTATAACCTGTTGTGGAGTCGCAGTATTTATCAAGGTTATCAACGCAACCAGCGCCAGCAACGCCCGTTCATCATGAGCCGCTCTGGTACTGCTGGCAGCCAAGCTTATGGTGTGGCGATGTGGTCGGGCGATATAGGGGTTAATTTAGCTAACTTACGTAGCCACTTTAATGCGCAAATGCACATGAGTTTGTCGGGTATCGATTATTTTGGTTCAGACATTGGCGGCTTTCATGGTACCCCTTGGGATGAGCAATATACTCAATGGTTTGCCGCTGCATTATTTACCGATTTACCGGTAAGGCCGCACACCCAAAACCTGTGTAACTGCAAAGAAACCGCGCCAGATAGAATTGGCGATACCGCCAGCAACCTGTTTAATGTTAAGCAGCGTTATGCCTTAAATCCATACTATTACACCCTTGCACACAGAGCGTGGCGCGAAGGAAAAGCCGTTGTTGCCCCCTTAGTTTATGCTTATCAAGAAGACCAGCAAGCAAGAACGAATGGGTCGATGAAGTTGATTGGCGATGCATTATTGGTAGCCTTGGAAGCCAAAGATAAGGCTAAACAAAGCTCGGTTTATCTGCCCAAAGGACAATGGTTTGATTACCGCACCAAGCAAATGCTTAACAGTAGCGGTGAGCAGTTAAAGCAGCCTTTGTATATTGATGAAATATACCGCTTACCATTGTTTGTTAAAGCAGGCCATATAGTGCCGCGACAAGTTGAGGATGAAGCAACGGTAGATTTGCTGGTGGTGCTGGATGATAGTGGCCAAGCCAAAGGCCAGTTAATTGAAGATGACGGTGTAACCATCGCCTATCAACAGCAGCAGTTTCAACACACATTGTTTAATGTGCAAACTGTTAAGCACGGGCTAAGTATTCAAGTCAAACCCGCCAAAGGCAGCTTCACCGGTGCGCTTGAAAACAAAACATATCAGCTCGAGTTGGCTAACTTACCCAACAACAAGGCGATTAAAAGCATACACTTTAATGGCAAAGCGCTCTCTCAATGGCAGCAAGGATCCACTTTAAGATTTGGCGGGCAAGAACTAAAGGTGCAACAGGGAGGCGAGTGGCTGGTGGAGTTTATTGACTAGATAAAGCAAACGCACTGTGTGAATCAGTGCGTTTACATTATAGCGACCATTTAACCCTGGGCTGGACGTAACATAAACCAGTAAGGAAAGTTTTCGCTTTTCGATAGCACTTTAAAGCCGCGGCGCTCAAAAGTAAGCACTACTTTTTCGCTAGAGGCTACTACGTAACAGGCTTTGTTATCGGCATCGGCTAAATCGGTGACCTGCTTAATTAAGGCACCCGCTAAGCCTTTTCCTCCAGCTGAAGGAGCAACCCCTAAGCCCCATAACCAATAGCAATCTTGGTTTAGCGGGCCGCTTAGCATTTGTTCAGAAATATCTTTAGCTAGCTCAAGCTTGCCTTCGCCCATCATGCGAGCAACAATTGCCCAGGCTTCCACTTTTTGCATCACATCAGGCTGATGTTTCCCTGGTGGCACCATAATCACGCAGCCTTCGCGCTCAGCGGTGGTAAATACCGTACCTTGTTTCATTCCCCACTCGCCTAGGGCAAAGCGCCAATAACTATCGTGAGCGTAGTCGGCCATCTGATCATTGCGAAGCGCTGCTTGCATTGCTTCGTTATTAGCATAAGCATCGATGAACATCTTGCTTAATGCGGGAATATCCTCAAACTTAGCGGTAATTAAGGTCGGGCTAGACATCGTAAGATCCTTCTTATGAGTAATTCACTAGAGTGTTCAGGCTAGCTGAAACTATTGCGCGAGACAATAGCGTGATGTGTTCAGTAAGAAGCTAATTAACAATGTCCCTAGGCATGCCCTGGCGCATTGCTTATTTACACAGGCAATAAGCTAAGTGTAATTGCAGCCGCGCGAGCAATCATTAGCCGTTTATGGTTTAAAAGCTCCTTGGCATTAACAAGGAGCTTTGGCTAAAGGGAGGAGCTAGTATTGGTAAATACGAATTTCTTGAGCCGCAAGGCTTAGGTTGAGTTGGCCAGATGAGGTTGTGCTCACAGCGTTACTACCAAAGTTTGCCAATGGGCTTAACAGTGTTGAGGCTTGTCCAACTGGAATAACCGGCGTTTGCGCACTATCACTGTAGTTAAGCACCACTAATACATTTGAATCCGCTAGGCTTCGGCTATAAGCCAGTACTTCACCATCAAGCAGCACTTCTATATCTCCCTCGCGTAAAGCAGGAGTGTTTTTGCGTAACTGAATCAGTGTTTTGTAATGGTGGTAGATAGAGTTGCTATCTGCCATTTGGCTAGCAGCATTATAAGCCGCTGTATTGTGGGCATGCGCGCGGTAAGGTGTACCGGTGGTAAACCCGCCTTCTGCAGTCCAACTCATTGGTGCTCGCAGTAAGTAGTCACCACCACTATTGGCGGTGTGGCCCATGCCCACTTCTTCCCCGTAATAAACAAAAGGTTGTCCCGGTAGTGTAAGCAAGGTAGCAGCGGCTAAGCGGTATTTAGCCTCGTTTCCAGCAAACTGCTCAAATACTCGTGTACCAGCGAAATAGTCATGGTTTGCTAATAGCAGCCCCATGCTACTAAGCCTGCCCTGTTGTAGCCAATCCACTATGTATGTGCCTGAAGTCGAGCCGGCATTAACGCTGCGCATGATGTCCATATTCAAATAAAACGAAAACGCTGAGCCACAAAAATCTGATTGTGCGGCAGCTAGAGAATCACTTGAATCTTCGCAAATCATAAAACGATTGCTGTAGTCTTCCATCACCAACTGTTGAATACCGTACATAATGGCGGCATTTTCTGGTTGTCCAGACCACTGATTCGGACCATTTTCAACTAAGTGAGTCATGGCATCGAAGCGAAAACCGTCCATGCCAGCATTTAGCCAATAACGTAAGTTGTTGTAGTGGAAATCGACAACTTCTTGGTTTCCAAAGTTGTAGTCAGGCATATTGGATTGGAAGATACCGTAGTAGTATCCGTATGTACCTTGGTGCCAAGAAGGGTCTCCTGACCAGTTGGTCCAGCCAGGATTACTTGACTCCCACATATACCAATCGCGTTTGCCGCCAGCATTGTTATCTGAATCGATAAATACTGGATTGTCGCCTGAACTGTGATTGATGAGGTAGTCGGCAATTACACCAATGCCTCGAGCATGGGCTTGTGCTAAAAACTCATCAAAGTCTTCTCGGGTCCCGTAGTCGCTCTCGATGCTACGGTAATCTACTACCTCGTAACCGTGATCTTTATCAGAGCTTTCGCTAAAGGGCATTAACCAAATGCCTTCAACGCCTAAGTCTGCAATGTAATCCAGTTGGGAGGTAAGACCTTTAAAGTCTCCAATCCCATCGCCATCGGAGTCTTTGTAACTGCGTACAAATATCTCCATAAAAACTGCGCCTTTATACCAGTCTGCGGCTAATGCTGGTTGATCGTCCACGGCCACCGAGCTCATGTCCAAAAGGCTTTCAGCTTTGGCTTCTCCAACGGGGATTTCTTTTGGGGTGATAGCTTCAGAGCTAGAGTCACAGCCATTTAAGCTCGCCAAAATCGCAAGCGACAGCGCACTGCTTATCAAGTGTTTGTTCATTTTACTTTCCTTGTAACTTGCTTAACACAAAGCTTATGCAGCGCGACTTTAGCCGTGGTGATCTGATTATTGCCACCTTTTTTGCACAGCTTTATAAATAATCAATTAAGTACTAATTGATTATGATATTTTCTATTATATTGATTTATATATCACTTATTTAAGTCACACTTTTGTCAATAATGCTTTATTCAATGAGATGCAGCCTTTAGCCCCACTTCGCTTTATAATGCTATTTGTCTAGAACTTATTGGTTACAACAAGCGAATGCGCGCAAAAAAAACGACCTCTCCGGGAGAGAAAAGCCAACTTCACCCGCGTAACAAACACCGACAGCGTTACGATTTCCCGGCGCTTATTGCGTCATGTCCCGAGTTAAAACGCTTTGTGGCCCAAAACCAATATGGAGATGCTTCGGTAGATTTTTTTGACCCAGAAGCGGTGCGCTGTTTAAACAAGGCACTGTTACAGCATTTTTATGGGGTGCAAGGCTGGGAAATTCCAAAACACAACTTGTGTCCGCCCATTCCGGGGCGTGTCGATTACATTCATTACTTGGCCGATTTATTGGCTAATTCTTTAGGTGGCAGCCTATCTAAAAACAGCCCAGTGCGTTGTATTGATGTAGGAGTGGGAGCGAATTGTGTTTACCCTTTGGTTGGGGTTAGCGAATATGCTTGGTCATTTGTGGGCAGTGACATCGAAGCAGCATCTTTACAATCAGCAGAGCGTATTCTAGCGGCTAATCCGCATTTACAGGCAAATATCACGCTGCGTTTACAAGGTGATAAAAAAGCGATATTTAAAGGCATTGTGCAAGCGAACGAGCGTTTTGAGCTCAGCATGTGTAACCCGCCGTTTCACCGCTCGGCTGCAGATGCCCAAAAGGGCAGCCAAAGAAAACAAACTAATCTAAAGGCTAATGCTAAAAACAAATCAAAGCTAAACTTTGGTGGTCAAAGCAATGAGTTGTGGTGTCCCGGTGGAGAGTTGAGTTTTATTAAAAACATGGTGGCAGAGAGCCAGCAGTTTTCGCAACAAGTGTTGTGGTTTACCAGCTTAGTATCGAAAGAGGCAAACTTGAGGGCGATATACCAAGCGCTTAAACAAGCAAAAGTGAGTCAATATGAAACTATAAAGATGGGGCAAGGCAATAAGGTGAGTCGCTTTGTTGCGTGGTCTTATCATTCGCCAGCACAGCAGAAGCAATGGCTAGCCTCTTCGTAACATAGAGTTTGATTTGTGTTTTGCTAAGTGGCTTGGCAAATATGCCTATATAAACGATCGATTTTGAATAAATGAGATAAATGAAAACGCCTAAAAGAATCCAGCCTTTAGTTGATGACGGCTTAGTTGATGAAGTGAAAAGCCAGCTAATGAGCGGCAAAGAAGCGTCGGTTTACGTAGTGCGTTGTGGCGACGAGATCCGCTGCGCAAAAGTATATAAAGAGGCTAGCCAGCGCAGCTTTAAGCAAGCGGTGGTGTATCGCGAAGGGCGTAAAGTTCGCAATAGCCGCAGGGCTCGGGCGATGGAAAAAGGCTCGGGCTTTGGTCGTGAGCAACAAGAAAAAGTGTGGCAAAGCGCCGAAGTAGATGCTTTGTATAAGCTCGCGGCTGCTGGGGTGAGAGTGCCAGAGCCCTATGGCTGTTTTGATGGCGTATTGCTTATGGAGCTTGTCACCGATGATGAAGGCTACGTGGCACCGCGCTTAAACGACGTGATGATGAGTGAGGAACAAGCGCTTGAAGATCATCAGCTAGTCATCTCTTACATCGTGAAGATGTTATGTGTGGGGCTTATTCATGGCGATTTGTCGGAGTTTAATGTGTTGGTGGACGCCTATGGCCCCGTGATTATTGACTTGCCCCAAGCAGTAGATGCCGCCGCCAACAACAATGCTGAATGGATGCTGACTCGAGACATTAACAACATGCGCGACTACTACAGCCAATTCGCGCCAGCCTTGGCCAATACTGAATACGCCAAAGAGATGTGGAGTTTGTTTGAGAAAGGTGAGCTGACAGCCGACACCGAGCTTAGCGGCAAGTTTGTAGAACAAGATACCGTGGCCGATATTGCAGCTATTATGCAAGAAATAGATGCCGCCCGAGAAGAAGAGCTAGCCCGTAAAGAGAGACTAAAAGAAGCTCAACAAGGCGTTGATGAAACCAAGTTTAACTGGGCAGATTAGTGTTTCTACCCAGTTATTCAGGGTTTAAATATTTACCTGTGCGCTGGTTTGAAATTCTAGCAAGGTATTGGCTGGAATTTGTACCGCACCGCCGCGAGTAATGATGGCTAAACCAGCCCCTACTTTGGCACCGTCTTTTGCGCCATCACTACCATTAATTAACCCACCAATGGCTGCACCGCCAGCGGCTTTTTTCACGGTGTTTTTACCTTGGGCATCACCTAAGCCATTAAAAGCATTGGTTTGAATGGCAACGCGTTGGCCATTAACGGTGATGTCGGTTAAGGCAATTGTTAGGCTAGATTTTCCGGCCAAACGACCTGCTTGTTCACTCTGCAATACTTTGCCATAAACGGGGCTACCAGCTTTGGCGATAAGCTGGCCGTTAATTGCTAAGTCACTTTCTAAGCTTGCACTAAAGCGATGGCCAGAGGCATGTTCACGGGTGCTAATTGCACTGTCTAAGCTGATCATCAGCGGGGTGCCGGCAGGAATGCTGCTAACAGCCTGAGTGGTTTCGGCTGAGCTGGTATCGGTTTTAATGTCAGTATGAGTATTGGCAAAGGAAAGCTGCAGATCTTTCACATCGGCGGTGTTAAAGGTCATGGTATTGCCAGCCACTTCAAACTGAAGTTCTTGGCTATTTCGCTGCAGCAGTGTGCCTTCTAGAATGCTGCCATTGTTTAACGTGAGGGTGTCGGCAGAAAGGTTAAAACTAGCAAGCGTGATAAGTGCGGCGATTGCAGTAGATGATTTAGCCATAAACTAGAGTCTCCAGTGGTTTGCTGAAAAACAAAGTTTTTAGCAAACCTTCTGTAGTAATGCTTATGGCTGGATAACTTAGTTCAATATTTAGTGATTAATGAGCTATTAAGTCTATGCTCAGTCGTGTGCTAGGAAGAATTGATAAGCGGTGTTATCGCTTTCGTCACGATAATCAAAGCCTAACTGCTCTAAGTGTTTACTAAAGGCTTGTTGGTCGCTTTCTTGTAATTCAAACCCGGCTAATACCCGACCATAGGCTGAACCATGGTTGCGGTAATGGAACAAGGTTATATTCCAATGGGGGCCAAGGGTGCGCAAAAACTTAAGCAGTGCGCCAGGTTGTTCTGGGAACTCAAAACTGTAGAGCTTCTCATTGAGTTGGGTGCCAGGTCGACCACCAACCATATAACGCACGTGTTGCTTAGCAAGCTCATCGTCACTTAAGTTGGCCACTTGATAACCGCTGCTATCAAGCTTATCTAACAGCGCTGGTAGCTCCTTATCGCTATTGCTCACCTTAATGCCAACAAATATGCTGGCTTGTTGCTCGCTGGCATAACGATAGTTGAACTCGGTGATGACTCGCCCGCCCAAGTGTTCAACAAACTCTAAATAAGCGCCTTGGCGCTCTGGAATGCGTACCGCTAATACTGCTTCTTTTTTCTCACCAAGCTCGGTGCGCTCAGACACATAACGCAGGTTATGAAAGTTCATGTTAGCGCCAGATAGCACAGCAGCTAAGCGCTCACCTTCTAGTTTGTGCTGCTGAGCGTAGGCTTTTAAGCCAGCCAGAGCCAGTGCACCAGAAGGCTCAGAAATGGCGCGGGTATCTTCAAAAATGTCTTTTACTGCCGCGCATATTTCATCGGAGTTTACGGTAATCACATCGTCGAGGTATTGCTGGCACAGGCGAAAGGTTTCGCTGCCAATTAATTTAACCGCTACGCCGTCGGCAAATAAACCAACGCGTTCTAAGGGAGTGGGTTTCCCAGCAGCTAAGGCGGCTTTTAAACAAGCGGAATCTTCGGCTTCTACGCCTATCACTTTCACATGGGGCATTAGCTGTTTAATGTATACCGCCACACCAGCGGCAATACCACCACCACCTACCGGCACAAATACCGCATTTAGGTGCATGTCTTGTTCAAGTAGCTCTTTGCCGATGGTGCCTTGGCCGGCAATCACGTCTACATCATCGAAAGGAGGGATCAATGTGTAACCGTGTTCTTCAACCAGTTGTTTGCAGTATTGGTAGGCTTCATCAAAGCTATCGCCCACCAAACGCACATCAGCGCCCATGGCGCGTACCGAATCCACTTTAATATCGGGAGTGGTGGTGGGCATTACAATCACCGCGGCAATGTTAAGTCGCTGTGCCGACATAGCCACGCCTTGCGCGTGATTGCCAGCCGATGCTGCAACTACTCCGCGCTCACGCTGTTGCTGATTTAGTTGAGCAATTTTGTTGTAGGCGCCGCGTAATTTAAACGAATGCACACTTTGTCGGTCTTCGCGTTTCAGCAAAATATTATTGCCACTGCGCTGCGACAGCTTAGGCATACCCTGTAGTGGGGTAACTTGGGCTATTTCGTAGACTGGCGAAAGCAATATACGGCGAAGATATTCGTTAGCACTAGGCAAGTGTTGCATCATAAATTACCTATACATGTTGGCGACAACATAAAAAAATAAGCCCGGCGAACCGGGCTGTTTATTCAAGCAAGACGCGCGGTTTAATCTAGCTTGCTTTTATCGCGTACCGCACCTTTGTCGGCGCTGGTGGCGAAGTGGGCGTACATTTTCAGCGAGGTGCTTACTTCACGTACTCGACCAATTGGGCTCCAAGCATCGCTGCCTTTGGCTTCCATGGCGGCGCGGCGTTTAGCTAGTTCTTCATCACTCACTTCTAACACAATGCTACGCTGAGGAATGTTGATATCAATAATATCGCCTTGCTCAACTAAGCCAACCACACCGCCGCTCGCAGCTTCTGGTGAAATATGGCCAATGGATAAACCAGATGTACCGCCAGAGAAGCGGCCATCGGTAATCAAGGCACATTTCTTACCTAGCCCCATCGATTTTAAGTAAGAGGTTGGGTAAAGCATTTCTTGCATGCCTGGGCCGCCTTTAGGGCCTTCGTAGCGAATTAATACTACTTCGCCAGCTTGTACGGTGCCGTCTAAAATGCCGGCAACTGCGTCGTCTTGGCTTTCAAAAATACGGGCAGGGCCTTTAAACACTAGGTTATCGTCGTCTACGCCGGCAGTTTTAACAATACAGCCGTCTTGCGCTAGGTTACCTTTTAGTACTGCAAGGCCACCTTCTAAACTAAAGGCGTTTTCTAAACTGCGAATACAACCTTCGGCGCGGTCGTCGTCTAAGTCATCCCAGCGGCAATCTTGGCTAAAGGCTTTAGTGGTGCGAATGCCTGCAGGACCAGCACGGTAAAACTCTTTTACTGCTTGATCTTGGGTTTGCATGATGTCCCACTTGGCTAAGGTATCGGCCAAGGTTTCGCCCATTACATTCGGTTCGTTACGGTTTAGTAAACCTGCGCGGTCTAATTCACCCAAAATACCCATAATACCGCCTGCGCGGTGTACATCTTCCATGTGGTATTTGTTGGTAGATGGCGCCACTTTACATAGTTGAGGAACCTTACGAGAAAGCTCATCCATGTGGTCCATGTTGTAATCTACGCCAGCTTCCTGGGCTGCTGCCAAAAGGTGTAATACGGTATTAGTAGAACCCCCCATGGCGATATCTAGGGTCATGGCGTTTTCAAAGGATTTGTGTGTCGCGATAGAGCGCGGCAATACACTTTCGTCGTCTTGCTGGTAGTAACGGTTACACAAATCAACAATGCGCTTACCGGCATTTACAAACAGTTTTTCACGGTCCGCGTGAGTCGCTAGCATTGAACCATTACCTGGCTGGGCTAAACCTAGCGCTTCGGTTAAACAGTTCATTGAGTTTGCGGTAAACATACCAGAACAAGACCCACAGGTTGGGCAGGCACTACGTTCTACTTTGTCGCTGTCTTCATCGGATACGTTTTTGTCGGCACCCATTACCATCGCGTCAACTAAGTCGAGCTTAATGATTTGGTCGCTAAGTTTGGTTTTACCGGCTTCCATTGGGCCGCCAGAAACAAAGATAACTGGAATGTTTAAGCGCATCGACGCCATTAGCATTCCCGGGGTGATTTTGTCACAGTTAGAAATACACACCATGGCGTCGGCACAGTGGGCGTTTACCATGTACTCAACGGAGTCTGCAATTAGGTCGCGTGAAGGTAGGCTGTAAAGCATGCCGCCGTGGCCCATGGCAATACCATCATCTACAGCGATGGTATTAAATTCTTTAGCAACACCGCCTGCGTCTTCAATCGAGCGTGCAACCAATTGACCAAGATCTTTTAGATGAACGTGGCCCGGTACAAATTGGGTGAATGAGTTCACCACTGCGATAATTGGCTTGCCAAAATCTTCTTCTTTGGTTCCTGTTGCTCGCCAAAGGGCGCGCGCTCCAGCCATATTACGGCCTTCGGTGGTGGTGGCACTTCGCAGTTTAGGCATTGCGGTTTACTCCGTTAATCTGTGTTTGCTATTTGTTTTAGGCAATGGCCGCTTTTGGTGAAGCCACTGCTTGTAATTGGGTTAATTGCACTTGCTCAACGTCAAACAATTTCACTAATTGATTAGTAAGGTGCTCTATTGGACGCTCGCTCGTCACACTAAGTTCAATGCGGTATCCAGACTGCTCTTGGTCATTGAACTGCTCAATTTGCATAGATTGTACTAAAAAACCGCGGTGACGTGTCACTCGTAATACGCGTTCTAGTACATCTGCTTGCTGGCGAGTAGAAATGGTTAGTGAATGTTGCATTAGCAGTCCTCCATCATTTTGTCGTTGGCCACACCGGGTGGCACTAATGGCCATACGTTTTCTTCAGCATCAATTAATACATGCAGTAGGTAAGGGCCTTTGCTATCTAGCATCCGTTGCAAGGCTGCGTGTACATCAACTTTGTTGCTAATGGTTTCGCCGGGAATATCAAAAGCCGAGGCCATTTTTACAAAGTCGGGGTTGTCATCAAGAATCGTTTCACTAAAGCGGCCATCAAAAAACAAGTTTTGCCACTGGCGAACCATGCCTAAGCGGTTATTGTCGATTAACAGCATTTTTACCGGCAGCTTAGCGCGTTTAATGGTGGTGAGTTCTTGTACATTCATCATGAATGAACCATCACCAGAGACGTTAATTACGGTGTCGTTAGGGCGAGCAAACTGCGCGCCAATGGCTGCGGGTAAACCAAAGCCCATAGTGCCTAGGCCTGCACTTGATAAATGATTCTCTGGGCCATCAAACTGCATATGTTGGGCTACCCACATTTGGTGTTGGCCAACATCACAAGCTACCACGGTGTTTTTATCCACCATCTTGCTTAAGTCGCTAAGCATAGCTGGCGCAAAAATATGCCCGCCTGGGTGATCATAACGCCAAGCAAAATCATGTTTGCGTTGTGCCACTTTTTCTTGCCAGATATCAATCTCGGTTTGGCAATGCAGCTTAGGTAGGGTTAGCTTTAAGTCGCTGTCTAGTGCAACATCTGGGGTGCGGCGTTTACCAAATTCGCTGGCATCAGCATCTAGGTGGACCACTTTGGCATTTGGTGCAAATTCATCAAGCTTGCCGGTAACGCGGTCATCAAAGCGCGCGCCAATCACCACTAATAGGTCCGTTTCTTGAACACTTAGGTTGGCTGCTTTAGTGCCGTGCATACCTAACATGCCTAAATAGTAAGGTTGTTCTTCGGTGATCGCTCCAATCCCTTTTAGCGTGCTCACACTTGGGATTTTGCTGTAATTTAAAAACTCACGTAACTCAGTAACAGCATTGGCCATGCCTACACCACCGCCCACATATACAATAGGTTGTTTAGCGCTGGCGATGAGTTGTTTCGCTTGGCTAACTAATTCTGCAGCCGGTTCTACAGGAGCGCTGGCAGCAGCCAAGTAAGCGAGGCTTTCTTCAACTTCGGCTAATTGCACATCTTTAGGCACATCTATAAGCACTGGGCCTGGGCGGCCGCTGGTGGCAATCTCAAAAGCTTGTTCTATGGTGCGTTTAAGCTCTTTAACGTCGGTCACCATAAAGCTATGTTTGGTGACTGATAACGACATGCCTAATACGTCTACTTCTTGGAAGGCGTCGGTGCCGATTACTGGCTGGGCTACTTGCCCAGTAATCGCGATAAGTGGAATGGAGTCTAGCTGCGCTTCGGCAAGGCCAGTGACTAGGTTGGTTGCGCCAGGTCCAGAAGTGGCGATACACACACCAACTTTAATGCCCGAAGTTGACCCTGCGCGGGCATAACCCACCGCTGCCATTGCCGCACCTTGCTCGTGGCGAGTAAGCATGTGCTTTACACCACCGTCGTAGAGAGCGTCGTATAAAGGCATAATTGCCCCGCCAGGATAACCAAATACTTGTTCAACGCCCTGTTGTTTCAGAGTCGCTACAATTTGTTGCGCACCATTCATTACTACTTCCTTTCCACCGTTAACAAAAAACCCCCGAGCTTTGCAGCGCGGGGGTTTGATGTTGTGTGCTTGTTTCAGTTACAACAACGCATCCCCGCGAGGTGATAGAATAATCACCACAAGGACGACGCTAATAATTAGAGCAACTGAAAGAGACATATTTAAAACTTTCCTAAAGCATTGGCTAACAAGTATCACAGGATAAAATGTGATTCAAGTCCACTTTGGCTGCTAATTGTTCTGCCTGTGGTACGTTTAATAAACAATTTAAGGTTTCTTAATCTGTCTTTTCTTTTTTGGTTGGTTTTATGTTCTGTTTTATTTGTTTTGAGTGGTGATAAATTTTGCATATGCAGCAGATTGTTCATTGCTCATTTGGCTAAAATTATTGCACTTTTTTTCGTTGATTTGCGTTTAAGCAAGGTAAAGTGAAGGCTTGCTTAGAGAGTTGTGTATCTGACACGGTTTTACTGAGCGCCGTTTTAGTCATCTGGGAATCCTGTAACTTTGAATGTATCCGTTTATAAATACGCCCTATTAGTTTTACTGTTCGTCACAAAAAATGTGGGGGCTGCAACGCCAAGTGAGGAATTTCCAGCGGTAGCGGTGGAGGTAAATCAACAGCACTACACGGTGGAATATGCCTACAGTGACCAACAACGCGCTTTGGGTTTAATGCATCGTCTGAACTTGTGTAACGATTGCGGTATGTTGTTTAACTTTCAGCGCAGCAAACAAGCTCAAATGTGGATGAAAAATACTTTGATTCCTTTAGATGTCGCTTTTATCCGCAAAGATGGCTCTATTAGCGAAATCACTCAGATGCAGGCGAATGATGACAAACTAACTAAATCGCGCTTTCAAGTGATGTACGCTTGGGAGATGAATCAAGGCTGGTTTGCCAAAAATGCAATCCAAGTCGGAGATAAAGTAGTGATTAAACCTGTAGAATAACTTACTGAAAATAAAACATTTCGCTGCAGTTTTGTCCTAGTGGCGGCCAGTTTCTCGAAGAGGTAAGCATGACAGAAAAAGAAAAGATGTTAGCTGGAGAGTTGTATTTGGCCTTTGACGGAGAGTTGGTTGAAGAGCGTAACCAAGCTAAGTCTCTATGTTACGAACTCAATTTGTTACACCCCGAAGAAGACTTACGCGCTGAGGTTTTAGCCGAGCTGTTACCAAACAGTCTCGATCCTTGGATAGAGCCAGATTTTTTCTGTGACTACGGCTATAACATCACCACCGGTAAGAATTTTTACGCTAACCATAACTGCGTGATTCTTGATGGTGCGCCTGTCACCATCGGTGATGACGTGATGCTGGCTCCTGCTGTGAATATTTCTACTGCGACTCACCCATTAAACGTTAAGCAGCGCACCGAGGGTTTAGAGCGAGCTTTACCTGTAACCATTGGAGATCGCGTGTGGATTGGTATGGGCGCGAATATTTTACCTGGCGTAAGCATTGGTGATAACGTGGTGATTGCCGCTGGTGCCTTGGTTAACAAAGATGTGGCGGCTAATACAGTTGTAGCCGGCGTACCGGCTAAATACGTGAGAGATATTCCCGAGGACCAAGACTAGCTAACCTGAGTTAGCTAGTCGCTTTCTTTACGCGGCTTTAATTGCACTTAGTGCTTCGATGTATTGTTTTGCTTGGCTCTCGCCAACACTTTGGTTGGTGAGTTTGCCATGAATTACATTTAAGCCATTTAACAAGTGTGGGTTAGCTAATAATGCCTGTTTGTAACCTTGATTTGCGAGCTGCAATACAAAAGGTAAGGTGGCGTTATTGAGGGCAAATGTTGAGGTTCGCGCGACTGCGCCCGGCATGTTGGCAACACAATAGTGTACTACGTCATCAACAATGAAGGTGGGTTCTGCGTGAGTGGTTGCTACCGATGTTTCAAAACAGCCGCCTTGGTCAATGGCTACGTCAACAATGGCACTTCCAGGCTTCATACCGCTGATCATTGCTCTAGTGACTAACTTGGGAGCTGCAGCACCTGGAATTAATACGCCGCCAATCACTAAGTCGGCATCAGCAACGTATTTTTCTAGATTGTATTGGTTAGAGAATACTGTTTTAACGCGGCCAGAAAACTGAGCGTCAATTTGGCGTAGCGTATCAATGTTATTGTCTAACACGGCTACGTCAGCGTACATGCCCACCGCCATTTGGGCAGCATTTCGGCCTACTACGCCGCCGCCAATAATTACTACTTTTGCTGGCTCTACACCACTTACACCACCTAGCAGCATGCCACGTCCAAGGTTAGATTTTTCTAAACAATGAGCGCCAGCTTGAATTGCCATACGGCCTGCAACTTCAGACATAGGCGCTAATAGCGGCAATGCCCCGGTATTAGAGGTGACTGTTTCATAGGCAACACAGACTGCGCCGCTGTCAATCAGATCATCTGTTTGCGGGACATCAGGTGCGAGATGTAAATAAGTGAATAGTAGTTGGTCTTCTTTTAGCATTGCGCGTTCTTGAGCCAAAGGCTCTTTTACTTTTACGATCATCTCGCTGCCAGCAAACACGTCTTGTGCGCTGCCAACAATGTTTGCGCCAGCTTTTTGGTAGGCGGCATCGTCGATATTAATGCCTAAACCGGCACCAGCTTGAATGTTAACTTTATGGCCGCGGGCGGTAAGCTCTTGAACTGAGGCTGGCACTAAGCCAACGCGATATTCATGGTTTTTGATTTCTGAAGGTACGCCAATAATCATAATAATCTCCTAGCGATTTAAGTTTTAATTGAAAAAGTAATTAGTTAGCTTGTTTAACAACATTGAAATTGTTCCAAGCTTGCGAGCTGGGCATGACTTCTAAGCTATTGATGTTGATATGAGCAGGTTGCTCTACTAACCAATAAATAATGTTGGCAATGTCTTCTGGTTGCAGGGCATTGCTATTGCCGTAAAGCTGCTGATATTTTTCTTGGTCACCGCCAAAGCGCACCAAGCTAAATTCACTCTCTGATAAACCAGGCTCTAAGCTGGTAACCCGCACGCCGCTACCCACTAAGTCACAGCGCAGATTTCTAGAGAACTGGGCGACAAAGGCCTTTGAGGCGCCATATACATGACTGCCGGGGTAAGGCCAATTAGAGGCAATCGAGGCCAAGTTCACTACCGAAGCAACCGTTTGCTGAGTAAGAATGGGCAATAAGGCATGGGTAACATTAACCAGCCCGGTGACATTGGTATCAATCATGGTGTGCCAATCAGCAAGGCTGGCCTTATCACAAGGGTCGGTGCCTAGGGCTAATCCGGCATTGTTAATTAGCGCTGTTACTTGTTTAAAGTCTTCTGGCAATGCTGCTACTAACTGGGCTACTTGTTGGCTATCGCGCACATCAAGGCTGGCATAATGCACTTGGCATTGTTGGCCTAGCTCATCAGCCAGTTGGGCTAAACGCTCTATGCGCCTACCGGTTAAAATGAGTTTGTAACCGTGCTGAGCAAACAACTTAGCACTGGCAAGGCCAAACCCCGATGTAGCGCCAGTAATGAATACGCAATTGCTCATAAATAACTCCTTGTTAAACCAACTAAATTTATTGACGGCTGGTTAGAGTCATTGCCTCTAACAGCGGAATGAAATTAGATTAACCAAGGGAGGTTGTGGGCGAGTAGTGCCAGAAATATGAACCGAAGGGACCAGATTAAGTTTGGGGTTTTAGCTAAGCGTACGCAGCGGCCCTAGCGCTGAAGAATATCGGCACTAGAGCGCTTTGTTGCTCAGTATTATTGGTTTAGGCGTGTAAGGCTTCGCTAGGACTATGCTGTGAGAGTTGGCTAACTAAGTTACCTAATAGGGCGAGTCCGGCATTTATCTTTTCTTCTGCAATCGCCGAGAACCCCAAGCGGATGTAGTTTTTGGGAGCTTGTTGTTCGGCAAACAAAGTATCCCCCGATTCTACTAATATTCCTTGTTTAGCCGCTTGCGTCACCAGTTCACTACTGCATACATGCTTAGGCAGTTCTATCCAAAAACAAAAACTACCTGGCGTTGCGTTAATCACGCATTGATGAAGGTGGCGCTGTAAACCTTGTTGCATGAGTAGCCATTTTTGTTCATACACATGGCGCATTCTACGAACATGACTATCGTAATAACCTTGAGCAATAAACAGCGCTGCGGTGCGTTGGTTGTTGGCTGGAGGGTGGCGGTAAATAAGTCGACGCAGTGCGCGTAGCTCGGCAATTAGCTGCTTGTTTGCTACCAAATACCCAATGCGTAAACCTGGTGATAGCGATTTGGACAGGCTTCCGATGTAAATTACACGGCCATGTTGGTCAATACTTTTTAGTGCGGGCAATGGCTGCTCATGAAAATTAACTTCGCTTTCATAGTCGTCTTCTATCAATACAAAGTCGTCCGTAGCGGCTTGTTCGAGCAATTGTTTACGTCTCTCAATAGGCATGGTTACGGTAGTTGGGTATTGGTGGCTTGGCGTCACGCACACATAGTCACAGTCGCTAAGTTGCTGGCCAAGTATTAGACCTTGCTCATCAAGCTCTAATGGCTCTGGTTTAGAACCACATTGGGTGAATATGTGCCTTAAGTCTGCATAGCCGGGGTTTTCTACCCCTACTTTTACTCCCTGTCCTGCGAGCAAAGAAGCCAGTAGGTACAAAGAATTTTGGGTACCCATGGTAATTAGCACTTCGTCGTTACTGGCTGTAATGCCGCGTTTAGACAAAATCTGCTGGCGAATTTGCGTGACCAATTCTGGATCATCTACATCAACATAATCTTCGATCCAATGATGCACACTATTGCGGTTTTGGGCGATGCGAGAACATTCTCGCCATTGATAAATGGGGAAATGGCTTGGCTCAATTTGGCCATAAATGAAAGGATAAGCATAATTTATCCAATCTTTATCTTTGTTTAAGGTGCTAAATGATGCCGGGGCGCTGCGTAAGCGATGGGGCCAATTTGGCTGGTTTTGGTCCAGATGAGGGCGAGTTTGCACCAATTTGAGAGTTGGTTCTTGGTCCAATTCAGGGTTTACAAAAAAACCGCTGCGTTCTCTGGCAATTAAGTAACCATCGTCCACCATGCTTTCGTAAACCAATACCACTGTGTTACGCGACACTTTAAGCAGTTGCGCCATTTTGCGGCTGGAGGGCAGGGCCCTTGTACCAAAGTAGTCGTGCTGAATCAGCTCTACTAACTTTTCTCTAATCTGTTGTTGTAAGCCTCTACCTGCTTGTAACTCAATATTCATCATGCAGTCATTCATGCCCATATCCTTACAAAAAGTAGGTGAAGATTTTGCATATCTTCCATTCCCCATGTTTGGAAATAGCAATTTATTAGCCAACATGGCTTTTTATTTGTTGCTTTGCGCTGGACCAGCAATTCAAAAAAATTGGCCCTATAGCTCGTTTTTCGCACGCAGTAACTTAAAACAACACGCTAAGTGTCGGGTTCAACAAGGAGTTAACGATGAAACAATTGAAGATGAAAACTGCGATAGCAGCTTTGGCGGGACTAATGATTAGCACGGCGGTTACCGCAAAAGAGGTCACCATTGGATACCAAGGAATGTTCAATCCATGGAAGCACGCCATTAACGAGAAATTGGTAGAAAAAGAGACCGGCTACACTATCAAATGGCGTCGCTTTGATTCTGGCGCTAAAGCGATGACTGCGATGGCCTCTGGCGCTTTAGATTTAGCCTCGGCGGGCTCTAGCCCAATTGCCAGTGCGGTAAGCCGCGGCGTAGACATCGAATTGGTATGGATTCTAGAAAATATCGCCGATGCAGAAGCACTGGTAGTGCGTGATGGCTCGGGGATCAGTTCTCCAGCCGACTTAAAAGGAAAGCGCATCGCGGTACCGTTTGTATCCACTACGCACTTCCATGCCTTATTTGCACTTGAGCAATTTGGCTTAACCGAGAAAGACGTTCGCTTAATCAACATGCAGCCTAATTCTATAGCCGCAGCATGGCAGCGTGGAGACATCGACGGCGCGTTTATTTGGGATCCTGCACTGGGCAAAATTAAGCAAAGTGGCAAGGTGCTGATCACTTCGGCCACCCTAAGCGCTTGGGGTAAACCTACTTTTGATGGCTTAGTTGCGAACAAAGAATTTGCAGCTGCTAACCCTGATTTTGTGAGCAAAATGCTTAAAGTAGTGATTGATTTAGACGAAGACTACCGCAGCAACAAAGCAAGCTTTGATGCTAGCAACCCAATTGCCCAGTCTATTGCTAAAGTGAGTGGCGGCGACGTAAACACCGTAGCTGAGGTGCTCGACCTTTATGAGTTCCCCGATGTAACTACGCAACTATCTTGCAGCTGGTTAGGTTGTGGCGCAGAAGGCGGAGCCAGCCAATCACTTAAATCCACTTCAGAGTTCTTAAAAGAGCAGAAGAAGATCAACGACTTAATGCCAGATTACAGCAAGTTTGTTAACCCTGCTTATGCAGCGGCAGCCGCAGAAATGTAACTGGCTAACAGCCTAAACCAGGAGACTTAACAATGAATACTCTCGAAATTCATGACGTATCGGTAGTCTATCCTGCAGCTCAAGGTGGTGACCCAGTCACCGCCTTATCTGAGGTGAACTTGAACATTGAACAAGGCGATTTTGTGGTTGCCTTAGGTGCTTCAGGATGCGGAAAAACCACATTATTAAACTTGATTGCCGGGTTTATCGCGCCCACCAAAGGGTATCTCACTTTAGGCTCTAGCCCTATTGAGGGTTATCCCAGAGTAGCTTGTGGTTTAGATATTGGCGATGAAATTGTTGGCCCTGGTGCCGATCGCGGCGTGGTGTTCCAAAAACATGCGCTACTGCCGTGGTTAAACGTAATCGAAAACACCGAGTTTGGCTTAAAGCTGCAAGGTGTAGACAAACAAGAGCGCCGAGAGCGCGCGGCCAGTTACTTAAAACTGGTGGGCCTTGAAGATTTTCACCAACACAAGGTGTACCAATTATCTGGTGGTATGCAGCAGCGGGTTGGTATTGCCCGAGCGCTTACTAACAACCCTGAAATGCTGTTACTTGATGAACCCTTAGGTGCCTTGGATGCGCTTACTCGTGAATCCCTGCAAGAACTCTTGCTGGATGTATGGCGCGAAACCAACAAAATGATGTTTTTTATCACCCACAGTGTGGATGAAGCCTTGTTGTTAGCTACTCGCCTTATTGTGATGTCGCCGCGACCAGGGCGGATAACGCATGAATTTAAGATTGATTTTAACCAGCAGTTTTTAGACTGCCGAGACGCTAGAAAAGTGAAATCGAGTGAAGCCTTTATTGCCATGCGCGAGCAAGTGTTAGCAATTATTCATGGCGACGAAGCGGCGGCAGCCTAAGGACCAATTATGACGACCAATACCATGAGTGCCTCATCTCTAACTCCGCCCATTAGCCCCGATGAGAAGGCTGTTAGCGCGACAGCACATAAAAAAGAGCTGACTCCTTTTGCTAAAAAAGTTGTTAGTACCACCAAACAACTAACCGCGCAAAAAGCCGTTCAAAGTGGTGAATATTTTGGTACGCCTGGTGCTGGAGATAGCAAACTAATTGCACTGTGCTCTACCATATTTTTCTTGGGTTTATGGGCACTGGTAACCGAAGCTGGCATGATTAAACCGATGTTCTTACCATCGCCTTTTGATGTGCTAGCTCGCCTTTGGGACATTTTTATTGATGGCTTTGCTGGTGCAACCTTGTTTGAACACCTTGGTGCAAGTTTAGGCCGCATTTTTGGTGCGTTTGTTTTGGCCTGTGTAATTGGTATCCCGCTTGGTATCGCTATTGGCTGTAGCAGAGTGATGCGTGGCATATTTGACCCTATAATCGAATTTTATCGCCCGCTGCCTCCTTTAGCCTACCTGCCATTAGTGATTATTTGGCTGGGTATTGATGAAGAAAGCAAAGTGACTTTAATCTTTCTAGCCATGCTGGCGCCAATTGTATTGAGTGCCCGTGCGGGAGTGAGCTCGGTGCGGATTGAGCAAATTCAAGTAGCTTATTCAATGGGAGCAAGTCGCTGGCAGGTGGTCTCTCAAGTAATTACCAAAGGTGCGTTGCCCGACGTATTAACCGGTATGCGCATTGCTATTGGCTTTGGCTGGACAACCCTGGTAGCCGCAGAAATGGTGGCCGCGGAGCGAGGCATAGGATTTATGGTGCTAAATGCGTCTGAATTTTTGGTTACCGATGTGGTTATTGCCGGCATCGTGGTGATAGGCATAATCGCTTATTGCTTTGATTTGTTTATGCGGTTCTTAGAAAGCAAATTGGTACCTTGGAAAGGATGCAACTAAGCGCAACAAGTTCTACCTTTGCATGTTGTTTGCCCGGCTAATGTCGGGCTTTTTTAGTCGGTATATATTAGACAATCTTCAAGATTCTTGTTTTTCATAGCGTCTGTTAAAAAGCTGCTTTATATACTCAATTTTTAAGATACTGCTTGGGGGAAATGTCTCTTGGATTCTTTTAATTAGCTGTTTCTTCGCTCCTAGTACCACTACATCTTGACACTCAACGTCAATGTATATCGCACACCAATCTTTTTGAGTAGGGTAAAAAAACATACCAGCGTAAGCCAATTGCCATTGCTCCTTATCAGAAAGCATCAAGCTTTTGGCTGAATATTGCTCTGTCCAATTAGGTTCTTCAAAGTCTGCAAACATAGTTAAGTGAAAGTGGAGCTCATCTTCTGCATTACTCTTATCTAATGTGCTTAATACCTCTATGCCTTGAAAGCAGTTATCTTCATCTATAAGAAATTGTGGAGATACCAATAGGTAGTCCCAGCCATTAACAAACACTTTGTGAAAGCTATCCAAGCTCTTCGCTTGGCTTAGATCAAACCAACTATCAGGATCTTCGTTTTCATTTCCCACAATATAAGCTCCAATAAATAGCGATGTTTATATTAACCGGCATTTTCGCGGATGGACATTGGAGAGTGAAATATAGCTTCTGATAGGAAATTGGTAGCTTTACTTTTTAAGATGGTTCGGGTTATAGCTGCGGAAGAGGTAATGGAGTTTACAATTCATTCAATTAATAAACCCTATCTAATGAAGCGTTGATTCCCAGCAACGCCGCAGTAATCATCACGGGTAAGGCTATGTGCTTAAATGAACGTGGCGGCCAACGATTAAACAAGTATTGGCCTAAGCGCACCGCTAACATAGTGGGAATAAGTAGAATGGCTATATGGCTCAAAGACTGCCAGCTAAAAATTCCAGTTGCTAGCAATCCGCCCACCGATAGCAATTCACTCACGATAAAAAATAAGATCATGGTGGCACGTTGTTGCTGCGGGTTGAGCGGGCTAGAAAGCATGTAAGCGACTACCATTGGGCCACCTACCGAAGCACTCGCTGTGCCAGCTCCTGAGAGAAAGCCAAATAGCCCTGGGGCTAAAGGTTTATCCATGTGAGGTAGGCGCATATTGCAGGCGAGGAATAAAGAAAACAGCAATATGAACAAGCATATCGCTAGCTTGAGCAATTCTGCTGGCAACAAAAGGAGTAGTCCTAGACCTAAGGGAATACCTATTAAGGAGCCCGCAATTAACTTTTTGAGTATTGGGTAGTTGGCTTGTTGGCGGGCTTGTTTCCATAGGTTTACGCTACACAGTAAATCCAAGCTTAAGATAACTGGCACACTTTGCTGCGGCGTAAAAAACAGGTTCATGCCAATCACCGCAATGGCAGCAAAACCAAAACCACTAAAGCCTCTTACCAAGGCCGCCAACATCACTATGGGTACCATTACGGCCATGTTATCAAGCATTTAGTTATCTCTTAAACCCGAGTAAATGGCTAATATGGCAGGCTGTTACATTAAGGCTATAGGGCCAATTAGCAGTATATATAGCGCCACTTTGCACTGAGTTTTGCCCTCTAGTTTATCTGGCTCCATGGATTTGAATTGCTGGTCCTAAGCACCCGTTTTACCCTGAGTTAATGTCGTAAGCATGCTTTGCAATATTGAATTAGCTTAAGGGAGTAGAGGCATGTCGATAGAAAATACGGCGGTAATTGAGCAAGATCGTAAGCATGTTTGGCATCATCTTAATCAACACAGTGTGTTAAAAAGCCAAGACCCAATGGTTATGGTAAAAGGCGAAGGCTCACGAGTGTGGGACGCCAAGGGTAACAGTTACTTAGATGCCTCATCGGGCGGAGTATGGTGTGTTAACGTTGGTTACGGGCGCAGCTCCATCGCAGAGGCGGTGAGCAAACAACTTACAGAGCTTAACTTTTTTGCCAGTACTGCGGGTACCGTTCCAGCAGCTGAATTTGCCGAAAAGCTACTCGCCAAAATGCCCGGTATGAGCCGCGTTTATTATGCAAGCTCTGGTTCTGAAGCAAATGAAAAAGCCTTTAAAATTGTTCGCCAAATCGCTCATCTAAAATATGGCGGAAAGAAACACAAAATTTTGTACCGCGAGCGGGACTATCATGGTTCTACCATCGCTGCTTTAAGTGCAACGGGCCAAGAGGAGCGCCGTAAGCAATACGGCCCCTTTGCGCCGGGCTTTGTAGAGTTTCCACATTGTTGTGAATATCGTAGCCAATTTGGCGATGTTAGTGATTATGGGGTGAGAGCGGCTAAAGAGTTAGAAAAGGTCATTCTGCAAGAAGGGCCAGATACAGTAGGAGCGGTGATCTTAGAGCCCATTACCGCAGGCGGCGGAGTGATTACACCACCCGAAGGTTACTGGCCTACCATCATGGAGATTTGTAAGAAATATGACGTACTGCTGCACATCGACGAAGTGGTTTGTGGCCTAGGCAGAACCGGCGAATGGTTTGGTTACCAACACTATGGCATTAAGCCCGACATTGTCACGCTAGCCAAAGGTGTTGCCTCTAGTTACGCCGCCATTTCTTGCACGGTAACAACCGAAGAAGTATTTAATGAATTTATGGCTGATAGCAGTGACCGTGAAGCCTATTTTAGAGACATTAGCACCTTTGCCGGCTGTACTGCGGGGCCAGCTGCGGCATTAGAGAACTTACGCATTCTTGAGCAAGAAGAACTGGTGCATAACAGCAAGATGATGGGCGATTATTTGCTAGAAGGGCTAATAGGTTTGCAAGCCAAGCACCCTATCATTGGTGATGTACGAGGCAAAGGTTTGTTGTTAGGTATAGAGCTGGTTAGTGACCAAGACGCCAAAACGCCAGTGGATGAAAGTGTCGCGGTTAAGGTAGCGGGAATGTGTATGGCTAAGGGCCTAATTATTGGTAGAACTAACCGCTCATTTGCTAGCTTAAACAATACCTTGTGCTTGTGTCCGGTGCTAACTTTGAGCAAACAAGAAGCAGACTTTATTGTTACTACCATCGATGAAGTATTGGCCCAGCTCGAAGCCAGTTAAGCGCAAATATAGTGGGTTTGAAAGCAGCGTTATTCGCTGCTTTTTTTGCGCCCAAATCCCTACCTATCAATCTAATAGTTATAAGCCATTTCTTATCTGTCTTGGCTTGTATTACATTTGAGCTGTAATCTTAAAGGCCCTTGAAGGAGGTCTTATGCAACAGCTTAATGTTAGACACTACATGCGTGCTCAATTCTTGAGTTTTACCGAAGAGCAAAGCATTAACGAGGCCAGCGAATTGCTGACTAATTCACACCAGCTTGGTGCCCCAGTGGTTGACGCTAAAGGCGCATTGATTGGTTGGTTATCGGAGCTAGACTGCGTAACTCAAATGCTACAAGCCGGTTACTATTGCGACCAAAGTGCTTTGGTTAAAGACATCATGCGCAGTGAAGTACTTAGTGTTGGCCCAGATGAGAATGTTCTCGACTTGGCAAAAACCATGACGGATAACAAACCAAAAAGTTATCCAGTACTAGAAAACGGCAAACTGATTGGTTTAATCGAGCGCAAAGCGGTATTAGCGGCGCTTCATCAGCAACAGCAGCAGTGCTTTAGCGTACAGTAATAAACCTATTTTCAGTCACTTAATAACAACTTTGGCAAAAGCCTACTAGTATGTAAGTTGTTATTAAGCGCTGGAGAGCAAATGGGTTTAGCGATAGTTAAAACGTGTACCTTAGTGGGCATGGAAGCCTTAAATGTGACTGTAGAAGTGCATTTAGCCAATGGTTTGCCCGCTTTTAGCATTGTAGGTTTACCAGAAACCTCGGTTAAAGAAGCTAAAGATAGAGTTCGTAGCGCCATTCTCAATAGTGGCTTTTCCTTTCCTGCAAAACGCATTACCGTAAATCTAGCTCCTGCAGATGTTCCTAAAAGTGGAGGTCGCTTTGATCTGCCAATTGCTATTGGTATTTTAGCTGCTGCTGGTGATGTTCCTCTAGCGTGTTTGAATGACATGGCGTTTTGCGGTGAGCTGGCTTTATCGGGAGCAATTCGTCCAGTAAACGGAGCAATTGCCACCGCCTTATCAATAAGCCAGCAGGGTTTAACCTTGGTGACTAGTGAGCAAGATGCCGACGCAGCGGTAAGAGTGCCAGAGGCAAAAGTACATGGCAGCGTCAGCTTGCAGCAGTTAAGTGCAGGTCTTAATGGCCAAAGTGCTTTCAACTTGAAGGACTCTCAAGTTATTGAGCCGCAGTTTAACGAAAGCCTCTTAGATATGAGCGAAGTGCAAGGTCAACATCTAGCAAAACGTGCTTTAGAACTAGCTGCCGCCGGCGCGCATAATCTGTTAATGATGGGCCCTCCAGGTACCGGAAAAACTATGTTGGCGAGTCGTTTACCGGGCATATTACCCAGCTTAACCGAGCAACAAGCCATAGAGGTGGCGGCAATTAACTCGGTAAGCGCTCAGCAACGAGAGCTAGAGCAATGGTACATTCCGCCTTTTCGTAGCCCGCATCATAGTGCCTCAATGGTCGCGCTGGTGGGCGGTGGTTCAAACCCTAAGCCCGGCGAAATAACCTTAGCCCATCATGGTGTGCTTTTTTTGGACGAACTTCCAGAGTTTGCTCGTAGTACTTTAGATGCTTTGCGCCAGCCGCTTGAGTCGGGAGAGGTGCATATTTCTCGTGCTGCTTTGCAGGTGCGCTTTCCTTCACGTTTCCAGTTAGTGGCGGCGATGAACCCTTCACCTTGTGGCTACTATCAAGGTCAGCAGCTACGCAGTAATCCCGACCAAATTTTAAAATATCTTGGTAAGCTATCGGGGCCATTTTTAGACCGCTTTGATTTAAGTGTTGAGGTAGCTGAATTACCCAAAGGCAGCTTAACTCAGCATGCTCAGGGGGAGTCTAGTGCCCAGATAAAACAGCGGGTGATTAACGCGCGCAAGCTGCAGTTGGAGCGCAGCGGTAAGTTAAATAGCCAACTCTCTGGTAAAGAGCTTCACCAGCATGCCAGTTTAAGCCTTGAAAATAGTGAATTTTTAGAAAGCAGTATTAGCCAATTAGGTTTATCTGCTCGCGCATTTCATCGTGTTTGGCGCTTGGCTAGAACCATTGCCGATCTAAAGCAGCAAAAAGATATTCAACGCAATGACATTGTGGAAGCACTAAGCTATCGGGCAATGGATCGCTTACTTAAGCGTTTGTCTGCCTAGTGTTTATATTTTGTCGAGTTTCCTCTTCCTCTATTGATTAATAAATCACTCACCTGATTACGAATTATCTCAGTGTTCGCGGGGCTTCGCTGGCATTTTGTCTTAGCGTAAACAATTAGCTACAACAAAATGGCTCAATAATTGTATAGCTGTTAGTGTTCAAATTATTGACACTTTATTAGAATAACTTGAAGATAACGTTTTCATAAGCTTATGTTTTTCAAGTATAATATAGGATATAAACACAGAGTTATAGATAGCGCTCACTAGGAAGGGCGCCGCTTAGCGCTTGATTAGAGCAATAAAAAAAACATAAAAATAAAGGCAGTGAGGTCAGAAACATGACTTTCACCGAAAAAATGTCAAACAGGCGTTTACAAGGGTGAAGCTGCTACTTAAAGTGCACGTGAATAAGCCGTATGCAAAGAGCTTATCGCGCTTCAAAAGAAGGAAGGAAATACTATGATGAAATGGATGGTGATTGGCATTTCTCTATTGTTTGGTACTGCAAATGCGCAGGATGTTAGAATTTGGCTACAGTCGGGTAGCGAATCGCAATGGATGCAAATGCAAGATTTACAGATCCAAAACTCCGATGGCAGTTTACAACAACGCATTGTTGCCTTAGATAGCAAAGGAAAACCGCTGTTTATGCCACTGAGTGAGTTGGCGTTTATTCAAGCTGATAACAAATATTATTATGTTTCAAATGAGTACGTAGCGGTTACTCATAGCGGTGCTAAATTTAAACTTCCTAGCGGTGATGAAGCCGACAATATGTTTGTTGCCCGCAACGGTTACGGCGGTTACACCAGTTTCGACTATTCAGCGCTGCGTCGCATTATCTTCTCTAAGTAGCTAGCTGTTCAGCTAACTGCTGCCATCCAGTGAAAATCGTTTAAGCAACACTTTTTTAAGCGTTTTTTTCTGGCACAATAAAGGCTGCTTCGTTCAAGGGAACAGCCTTCTTGTTATATCTTTACCAAAGTAATCATTTAGATACCTTACAAATTTTATTGAGTAAGGTGATGGCCTTGCAAGCGCCAGAAAACCCATTTACTCAACAGCAGATCTTGGTACAAAGCCCTGGCATGGCGCAGTGGTTAAAATTGCAGCTAGCCGAACAACAAGGCATTGTGGCAAATGTGGCGTTTCCGCTGCCTGCTAGCTTTATTTGGCAAATGTTTCACTTAGTTCTGCAAGATGTTCCCGAGCAAAGTCCCTTTAATAAAGAAGCCATGAGTTGGCGATTAATGCGCTTGTTGCCACAACGTTTGCAAGAGCCAGCATTTAACGCCTTGAAGCACTATCTGTTGGGTGAGCAAGAAAGTGAGGACATTGACAGTCGTAAGCTTTGGCAACTGGCACAAAAAATTGCAGATATTTACGACCAATACTTGGTGTATCGCAGCGAATGGACCAGTGCATGGGAAGCGGGTGATGACTTAAACGAGGTGAGCGAAAGCCAGCCTTGGCAACCGATATTGTGGCGTGACTTGGTTGACGACACGGTAAGCTCTATGGATTCCCCTTATCACCGGGGCAACTTATATATCGACTTTGTTGAACAGTTGCGAGTGGCCAGTGCCGCGCCTGAAGGTTTGCCCGAGCAGGTGTTTATTTTTGGTATATCAGCCTTGCCGCCAGCCTATGTTGAAGCCTTAGACGCCTTAGCATTACATTGTGAAATTCATCTATTCCTTACCAATCCTTCAGAGCAATACTGGGGCGATGTTCGAGACGTTAGCACCCTGCTAAAACAACAACCCGATATCAGCCAAGTAGGAAATCCCTTATTGGCGTCTATGGGCAAGCTAGGTCGTGATTACATTGAATTATTGCACCCGCTAAATAAGCAAGAAACCGACATTTTTGCCAGTAATGTAAATGAGCAGCAGGCTCCAAGTTTATTGGCAATGGTTCAAGACGATATCTTAAAGCTGCAAGACCCCATTGATTATCAGAAGTTTGACAACAGTTTGCACAAGCGCCAGATTGAGCCTGATGATTGCAGTGTGCAATTGCATCTTTGCCATAGCCCTCGCCGAGAGCTAGAAATATTGCACGATCAACTCCTGGCGATGTTTGAGCAAAACCCAGAACTAAACCCCCGCGATATTATTGTAATGGTGCCCGATGTAAATCGTTATGGGCCAATGATTCAGGCAGTGTTTGGCAGCACCAGAGCTGAAACGCGCTTGCCTTTTGCTATTTCAGATCGCAGTGCCACTCAAGAAAATCCAGTTTTGTTAAGCTTTTTGGAGCTGTTGGCGCTACCACAAAAACGTAAGTCTGCAGCAGAGCTCTTAGCGTTATTGGAAGTACCGGCGATTATGCGTCGTTTTGAATTGGCAGAAGACGAACTTAAGTCGCTGCGCCAATGGGTGAGAGAAGCAGGGGTGCGTTGGGGGCTAGATGGCAGTGACCGCAGCCGCTGGCAGGCCCCAGAAGATGAAACTCACTCTTGGCTATTTGGCCTTAAGAGGATGCTGTTGGGTTATGCGATGCCCAGTGATGCGGGTTTACATCAAGGGGTGCTAGCCTATGATGAGGTGCAAGGGAAAATTGCCTTAGCAGTGGGCAAGTTAGCCGACTTTATAGACCAACTAATGTTGCTAGAGCAACAGTTGTTGAGTGCGGTTAACGCCGAGCAATGGCGACTGCGTTTGCAAGATCTTCTCAGCAATATTTACAGCTTTGATAGTGATGACGAAACCGAGCAATTACGCCTGCATAAGCTATTTGAAACCCTCGTAGAGCAATGTAGCAGTAGCGGTTTTATGGAGCTTATCAGCCCTGAACTTATTTTGGATTATTGTCGCAATCAGCTAAATGCCCAGCGTGGTAGTCAACGCTTTTTGGCGGGGCAAATTAACTTTTGTACCTTACTGCCAATGCGCGCCATACCATTTAAGGTGGTGTGTTTATTGGGCATGAATGACAGTGAGTATCCGCGCTCGGTGCCTAGCATGGGCTTTGACTTAATGGCACAAAACCCCGCCAAACGTGGCGACCGTAGCCGCCGAGATGACGACCGCTATTTGTTCTTAGAAGCATTGCTGGCCGCCCAAGATACTTTATATGTCTCTTATATTGCCCATAGTGCCAAAGATAACAGTGAACAAACGCCGTCGGTGTTGGTGGCTGAGCTATGTGATTACATTGGCCAAAGCTGCGTGCTACAAGGTGATGAACAACTAAATGTGGATCAATCAGCCAAGCGTTTATTAACGCACCTTAGTTGTGAGCATCCCTTGCAACCCTTCTCGAGTGAGTATTATCAAAGCCAAAGCCAAAGCGATAAGTTTAGTTATGCGCAGCGTTGGCTGCCGGCTGTAGCAGCCCAGCAACAAAGCAAAGCGCCCGAGCCGATAGAAGAAGCGCTGATCAATGAAGGTTACATAGCAGATATTGAAATGGACGAGTTGCTTGCCTTTAGTCGCTCGCCCATCGCTTATTTTTATCAGCGGCGCTTAAAAGTGAGTTTTCCGCGCTTAAGTGAGCAATTAGAAGAAACCGAACCCTTTTTAGTAGAAGGGTTAGCGGGTTTCTCTATGAAGCAATATTTACTCGAACAGCAACTAAACAACGCAGATAAAAAGCAGCAGTTTGCGCTATTGCATGCTGCTGGTAGCTTGCCACATGGTGGTTTTGGAGAGGTATCGTTTGAGCAGCAATGGCAAGATCTTGAACCCTTGGCTGATGCCCTATATCCCTTGCTCGCGGGAGGGCTAGTTAAGCGCCAGCAATTAGCGCTAGATCTAGAGTATTCGCTTGAGGATGGTTTGCAGCAGTGTCGTTTGTCGGCTTGGTTAAAGCACCAATATGGGCAAGGTTTAGTGAGTTATCGACCGGGCAGTATTCGGGGTAAAGATTTGCTTGCTGCTTGGCTGTGGCACTTAGTGTTTCACGCCAGTTTGCCAGAGCAAGCGCTTAGCTCTTATGTGCTTGGTCGTAAAGGGGCTTGGCAGCTTTCGCCATTAAGTGCCGAACAAGCAAAAGAGTATTTAGCGCTTTGGCTAAGCCACTTACAACAAGGTTTACACCAGCCGATATTGCTACCTATCGAAAGCGCTTGGCAGTGGATAAGCCAATGTAAAGACAAGAAAACCGGCAGTATTGAATACAGCGAGGCCAATCTAGATAAAGCAAGGCGCGCGGCACGCAATCAGTTTAACGGAGGGCCGTTTGCTCAGGCAGAAGGCGCAGATCCGTATATTCAAGCTCAGCTAAATGATTTAGAAGCCATTTGGCCGCAGTTCGAAGCCAGTGCTCAAGCATTGCTTGGCCCTTTGTTAGCTCATCTAGAGGAGTTTGCTGGTGCCTAATCTAAACCAAGCTACTCAGCAGAGCAGCACGACCAATAATAACTTAGATGTTTTCACCTTTCCCTTAAATGGCTCTAGGCTTATTGAAGCCAGTGCCGGTACGGGTAAAACCTACACCATTGGTGCTTTGGTGCTGCGTTTGTTGCTGGGGCATTATCGTCAACCAGAGCAAGCTTTTAGCCAAGCTGGAGAGCGCGTAGCGCTCACTATTGAGCAGATATTGGTGGTTACCTTTACCGAAGCGGCTACGCAGGAGCTGCGAGGGCGAATTCGCGAGAAAATTCATCAAGCACGGATTGCTTTTTTGCGAGGCCAAAGCGATGACTTCATTATTAGTCAGCTGCTAGATGAGGTTAACGACCACCCGCAGGCGGCGCAACGTTTGTTGCTGGCCGAGCAGAACATGGACCAGGCGGCGGTGTTTACCATTCATGGTTTTTGCCAACGCATGTTGAAGCAACATGCTTTCGAATCGGGCTTGCCCTTTGAGATGGAGTTTCTTACCAATGAAATTCATCTTCGTTTGCAAGCGGTGCAAGACTGTTGGCGTCAGCGCTTTTATCCCTTATCGGTGCCTTTAGTGGGGCGAATAGTGCAATGCTGGGCCAGCCCTTATGACTTACATCAAGAGCTGGGCGGCTTGCTAAATCAAAGCCATTTTGAGCTACAAGGTGTGCCTCAAGAGCAAGATTTAGAACGCTTTTTTGCGCAACAAATTAATCGCATTGATATCTTTAAACAGCTCTGGAAACCGGCTGTGGCAGAAATTGCCGAACTTATTGCAACTGCGCCATTAAATGGCAATAAGTTTCGTAAAGCTTCGGTTGAAAAATGGTTGGGCTTAATTAACCAATTTGCAGACGCCGCGACCGATAGTGACTTTTTAAGCAAACCATTGCGGGAGGCTTTGGCTAAGTTCACGCCAGAGAATTTAGCCAATGGCGTAAAAGCTAAAGGCACGCCTCCACAACACCCGGCGTTTAACGCGATAGAAACCTTGTTTGCAGAAGAACAAAACATCAAAAATTTGCTGTTAGCCCAGTTGTTGCCTCAAATACGTCAGCGTTTTAGTGAACTCAAGCAACAACAGCAGTTGTTAAGTTTTGATGATTTATTGGCGGGTTTGGCCAAGGCGCTAAATACCCCTCAGGGAGAGGCTCTAGCCAAGCAAATCGCCGAGCTTTACCCGGTTGCGATGATTGATGAGTTCCAAGATACCGACCCTCAGCAATATCAGATTTTTTCTCAGCTGTATATTGATAGGCCCGATACCGCATTAATGCTAATTGGTGATCCTAAGCAGGCGATTTATGGCTTTCGTGGCGCCGACATTTTCACTTATATGCAAGCGCGCAACAAGGTTACCGCGCGTTACAATCTGCCAACCAATTGGCGTTCCACTGGCGCGATGGTGACCGCATGCAATAAGTTGTTTGAGTGCCATTCGCGGCCATTTATTTTTGACGATGCCATTGAGTTCATCCCAGTGAATGCGGCTAAAGCAGAGCTGAGTGGTTTAGTTATAAACGGCGAGCCACAGGCAGCCATGCAGTTTTTGTATCAGCAAAACGCAGAATTTGTGCGCGGCGAAGATTATCTTGTTGGCCAAGCCTTACAGTGTGCACAGCAAATACAAGCTTTGTTAGAAGCCGGACAACAAGGGCGTGCAACTCTGGGCGATAGCGGTAAAACAGTGCAAGCGGGCGATATCGCGGTGTTAGTGCGCACTCGCCGTGAAGGCGAAAAAGTGGCCGCAGCATTGGCTAAACAAAACATTGCCAGTGTCAGCTTATCTAACCGCGATAGTGTGTTTGAAAGCCCCGAAGCCTATCAATTTTATTTGCAGTTATTAGCCTGCCAAGAACCGCATAATGACCGAAAACTGCGCGCAGCTTTAGCCTGTAAAATCTTAGGTTTAGGTTTAAGCGAGTTGGACCAGCTAAATACCGACGAGCGTAGCTGGCAACGCTATTCCCAAGAGTACAGCGAGTACCAACAGCTTTGGTATAAACAAGGCGTACTAGCAATGTTTTATTCTTGGATGAGCCAACGTGGCATTAGCGAACGCTGGATCAGCCAAAACGATAATTATGGTGAGCGCTTACTTACCAACTTGATGCATTTAGCTGAGCTACTGCAAAACCAGAGCGCCGAGTTAGATGGTGAAGCTGCGTTAATGCGCTGGTTTGCCGAACAACTACTCGAGCCCGATGGCAATGCCGACGACCAACAACTGCGCTTAGAAAGTGATGCGAACTTGGTGCAAATTGTCACTATTCACAAAAGTAAGGGCTTGGAATATCCGATTGTGATGTTGCCGTTTATTTTGGGTTATCGCGAAGCGAGCGAAGCGCTTTATCACGAAGGCGAGCGCTTTATTCTCGATTTAAATGGCAGTGAGCAAGCTATGGAGGCTGCCAGCCAAGAGCGTTTGGCCGAAGATTTGCGCTTGCTTTATGTAGCGGTGACTCGAGCGGTGTATTGCTGTTATTTAGGTGTGGCAGATTTGAAAAAAGGTAACGCGAAAAAAGGTGATACCGACGTGCATCAAAGCGCCCTAGGCTACTTGTTGCAACAAAATCAGCCACAACCTGCTGGCGCACTTAGCGCTATTTTGGACAATTTGGCTCAGCTTCCCTGCATGAGTTGGCAAACGGTGAGTGAGCAAACACTAGCGCCATATAGCCCACTAAACCAAGAGCAGCAAACTTTTGCTGCTAAGCAATTTACTACCCAGCTTAATCGAAACTGGTGGCTAACCAGTTATTCTGCGCTTAGTCGCCAGCAAGGTCATGGCGCTGGCTTTGATGCAAGTAGTGATATGGCATGGCTAGATGAAGCTGAAGGTTTAAGTGCTGAGCCAAGCCAAGTTGAACAGCCGCAAACGCTGACTATTTTTGATTTTCCTCGTGGCGCAGAGGCGGGTACTTTTTTGCACTTATTGTTTGAAGAAGTAGATTTTCAAGCCGATTTAGCGAGTATTCAACTGGCTATTGCGCCCTTACTGCAAGCCTCTAGTTATAATCAGTTGGACGCCCAAGGCGAGTTGTTATGGTTAGCACCACTGGCTGATATGTTCCAACAAGTGTGTGCTACGCCTTTGGATGATGCAGGGAGCACTGCTGCTTACAGTTTAAGCCAACTAAGCCCAGCACAACGCTTGGTCGAAATGGAGTTTTTCTTGCCAATTACAGACCTACAAGCCAATCAAGTTAATCAGCTAATTCAATATTTCGACCCATTAAGTCGCCAAGCTAAACCTTTGGATTTTGCCAGTGTGCAAGGCATGTTAAAGGGCTTTATCGATTTAGTGTATCAACATGATGGTCGTTATTACGTATTGGACTACAAGTCGAATTACCTAGGTGCAGAAGTAAGTGAGTACCAACAACAGGCAATGATGGATGCTATGGTTGAGCATCGCTACGATTTCCAATATCAGCTGTACAGTTTGGCTTTACACCGTTGGTTGGGGCAACGAATACCTGACTACGACTATGAGCAGCACTTTGGCGGGGTTTATTACTTATTTTTGCGTGGAATGGCCGGCGAGTTAGCTAGCCAAGTCGGTCAAAGTGAGCAGCGTAATGGCGTGTATTTTAGCCGACCAGATCCGCAATTTATTGAGTACCTTGATCAGCTATTTGCCGGGCAAGATCTTAATCAAACATTAGTGCAGCTAAATCATGTGGAGGCGAATGATGACTAGTTTACTCGCCAATGATACTAGCCTTCTAAACATTACTGGTTGGCTCCAACAGTTAAAACAGCAGGGACAAATCAGCGCCTTAGATTTTCACTTTGCTAAGTCGTTTGCAAGCAGCGAACAGGCAGATGTTTTGATGGTGGCAGCCGCGCTGGTAAGTAATGAATTACAAGCCGGCCATGTTTGTATCGATATGCCTAGCCTAGCCAAGCGTTGTGAACAATTGGGCGCTTGCCCACTTGCAGGCGCGCTTGAGCCTGAATTTTGGCAAGTGCAGCTTGGGTCTTCAGCGGCAGTAATGCAAGCTGAGTTATCCAGAGATGCTAAGCCATTGGTAATGCAGTATGGGCGCTTATATTTGTATCGATATTGGAACTATGAGCAGCAAATTGCCGATTACTTTGGTGAACACTCACTTACCCGTGATTACCCCTTAGCTCAAATACAACAGCAAGTGGAGCAATTGTTTAGCCCTAATTGGCAAATGCTATTACAGGCTAAAGCCGCTTATTCTGCGCAACAGATGGCTTTATATGCCCAGCAATATTTGGATGTAAATGACGCGAACTTGCTTAATAATGCAGAGTTCTTAAGCAAACTCGCTGGCATTGCACAAGTATCAGAACTGCAAAGCTTAGTCGCTAAAATTGCTAATGCTAGCAAGATAAATTGGCAGAAGCTGGCAGCCTTGCAAGCTTGTTATCAGCCTCGGCTAGTGATTAGTGGCGGGCCGGGCACTGGCAAAACCACCACCGTGACGCGCTTGCTCGCCTTATTACAAGATTTACAACTGAGTGCAGGAAAAGCGGCGTTAAACATTCAGTTGGTTGCACCAACCGGTAAAGCTGCCGCGCGCTTGAGTGAATCTATTATCGGCGCAAAACAGCAGCTTAATGCGAGCGAGCAAACTATCGCGACTATCCCTGAACAAGCTTCAACTATTCACCGCCTATTAGGTGTTATACCTGGGCGGGCGGAGTTTCGTCATCATGCCGACAATCCTTTAGCTTTAGACTTATTGGTGGTGGATGAAGCGTCGATGATTGATATGCCACTAATGGTGAAGCTACTAGCGGCCATGCCAAAACAGGCGCGAATTATATTGTTGGGTGATAAGGACCAACTGGCCTCGGTAGAGGCGGGGGCAGTACTGGGGGATTTATGTGCCTTTATTGAGCAGGGTTACAGCCAAACTTTGCTAGATAATTTGCAAGCCAGTAGCGGTTTTAACTTAAGTGCTTGGCAAGCTAAGCAGCCTTTACCTATAGCGGATAAGCTGTGTTTATTGCGTAAAAGCTATCGCTTTGATGCTCATTCTGGTATCGGTTTGTTGGCAGCTGCGGTAAACCAAGGCCAAGTTAAACAAACCATGGCGTTGCTGGAATCACGTCGCGAAGACTTACCCTATCAAACGCTCAATCAAGACAGTTATAAAGATTTGCTAGAGCAAAGTGCTAAGGCTTATCAGCCCTATTTAGAAGCGTTGCGCCAAGCTTTGCCGATGGAACAGGTATTTGCCAAGTTTCATCAGTTTCAGCTTTTAGTTGCACTTCGTAATGGTGATTTGGGTGTGACAGGGCTTAATCAACGCATTGAGAAGCGGCTGAACCAGCAAGGTTTTATTACGCTGCCAAAACATGCCGATAGCGTGTGGTATGCCGGTAGGCCAGTGATGATTGAGCAGAACGACCACGAGCAGCAACTATACAACGGCGATATTGGTATTTGTGCGCAAGATGAAAGTGGCCAGCTAATGGTGGCTTTTGAATCCGCCAATGGTTTGCGCTGGCTATTGCCTAGTCGCTTGCCTGCTCACCAAAGTGTTTACGCCATGACGGTACATAAAAGCCAAGGTAGCGAATTTAAACAGGTGTGTATGTTGCTGCCGCCAGCTACCCAAGCGTTGGTAAATCGAGAGTTGTTGTATACCGCAATCACCCGCGCAAAAAGTACCTTTAGCTTATATGCCGATGCTGAGAGCATCAGTGCTGCATGTCGGAATAAAACCCAGCGGCGCTCGGGCTTGGTAGAGCGCTTGGCTGTTGGTGAGTAAATCTGATACTTAGCGCTCCAATTCTTAAATATTTCACAATTGGCTAGTTTTTACGTTGTTGAATGTATTCCTTAAACAGCTTATGCACGCCGTGTAAAAACTCTATATCGTCGCGCCGCGCACCCAGCATATCGTCAACAAAGCGCAGGCTGCTGGCTGGAATTGGTGGCCCTTTCACTAAATCACGCTCATGTTGAGATAGCGGCAATAAGTACACCACACTCAGATCTAACGCTTTGGCAATTTTAAACAATTCAATCTGGCTAAAGTTAGCGTTGCCGTCTTTATCTAGCTTGTTGTAAAGGGCGCTTTTTGAAATGCCGCTTAGCTTGGCTAGTTGGTTACGGTTAAGTTTGCAATAGGCTAGTAATGACTCGATGCGGTCGATTTGCATAAAGCGATACTCGCGCTCGTTTATATCTTTAAATTCAAAACTGCCAGTGGCGATGCTGTCTAAATCAGAGTTGTCCATAACTTTTCCCTGTTTGCGGAAAATACGATGCATTCTGTTCCAGTATAGGGAATCGTATACCGATAAAATAGCCTTATTGAATCGAACTGGAGAAAAGCATGAGACAAACATCCGATAGAATTCGCCATGCCGTAGGTTTTGAGTTAGTTGGCCTATTGGGAGCTATGCCTTTGCTGGCTGTGCTATTTGGGGTAGACCCAATGCATTCTGGCGCGATGGGTTTGTTTTTTTCCGTTATCGCTACAGCGTGGAACTATTTTTACAATCGCTGGTTTGATAATTTTTTATTTAAACGCCAAGGGCATAGCGATAAAAGCCAAAAGCAGCGCATATTTCATGCCTTTGGTTTTGAGTTAGGTTTGTTAGTTATCACTATTCCAGTAATGGCTTGGTGGCTAAATGTTAGTTTGCTAGATGCGCTGATTATGGACGCAGCCATGATCATCTATTACTTGTTTTTTGCATACTTTTATAACCTGGCGTATGACAAGTTATTTCCAATTAACAAAGCCAGTAAACTGCTTACCAGCGTTTAGTCGAGTAAACCCGCAAGCTTAGCGCGGCTATAACAAGCAATGGTTTTGGCATCGTTGATGGTTCCATTAACGATGCCTTTTTCAAACTCTGCACTGCTCATTTCAAATACTTCAATAAACTCATCTTCGTCGCATTGACCTGCTTGATGCGAAAGCTGCTTGGCTAAAAACAAATACTGTATCTCGTCACAAAAGCCCGGCGCCGGATATAGTTTACCTAGGCTGTGCCATTGCTCGGCGACGAGATTAACTTCTTCCTGTAGCTCGCGTTTAGCACAGGCTAGTATTCCATCCTCGTTTTGTTCATCGGCCTCTATGGTGCCAGCAGGGAGTTCCACCAACCAGTCTTGAATGGCAGTGCGATACTGGCGCTCCATAATAATATTGCCCGCATCATTAATCGCTAGCACTACCACTGCACCAGGGTGGCGAAGTGTGGTGATGGTTTTTTGCTGTTGATTAGGCAGACGTTGTTGCTCGCGAGTTACCTCAAAACAATGCCATTTTAGTAGGCTTTGCTGTTGCATAGCGGGATCCTTTTAGCGCCAAAAAACTTAGCTTACTGCAGCGGCAATTAATTGTATTTGTAAAAAAACTGAAAAATTAAATATAAATTTATCAATTGCTGGTGGTTTGTATAAAAATTAACCATAGTTTAAAGAGTTGTAGGAGGGAATATTATGTCTCGCTTAAGTCTTTATCTTATTGCCAGTGCCTTATTTATTGGGGTCGTTATGGGCTTAACCAGCATGAGCTTGCTGAGCCAACATAACGCTGCGGTGAATCAGCTTTCCAGCAGTGTCGCTAAGCGCGCTGCCGCCGTTGCTGCCTTAATTAAGCATACCGAAACGCAACACCGCCAAGAGCTAGAATACTTTGCCGAACTTTCGATGGTGCTCAAAGCGTTAGATAGTGGCAACTATGAGGTTGTCGCGGAGTTGCTTAGTAAGCTAATGCAAAGTAAACCAACCGTGGTGCAAACGCGTTTGTTTAATCCCGAAGGGCAAGAGGTATTCAAGCTGGTGAATCGCGCAGGTGTGCCAGTGCGTTTAAGCAATATAGAGCTGCAGGACAAATCTCAGCGCTACTATTTTAAGCAATTAAGTAGCACTGCTATTGGCAATAGCTACTTGTCTCCGGTGGATTTAAACGTTGATTATGGGGTGATTGAGCGGCCTTATCGACCGGTGATGCGCATTGCGCAAAAGATAAGGCATTTAGATAGCGGCCAATATCTAGGTAGTTTGATGTTTAATTACGATGTGAAACAAGAGCTTAGACAGTTAGCTAGCTTGTTACCCGAGCAGCTAAGGTTTTACATTGTAGATGAGCGGCAACAGTTTTTGGCCCACCCAAATTCGGCGAGTTTATATTGTGCAGAGTTGAGTTGTGACGATCTTTTCATTGAATCTCAAGTTCAGCGCTTGGCCCACCAGCGGGTTTATTTCGACGATAGTTTAGCCGCAGAAATAAACCTAGATAGCCCCGTTCAGCCGGTAATGATGGGCGCACAACTTATTGTGGCTTACCAACATAATTATTTACCACATTTAACCCAGCCTATCTCTAATTTTGGCGTGTTAACAAGGAGCTACCAATGGTGGGTCGCTTTGCTTGTGGCGAGCTTGGTGTGCTTGGTTGGATGCTATTCCTACCAACATTTGCAAAACCGGATAGAAGAACGCCTGCAAAAAGCCAAAATGCATAAGGTGCTAGAAGGGGTAACCGAAATGTTAGAGCGCTTGCATGAGAATGACGACGCGGTAACCGGTAGCCATGTGCAACGGGTGGCCGATTATTCTCGGCTTATGGCGGAGCATGTTGGTTTAGATAAGCAGCTGGTTGAGGATATTCATCAATTTGCCTCTTTGCATGACATTGGCAAAATCTCTACTCCCGACGCGATTCTTGGCAAACCGGGCAAGCTTGATGCGCAAGAGTGGGAAGTGATGAAGCAACACGTGGACAATGGCTATCAACTATTAAGAGAATTTGAGTTAAGCCCAGTAGCTGAAAACATTGTACGTGGTCACCATGAGCGCTGGGATGGGCAAGGCTACCCGCAAAATATTGCCGGTGAAGAGATTCCGATTGAGGCAAGAATCGTTAGTTTAGTGGATTGTTTTGATGCCTTAATGTCGGAGCGGCCCTATAAACCGGCTTTTTCCTTTGAGAAGTCGAAGGAGATTATTAACGACTTGAGCGGGAAAGCTTTTGATCCCTACCTAGTCAAAATGTTTAATTTTTTGGAAGCTGATTTTCGTAACAGCCACCCTAGCCCGAAAACTAAAAGTGGCTAAGGTAAGCTGCTTGGTTTATTGGTAGCGCTATTTAAGCTGTTTGGTAGCCAAAAGGGTCATCAATGCTTGGGCTTGGTTGGGTGAACCAAACCGGCCCTGACTCGCCGATATAAAAATGATCTTCTAAGCGAACGCCAAAGTGTTCGGGTATCACCAACATTGGCTCGTTACTAAACACCATGCCAGGGGCTAACAGGGTTTCATCGCCTGCTACTAAATAAGGCCCTTCGTGAATATCTAGGCCACAACCGTGCCCTGTGCGATGCGGTAAGCCAGGTAAAGCATATTCTGGCCCATAGCCATCTGCTTCTAGCGATTGGCGAGCTGCAGCATCTACACTGGCGCAGCTAGCACCTAGTTGCGCCGCATTAAAAGCGGCCTGTTGCGCTTTATGTTCGCTTTGCCAAGCTTTACGTTGTTGTTCAGTGGCTTCACCGTAAGCGTAGCTGCGGGTTATGTCAGAGTTATAACCGTGCAATAGGCAGCCGGTATCAATGAGTACCCAATCGTTTTCTTGCAAGATTTGCGGCTCTTTTACGCCATGTGGAAATGAGCTTGCTAAGCCAAATAACACAATACAAAAAGACGATCCGCTAGCGCCTACCTTTTGGTGGGCTTGGTGGATAAACTCGGTCACTTCGCTAGTACTAATACCAGGGCGCAAAATTTTAGCCGCAGCTTTTTGTACCGCCAAGGTCATGCCTTTGGCTTGTTGCAATAAGGCAATTTCGGCGGCTGATTTTATGGCGCGGCAAGCTTGAGTGACTACATCACCATTTACAAAGTTTAAATTAGGGTTCGCTTTAATCAGGCCGTCTACTAAAAAGAACGCCGCACTAGGGTCGACTGCAATGGTGCCGCTTAGTTTTAAATCTAAACATAGTTTTGAAAATAACAGATAAGGGCTTTGGTGTTCATGCCAGCCATGGAAGGGGGCATCAATAAGCATGAAGTCGTTTAAAGAGTCTTGCTCAAAACACGGAGCAATATAGCGTAATTGACCATCGGCGGTTAATAGCGCTCCTACCATACGCTCGCTGGCACCCCACTTTAATCCAGTGAAATAATACAAGTTAGTACCGGCGTTTAAGTAAATAGCGCTTATGCCTTGTTGCTGCATTAACTCACATGCTCGTTGCTGGCGCTGTTGGTACTCGGCCTTACTAATTCCACTTGTGTCGCTACACATATTGCTTAATGTAGCCAACTGTTCGCTGGCTGAGCTGCCACCTACCCCTATGGTCATTATTTTTCCTTGTTGCATGATTAGCTAAGATAGTCGCGCTATCTAGGTTTTGCTAAAGAGTATGGCGAAATGCTTAGCGGGTAAAGTGGAATTGGTAAGCCAAAGTAGTGAAATATTTCAACTAACTGCTGGTGCTTTCATTTAGAGCGTACACCTTGACCTTGTTTCCGCCCTGGCGTTTGGCTTGGTACATTGCTTCATCGGCTTGTTTAATAAGTTTTGATAAATCTTGAGTTTTTAAGTTTGACGCTACGCCAAAGCTGGCACTCATGTAGAGCTTACCCTTGCTGGTTTTTAGCGCTTGCTGATTGAGTTGAATGCGGATCCGATTTGCTAGTGCATTAGCTTGCTGCGCGTTAGCTCCGTTCAGCGCTATTACAAACTCCTCGCCACCAAAACGGCCAAATAAATCGCCTACACGCAGGTTGTCTAGGGCTATCTCTGAAAAATGCATTAAGGCTAAGTCACCGTTGTCGTGGCCGTAGTCATCGTTAATGCTTTTAAAACGGTCTAAATCGATAAACACAACGCTAATTTCACCACCAGAAAACTGCGCGCGTTTGGTCATTTTTTCTAGTTGTTTTAAAAAGTAGCTGCGGCGCATAGCACCGGTGATATCGTAATTGGCGAGCTGTTCTAATTGAATGATTTGCCGCCAATGCAGTAAAAAGTAGAACACGTAAGTTTGCAGTGCGTTTCCGGCGAATATGGCTAACGAGAGCAAGGTAGGCACGCCAAGCAATAAACCCTGGTTTTGCGGCGTATGTTGCATGGTGATGTAAACCCTGAGCAGTAAACAAGTACCAAAGAATAAGTACAAGCCAATGACCAGCCACAAGGCATGATTGTGTTGCTGTCGCCAATAGCGAAAATACAGATAGGCGCAGTAGAAACAGCATAGTGCAAGGGTGCTGGAGAATAAGGTAATACGAGATTGGCTAGAAGGCTCAATCGAGATGAAATAAAACATCAGTGCGCAATACAATAACAGCGCTATCGACAGAAAGTTGCGGTTAAAGCGCTGTTTTAAGTAATGGTGATGACCCGCAACGATAAGCAGAAATGAGCCAGCAAATAAGGTATTTTGTAACAACAACTCCGTGGCCGAGGGCTGCCTGGAAAGCAGCACAACCAGCAAGGCACACACTTGAGTGTAGGAGGCCATAATCCAACAATCTAGCGCGGTTTTTTGCCCATGAAATACCCGAATAAGGGTGAGCACCACTGCCGACACCACGGTGACTAAAGTGGTTAAAATAAAATAGGTGAGTCCATCAACAACCATTAACGAGCGATTCCTTTCTGCTACACCCATAGTGTAGATGGCTGTTTTATTTATACAAATTGAATGTTCTGTAGAAGGTGCTGTTCGGCTAAAAAACCAGCATTAAACATAAGGAACCCAGAGCACTATAAAAATACTCTGGGTGCTTTGGCCTATCGGCCTTTTAATAGATATAAGGTATTGCGATCGATAGTTTGATTAGCCGGTAGGATCTTTTGGATAACATGCTCGCCTTTAGCCGCTACGGCAAAATCATCATCATTAAGCACCGCTAGCTGATTGTCGGCGCGCAGCCACAAACCTTCCAGTTTGTCGTGAGGGTAGGGGCTGGGCAAATCTACCAATAGATCATTCACCAAGGCTTTTGTTACTGGCTTAATCCCTTGTTGTGCGAGTTCTTGCCAGCTCATTTGCTCGAGGGTTTTCCCTGCAAAGGTTAATCCCAGATCGGCGTCTACGTCGCCACTTACATCGGTGGCTTGGCTTAAATCAATTTGATAAATACGTTTGTATTTCGCCTGCTTTTTGCCACTAGCACCAGCAAAACCGCCGTCACGTTCTATGACCAAAAACTGTTGCTGGTTTAAGGCGACAATTTCTGAGTTAGAAAGGTTATTTGCTTCTTGCTGGTAAAGGTATTGCTTAGTTTTACCACTAGCGATATCAAAGCTTACGATGCGAGTAAGGTTTTTGTTGTTGATAGCTTTTTTACTTGGGTTGTAAAGTGTCGACTGCATAATGCCAAACAATACTTTCTCGTCTGGGCTAATTGCCAAGCCTTCCATTCCGCGATTAGCACGACGATTCGCCAATACCGCTGGTAGCTTTCTGCCTCCAGTTCCGGTGCCAAAGGGATTAATACGCTCCAGTTCTACACCAGTGGCACTGTAATGAACAATATGCGGACCGTATTCATCACTCACCCAAAAGCTGCCATCTTTTAAGGCAACTAAGCCTTCGCTATCTAAACCAAAAGGATCAGCTTCTAGTACCGACTTGTCGTTAGCGTAGGCTACTTCACCGGTATCGCCCATGCCTTTGGGGTTTGGTAAGCCAGAAATTAGTTTGCCATTTGGGTCCTTCAACAAAATTTCTTTTACTTGGTTTACCTCACCATTGGTAAAACTAAATAAACCAATGCGTGGTGTGTACTCCGGTGTTGGAAAGATCTTGCCTTTGCCTTCTGGCCCTTGGTATTTGGCATTGGGGCCCCGATCGGTAAGGGCGTAAAAGTGATCGGCCAAATGCGGATGGGCGGTCATGGCAGAACCGTATCCACCATTGCGGATTTCGGTGCCATTTTCCATGCTTGTTAACACTTGATAGGGCAAAGCTGCTGAAGATGCTTCATCTTTAGCTAATATTTGCGGGCTAGTTAACAAGAGTAGAGAGAGGGGGAGAATCAGCCGTGGGCTCATGTTTGCTTCCTTGCTATGATGTTTTATAAAAAAATAATACAAACATCAGGTTAATCTTTTATTACGCATTTTTTTGCACGAACAATGAGCTAAAAAGCCAAAATTAATAATGGCTTACAGTTTTTTGATGTGCGGAACATCGCACAATAACGACTAAAAAAGATAATCAACAAAATCCTTACTAGTCTTACTAGTACGGGAATTAGCGAGCTTTTGGGAAAAGGTAGCAAGGCATGTTGGGAAAAAGTATCAATCAAATCTCGGTTGTTCATCGTTTATATATAGGGTTTGCCGTTCTCACTTTGGTGATAGCGATGGGCGGTGGTGCCGCTTTTTTGCTGGCTCAGCAAATCAATTCAAGTTTCAATACACTTACTGACAATAGTGCAAGAACCCAGTTGCTTGCAAACCAAGTAGGCAGCCAAGCGCTTCGAGCGGGTATCTTGCTGTTAAGTTTGGAAAATGCCAGCAACTTAGATGAACTGCAAAGCATTAATAGCCAAGCCGATGAATCACTAAATGATCTAGAAAGTCATGTGGCGGAGTTAGAAGCTCATGCCCAAAAGTTTAATATTAATGGGCTTTCACAGTATTTAAATGACGTTAGCAATGTAGAAAACACCTTGGCCTCGCAAGGTGGGCGATTAGCGCAATTACAAAATACTTACCTGCAGCAAGACGAAAAAGTACGTGATGATTTAAGTCAGTTTCTATTTCGCTTGTCTGATTTGAAAAGAATTGTGACCAAAGTGGCTAGCCCTGCAGCTGCTGAAGATTCATACATTGAAGACATTCTCACCATGGTCATGGACCGTTTTGGTTTGATGGAGTTCTTACTATCAAACATGGTGAATACTCGCGACCCGCAAAAAATCGCCGATTTGGTTAAGAAGATTCAATATAACAACCGTGTATTTAACGATGACTTTTCTTCATTAATTGATGAAGTTGAAGGCTTGGCTGATCCTCAAGTTGCGGACTTGGTTGCTGAGTTTAACCGCCAAGTGAATGACCCAAGCGGCATTGTAGAGCGCTATGTAGATAGCCAAGAAACCATTGCTAATATCGCTATCCAAACTGTAGAAATTAACCGTCAGCTTTCTGGTTTAGATTCTACCGTTACTAAGATTGTTGATTTAGCTAACCAGCAAAGTGAGGTGGCCAGCGAGCAGGGCCGAAGTTTAATTCTTAATGCGCGCTCAATCACCGCGATTGTTGTGCCTTTGGTGATTATTTTTGCTATTGCCGTTGCTTACTGGTTAGCGAGTTTGATTCGTAAACCTCTAGAGCATACCCAATCTCACATTCTACGATTGGCTGAGGGTGACTATAGCCAAAGCATGAATGGTAAATACTCTGGCGAATTTGCGGTGCTGGTGGCAGCCATTAACCGAATGATTGAACAAGCTCGTGAGGTGTTTAGCCAAATTCAAAGTGCAGCTCACCAACTTAGCGATGTATCGGTTAAAAATAACGAAGCTTCAAGCGTGGTAAAAACCAAGCTTGATAAGCAAACAGCTGAACTGAGTAGCGTAGCAACAGCCGTGACTGAAATGGAGTCGGCAATTAAAGAAGTGGCTTCAAACACCGAAAGTAGCCGCGAGTTGTCGATGTCTGTTGAGAACAACATTGATCAAGGCCAGCAGGTAATGAATCAAAATATCGAGATGATCGATAGTTTAGATGATGCCTTGCAGAGCACTTCTGGCCAAGTGGATAAGCTAGCAGACGCCAGTAAACAAATTGGTTCTATTATCGAAGTGATCGATGGTATTGCTGAGAAAACCAACCTGCTAGCCTTAAATGCGGCCATTGAAGCGGCCCGTGCCGGTGAGCAAGGTAGAGGTTTTGCGGTGGTTGCTGATGAAGTGCGCAGCCTAGCTAGCCAAACCACCAAAAGCACCGAGTCAGTGCGGGCAATGATTACTACCTTGCAACGCGAATCAACCCAAGTATTTGATGCAATGGCCGCTAGTCGCGAACAAATGAGCCAGTCAAAAGATCTGGCTGAGAAATCTCGTGAAGCGATCATGACAATTCGCACCGATATGAGCCAAATGCGCGAGATGACCGATCAAATTAGTGTGGCCGCACAAGAGCAACATCATGTTGCAAGCGAAGTAACGCGTAATGTGAATGTGATTGCCGAGGTAGCAGAGGATAATTTTGAGCAAATAGAGCGAGTTGCTCAATCTAGCCAAGCGCTACAACAACAGGTAAATGATATAGAAACTATGTTAAAACGTTTTATATTGAAGTAAATTAGAGAGCCTTTTGGCTCGGTCTTTTGCGAGTGATTCGCTGAGGTTAGTTTATGTTCAATTTATCGCGTTTGTTGAGTCCCAAAACTCAACAGTTGGCTGCTCTGGATTTAGGCAGCAATAGTTTTCATTTAATTATTGCTGACTGGGAAGACGGCGAACTTAAAGTTCGCGATAAAGTGAAAGAAATGGTGCGTTTGGGTTGGGGCTTGCAAGATGATGGCAGCCTCGACGCAGCCGCTTGGAATCGCGCTCAAGCATGTTTAGAGCGTTTTGGTGAGCGTCTTCGCGAGTTTAAACCTGGCAGCGTTAGAGTTGTTGGCACCAAAACCCTGCGTAGCATTATTGATTCCAATGTGTTCCTGCAAGCTGCCGAGCAACGCCTTGGCCATCCAGTTGAAGTTATCTCCGGTGAAGAAGAAGCCCGTTTAATCTACCTAGGTGTTGCTCACTATATGGCGCCAACCAATGGCCCGCGTATGGTCATCGACATTGGCGGTGGTAGCACCGAAGTCACCCTTGGTGAAGGCATGGATCTAAAGCTTAAAGAGAGCTTAGATATGGGCTGTGTATCTATCACTAAACGTTTCTTTAAAAATGGCCGAGTGACCAAAAACCGCTTATTAAAAGCCAGTGTCTATTGTTCGCAGCAATTGTTGCCTGTGGCCGATGATTTCTTAGAACATGCTTGGAATGAGTGTTTAGGTGCTTCTGGCACCATTAAAGCTGTGGCGAAAGTTTGCTTAGAAAACCAATTTTGTGATGGTGAAATTCAGCTCAAAGGCCTAGACGCTATTATTGAACGCTACCTAGAAGCAGGCGAATGTAACTTGCCGCTAAAAGGTCTTTCACTAGAACGTCAGCCAGTGTTTTTGGGAGGGGTTGTAGTCCTACAAGCCTTATTCCAAGCACTGAACATTGATACTATGCATGCCGCTGAATCGGCCTTACGCGAAGGTTTATTGTATGAGCTAAAAGGTCGTTTAGAACACAGTGATATTCGTCCAGCTAGCGTGCAAAAGCTAGCTGAGCGTTACCACGTAGACAGCCAGTTTAGTGGCCGAGTAGATAGCACTTGTCAGTTATTGTTAAACCAAGTGGCAGAAACCTGGTCGTTGGATGAAATAGAAACCACCAAGCTGTTAAATTGGGCTTCGCAACTATTTTTAGTGGGCCTAGATGTAGCACACAGTGATTATCATAAACACGGTGCCTATATCGTGGAGCATGTTGATCTTGCTGGCTTTTCTCGCATCGAGCAACAACAGTTGGCTGCCTTAGTTTTAGCGCATCGTAAGCGCATCCCTGTTAAGCAGTTTCCTATGGAAAACGTAGACTTGCTTAAGGCGTGTTTGATCATTCGTTTATCAGTCATTTTTAACCGTGGCAAACGTCGTCAAACACTGCCGGAACTGCAGTTTAGAGCTGCTGGGCAGCAAATGAGTTTACTGTTGGATCAAGCTTGGCTGCAGAATAATCCTTTAACCCGCGCAGATTTAGAAAATGAGCAGCAATACTTGAGCCAGATAGGTTATAAGCTAGATATTATTGAGCTATAAAAAGCAAAATGCAGTTCAATGGTGAGTTTCACCAGAACTGCATTTCAAGTATTGAAAGCCCGCACAGCTGTGCGGGCTTTTTTATTAGCGGTCTTTGTTGGTTGCGCTAATTTTGTGAATCGCTAAGTCAGCGCCATGGAATTCGTCTTCTTCAGAAAGACGCAAGCCTGCAACTTTATCTACAATGCCGTAAACAATCACACCACCGATTAGCGCTACAGCCACACCTGCAAGGCTACCGATGATCTGGCTGATTAGAGATACGCCACCTAAACCGCCTAGCGCTTGGCTACCGAAGATACCTGCGGCAACACCACCCCAAACACCACACAAGCCGTGAAGTGGCCAAACACCTAATACGTCGTCTAAGTCAGAGCGTTGTTGTAACCAAGTGAATACCCAAACAAATAATGCACCAGCTACGCCACCCGTTACTAAGGCGCCAATAGGATGCATTAAGTCTGAACCCGCACAAACAGCAACTAAGCCAGCTAAAGGACCATTGTGAACAAAACCTGGGTCATTACGGCCTACAACTAGCGCAACAATCGTTCCGCCAACCATTGCCATTAAGGTATTAACCGCTACTAAGCCGCTGATGCCGTCCATGGTTTGGGCCGACATAACGTTAAAGCCGAACCAGCCAACGGTAAGTACCCAAGCACCTAAAGCTAAGAATGGGATGTTAGAAGGTGCAAATGCCACGCCTGGCTTTCTGCCTTTACGTGCGCCAAGAACTTTAATCGCAACCAGTGCTAACCAACCGCCCATTGCGTGTACAACTACCGAGCCTGCAAAATCATGGAAGGCTGCGCCAAATTGCGCTTCTAACCAATCTTGGAAGCCGAAGTTACCGTTCCAAATAATGCCTTCGAAAATCGGGTATACCAAACCAACAATCAATGAAGAAGCAATTAAAAATGGATAGAACTTACCACGCTCCGCGATACCGCCTGAAACAATGGCTGGAATAGCGGCTGCAAAGGTAAGTAAGAAGAAAAACTTCACTAGCTCGTAGCCGTTTCCTTCAGCAAGTACTTCTGCACTATTAAAAAAGTGGCTACCGTAAGCTAAGTAGTAACCAATAACGAAGTAAGCCACACCAGAAAATGCGAAATCGGTGATAATTTTAACTAAGGCGTTTACTTGGTTTTTATGGCGAACTGTACCTACTTCTAAAAAGGCAAAGCCAGCGTGCATGGCTAGAACCATAATGGCACCTAGCAGAATGAATAAAGTGTTTGCGCTTTGCGACAATACGTCGATAGCGTCACTAATATTATCCATTAAAAAATCTCCCTAATTGTTTCTTTTAATATGGTTTGCGCCAAAAAGAAGCAATTTTCAGGCCTTTTGTTGAATAAATTTCTTAACTAAGCACTAAGTTGATGCAATGAAAGGGTTTTAACTTGATGATAACAATGGGGTTACATGTTTTGGCTCTAAAATGGTGCGTAATTTTATGTGATCCATATGGGTTATGTTCTAAATTGGTGCGGTATCGCTATATTTTGGTGCTGGGTAGTTGCGGCTCATCATCGAGTTAAGCGAGCCTTTTTAAGCTGAGGTTTAGTCAACAAAAAGCGTAAGGGCGCTGAGCTAAATTGCCCGCTCACTAGGTCTATTTAAAAAGGGTTAATGCCTAAGTTTTTGTGTTAGCAAGCAATACTACAAGCAACTCACCTATACTAAGTATTAGTAGTCGCTATTAAGGAGAATAAATGAGCCAATGGCATGAGTTTTATCGAGCCGCCAATTTTGTAGAAGCGCGATTGCTGCAAGGGATGTTAAGTAAAATGGGCATTGAGAGCCGAGTAGATGGTGAGTATGCCATGGCGGCAGCTGGTGAGCTCCCTATGGACGTTGTACAAGTCACATTAATGGTAGAGTTAGCCCAATGGGACAAAGCCAAGCAAGCGGTTAAGGACTACGAAGTAAATAGTGTTGCAGAGTGGACCTGCAATAAGTGCCAAGAAATTAATCCTGGAAGCTTCGATTATTGCTGGTCTTGCGAGCAAGAAAACAGCACAAAATAACGTGCAAAAAGATGCGATTTTTGGCACTTAGTGGTATGCTTAAAAAGTATACAGCTAGGATGGCTGCTCTAGTAAATGTTTTGTTGAGGATATCCAATGGCTATCAATCAGGTTTCAAGCTCCGTTTCTCCGTCCGATTTTTATATGGACCAAGCGAAGAAACGCCAAGAAGAACAAGATGAAAAACTTGCTTCTGGTAAGCGTATTAACACAGCGGCAGATGATCCTGCAGGCTTACAGATTTCTAATCGCTTAACCACTGGTATTAGCGAGCAAGAAGCTTACGCCAATATCTATCAAAACCAAGTTAGCCTCAACAATATCGAATCTGCTCAACTACAGGGCACAACCGAGCTATTGCAGCAGAACCAAGCGTTGGTTGTACAAAGTGGTAATGGTATTTATAACTCTGACGATATTGCCGCTTTGCAAGCTCAAGTTGATGCCAACACTGCCGCTATTCCCAACGCCACCGATCTTGGCGTAGATAATGTTGACCTTAACGATCCTGCCACAGCTCAAGCAGCGTTGCAGGGAGCCCAGCAAACTACCGATGCTAATCAAGCGGAACTAGGTGCTTCTAGTAATGCGGCAGAGTCTGCTTATCGCTCTACCCAAGCTGCCATCGAGGCACAAAGCGCAGCGCGTTCGCGCATATTAGATACCAACTATGCGCAATCAACTTCGCAACAAGCACAAAACGATGCCTTGTTGCAAAGCTCTATTCAGTCTTACCAACAACAATTGGCCTCCAAGAACATTGAGAAGCTTATCTAGCTTGTTCTAACGCAACAAACAAACGGCGTGGCACTGGTAAAGTGAACGCCGTTTTTTAATGGAGGTAATAATGAGTCAGTCGATTCACGGGCATCAAGTGATGCAGTTGATGTTAGAGCAAGGTGGTAGTTTCACTTCTGCGTCTCTAGAGGCGTTAATGAAAGAAACATTTGGTGAAGACAGTGAGTACCATACTTGTCGTCAAAAAGGCATGAACGCCCAGCAATTGATCGTGTTCTTAGCGGAACGTGGCAAGTTCATCGAAGCAAAACAAGGCTTTACCACTGCTGAATCAAAGATCTGTTCTCACAAATAAACCTGCCTTATATGGGCCATTTCAGGCCCTTTTCATATATAAACGACTATTAATTTAGTTATAGCTGATATTACTTGCTATTTATCACTCTTATAGTGTTTAATTCATCTTTCTTTGCTGTTTTCCCATCTTATCTGGAATAAACATCTATAATTTCTTATGCACCTAGGCTTTTAGTCGGAACGGAATAAGTAGTTTAATCTAATAAGATTTCTAACAATATTTAAACATATGTTTTAATTGATTTGGATTTACTTAACAACAGAGAAGTTATTTAAACATTCAGTTGATGGTGCCGATACATAAGTTATCGATACTTGTATTTACATGGAGTGGTATAAATGGATTTGGCTAGACGTCTAAAAATAAGCCATAAGGTTGGGATCTTGGCGGCTATTGCTGTTGTTGGGTTTGCAATCTACTTGATAAACAACATGCAAGTTCAGCAACAAAGCCAGTTCAATATTGAACAAATTAGAGACCAGTACTTCCCAGCATTAGACACCGCAACGGTTGCGCAAAACACCCTATATAACGTAGACCAATTGCTACAAACAGCAGTAACCACCGGTGAAGAAGAATCATTAGATGCAGCTGATGAGCAAAATCAGCTGTTAAACGATAAGCTAAATGAGCTAATTACAATTCTGCCTAGCGCCAGGCAAGACGTAGAGCAATTGCAAAGCCTGCAAAATAAATATTACGGCCAAGCTAGAGGCATTGCCATGAGCTTGGTGGATGGCAGTGCCGACTTTGCCACTTTACCTGCCAAAGCTGAGCGCTCCGCCGCGGTACTGCAAGAGCTGACTCAAGGTTTGGCAAGTTTGCGGGTAAACACCGAAAAAGCCTTTAACGAAACCATAGATGGCACTATTGCTAGTTCTCAGTCTGCGGTAACCACCGGTATTATTTTGGGCGTGGCCACCATTGTAGTGGTTATCTTCGTCGGCATTATGACCACTCGCAGTATTGTTAACTCGATTGCCCAAGTGACTTCATCATTGCGTGAAATCGCCGAAGGTGAAGGGGACCTTACCGTTCGTGTTGACTACGACGGTAAAGATGAAATAGCCACGCTGGTTCATTGGTTTAATCAGTTTATTAGCAAGATGCAAATCAGCATTGCTACAACCACCGAAACCGTGCAAGCCCTTCAAGATGTGTCTACTCGCTTAATGGAAACCAGTAAACATACTGCGAGTAGTATTGAGTCTCAAAATCACTCGGTAGATGCAGTAAGTGCGGCAATTCAAGAAATGACCGCTAGTGTGCACCATATTGCTGACTTTGCCTCGCAAGCTTCTCAAGAAGCGTCTTCTGCAAACAGTTCCGCGCAAGAAGGCAACCAAGTTGTAGAAAATACCATCTCAGTAATTAACGATTTAGCGGAAGAAGTGAACGGTACTGCACAAGCGATTAACCAGCTTGAATCTTATACAAGCAATGTAGGTGTGATTTTAGATGCGATTCGAGGCATTGCAGAGCAAACCAATTTGCTAGCCTTGAATGCTGCTATTGAAGCAGCACGCGCCGGTGAGCAAGGGCGGGGTTTTGCGGTAGTAGCCGATGAAGTTCGCACGCTTGCCTCACGCACCCAAGACTCTACTCAAGAAATTCAACAAGTATTAGAAGAGCTACAAAAAGGCTCTGGATCGGCTGTTGAAGCTATGAACCGGGGTATTGAACAAGCCGGTTTAAGTGTTGAGCAATCTGCTCAAGCGGGTAAATCACTAATGGATATCACCGGTAAGGTGGAATCAATTCATGCTGTGAACGAGCAAATTGCAGCAGCAACAGAAGAGCAAACTAAAACTTCAGATGTTATTCACAACAGCGTGAATGACATTCAACAAATATCTCTCGCGGTGGCAAAAAGCTCTAGCGAAATAGACAACGTTAGCGAGGATGTAAGGCAAGTAACTCAGCGATTAAGTGACGTTATTAGCCAATTTAAAGTGTAAATAAAAAAACTATAAAAGAAAGGAGATGCCCCATGGATTTAAGGGCGTGGCAGGCGTTACCAATATGCTTATTGAGTGGCGCAGTAATGGCAGACGAAGCTCTCGAGCAACGAGTAAATGATCTCGAGCAAGAGGTGCAGGTTCTAAGAGAACAAAATCAGGATAATGCCTTTGATAGAATCAGCTTTAACGGTTTCTACAGCGTGGGCATCAATCAAGCTAACAATAACCTAGGTTATGCCGGTTCTACCGACGAGTACGATTTTAATAATCTTACTTTGGTGGGCCTACAGGGTGACTTTGCTTTAGCCGACAGTACCAGTGTAACGGTGCAGTTAGTGGCACGTGGTGAAGATGACTTTAGCCCAGATGTTGAATGGGCTTACTTAAAGCATACCTTTGATAACTACATTACAGTGCGTGGCGGTAAACTTCGCTTACCTATGTATATGTATTCTGATTATCTAGAAGTGGGTTACGCTCAGCCGTGGGCTCGTCCACCAGAAGAAGTATATGGTTTTGTGCCATTTAACTCTTTTGTTGGTGTTGATGGTAGCTACGACTTTGAGTTTGATAACTCAACCCTAACGGTACAGGGCTTTTGGGGACAGTCGGAAGAAGATGGCACAAACTACGATGACATCTTAGGAGCTAACCTTACTTGGGCTATTGACGATTTCACCGTTCGGGCTGTTTACGGTGTAACTAAAATTACCGTTGACCCAAGCAATCAACCCGATGCCCAGGTATTGGCCGATAAAAACAAATCTGACTTCTTAGGTGCAGGTTTTAGCTACGATAACGGCTCCTTGCTTGTTGTGTCAGAGGTGACTCGTGCAACAGTAGAAGGTGAATACTCTGATGTTGACTCAGGCTACCTAACCTTGGGCTACCGCTTTGGTAAAGCCATGCCTTATGGCACGGTTGCTGGGATGAAAACTCAAGATGATGATGAGCGAGATGGCAAATTCGTTTGTGTTTCCGATTGTTTGAGTGGTTCGCCAGGTTTGCTACCAACGTCGTACATTTATGACGGCAAGCGTACCTCTTATTCTTTAGGCTTACGCTACGACTTACTGTCTAATCTAGCAGTGAAGTTTGACGCTACTTTAGTGAATGGCTTTGGTGATACCAATGGCTTGCTTGAAAGCAAAGTGGCTGGTGCAACCGAAGACAGCACTACAGTTTACAGTATCGTATTTGACGGCGTATTTTAGGAGGAGTCATGAAAAAACTATTATTGGCTCTGTCTTTGAGCGTATTTAGCCTTAGTAGCTTAGCTGCTCCGGTAGTGATAGCAAACCCTGCGGGCCCAGACGCTTTATCAAAAGCAGAAGTGAAAAAGCTGTTTTTAGGTAAGCTTAAAAAGCTACCTAATGGCACACCACCAGTGGTGATTGAATATAAAGAAGGCGACGCATTACGTGCTAGCTTTCACGATGCTGCAACCGGTAAAAGCGAAGCCCAGCTTCAAGCTTATTGGTCAAAGTTAATCTTCACTGGTAAAGCTAAGCCACCTAAAACGGCTGCTTCTCCGTCAGTTGCTGTATCAGAAGTTGCTGGCAATGCCGCTGCTGTAGCTTATGTTGACGAGGCGGATGTAACTGACGCAGTAAAAGTCGTTTATAAACCGTAAATAAAGCTAAGCTATAAAAGAGTCAGGGTGTTATGCTCTGGCTCTTTTTTATTTCTTAGACAAAATAGTCGTTATTTAGTGAGTTAGCCAATGGATATGTTATCAGCAGCAGTGATGTTGTTTTTGATTATGGATCCGCTAGGAAACCTTCCTGTGTTCCTTAGCATGGTCAAACATCTTGACCCCAAACGTCGGCGAATCGTTTTACTACGAGAGCTGGTGTTTGCCCTTACTGTTATGTTTGCCTTTTTGTTTGCTGGCGAGCAAATTCTAGGTTTCTTAAATCTTCGACAAGAAGCGGTAAGCCTTGCTGGCGGGATAATTTTATTCCTTATTGCCTTGAAGATGATCTTCCCTCAGCCCGGTGGTGTTGCTGGTCTTGCCGCGGGTGAAGAGCCCTTTTTAGTGCCGATGGCAATCCCAATGATTGCCGGCCCCTCGGTACTTGCATCGTTAATGCTGCTGGCAAATCAAGATGGCAGCCGGATGCTAGATTGGTCTTTGGCGCTACTTATTGCGTGGGGTATTAGCGTAGTGATCTTCTTATTTAGTGGGGTACTTTTAAAACTGCTGGGTGAGAAAGGTTTAAAAGCCATGGAGCGTTTAATGGGCATGTTGCTTATTATGCTTGCGGTGCAAATGTTCCTTGATGGAATAGCCGATTATTGGCAATCACTATAAGCAGAATGGCTAGCCTTGCGGATTCCAGCTTTAAACTGGTAATCCGCAAGTGTATTAAGCCTGTTGATCTCTAGAGCAAAATTAACCGCGACAGATTAACAGATCCTAGTAAGGGTGATTTATACCTAAACGAAAAATGCTGTCATCGCCGCTGGTAGCAAAATCACCGCGTAGTACAACACCTTCCATCATTACTCTAAGGCTCCCACCTATGCTGTATCTCATATCTTGGTGTAAGGTTGCCAAGTTGTATTCATCAGCCACTCGGCCAATTTCAACAAAGGCGACCCAGTACCAAGCAGGTACGTTAAACCAATTTACAACTGGCACTTTGGGAAGTGGGTTCCAGTTGGGTGTGAAGCGGTATTCTGCCGAATAATAGATCATCGAACGGTCGTGATAGCGGGCGGTTTCATAGCCCTTGAGCCTGTCCATTCCCCCTAAACGTGAACCAGCAAACCAGGCAGGGCGATGATATTGTTGTTCGCCATTGTTGTAAGAACTGAGGTTCCAAGTGGGGGTATCAGAGGTGGCAAAGCCAAATGCTAATACTTGGCTTTGTGCCCAAGAGGTTTTTGGCAAACTGATGTATTTAGAGCCCGAAAGCTCCCACATCGTCCACGAAGGTCGCTCACTATCGCCCCAATCACGGCTTACATTTACGCGCTGTCGGCTACCCGCTGTTGGGTTTTGATGATAATTGCGATTATCGTATTCGAGTTCTAAGGTAAGGCCCGCCGAGGTATTCGAATCTTGCAGTTGGTTATATTCACCAACGTCTTGTTTCCAATAAAAAGGTTCAAGCTGGATAATGGTGCGCCCGCTGTTGAGTGGGTTCCACTCTTTCGCGCCCGCTTCATAACCTTCCATTACTTCACCGCGGTTTACTCTAAAAGTGTGAACTGCTGAGCTTTTACCGTGGCCTAGAGGCAGTAAATAGCGAAATCTAAAGCGATACTCTTGGCCTTTGCTGTGGGTATAAACACGGTTTTCTTGGCTTGAATCATTGCTACCTGCTCGCTCTCCTGGGTAATCCGAATTACCGTTAATATACTGCGGGTCGCGAGTGAAATTGGTTTGATACAAAGTAGTATCAAAAAATATGCGATCGGCAAAAGGCATTTGATAGTCACCGCTATACAAAAAGCCCATCCAGCTATCGTTACTGGTTACAGTCGCCGTTGCCACCATGCTCGAGCTAGGCTGAATATGCCCTGCCGCACCTACGCCAATACCCACGCCCCACTGGAGGTTTTCGGTGTAATAGGCATAGGGTAATACTTGGGTCCAAGCTCCGCTGCGTCGATGTTTAGCATCATCAATGACCGTAACGCTCATCGCCCAACTAGGCAGACTTACAAAGCAAATGCTCGCCAATAGTAACTGGCGTGTAATCAAGAGTCTTTCCCAGTCATACGTTTGTGAATTTGCCACATAGCAAAAAAGCCAAAGAACAAAATTTGTAGGTTATCACCCTTCTTCAACACGCCAGCTTCAAGCAAAGTGCCGCGAATGGATAACAGTTGAACGCCGTGCAGCAATAACAAAAAGCCACCCACTAGCGGCAATATCCAATTGTATGGTGGAACAAAAATAATTGGGCTGAGTAGCATCGCTAACCACATGGCAGCCATAAACAGTTTGCCAATTTTAATAAACATAAATAAGGCTCTTAAGTTAGTTGGTATAAACGGTAGCTTACTTGGCCTGCTTGTTTTTCTTTTATGCAGTGCCAGTTTGCGGGTAATTGGGGCTCGTTGGCTTCGTTCTCAAATTCAAGATAAACCAGTGCGTCGGGTTTTAGCCAGCCATTGTCATTTAACATTGCGCAGCTAGGTGCTAGTAACTCGCAACGAAACGGCGGGTCAATAAATACAATGTCGTAGGCTTCGCTTGGTGTTTGCTTTAGCCATTGCAGGGCATCTTGATTAATTAACTTTGCTTGCTCGCTGCTAAGCTCTAATACTTGTAAATTGGCCTTAAGCTGCTTAGCGGCCTGCGCATCTTTCTCTACAAAGGTGGTAAAACTAGCAAAACGCGACAAGGCCTCAAAACCTAAGCTGCCACTTCCAGCAAAAAGATCTAAGCAATGACTGTTGTGCAAATAGGGGCTTAACCAGTTAAATACGGTTTCTTTAACTCGGTCGGTAGTTGGGCGTAAGCCTTGGCTATTCAGCACCTTGAGCTTGCGCCCGCGCCATTGACCAGCAATTATGCGTACCTGACCACTGCCATTATTAGATTTGTTACTTTGATTTGAATGTTTTCTTGAGGAAAGCCGTGCCATTTACTTAGACCATTGAGAAACTGTGATAATATCCGAGCAATATTGATTGGACGTTGGCATTGTAACAGCCAACGTCGTTTACTGGTAAAAAAGGTTTTGCAGTAATGGCAAAAAAGAAGGGCCTATTTTCTTGGTTTGGCCGAAAAAAAGATGACGAGCAACAACAATCAAGCGATCCCGCCGCAGAACAACAAGATACTCAGCAAGCTGAGTTAGACGCGCAAGCAGAGCGTGAAGCCCAAGCAGAACGCGAAGCTCAAGCTGAACGCGAAGCTCAAGCAGAACGCGAAGCTCAAGCAGAACGTGAAGCTCAAGCAGAACGCGAAGCTCAAGCAGAACGTGAAGCTCAAGCAGAACGTGAAGCTCAAGCAGAACGCGAAGCTCAAGCAGAACGCGAAGCCCAAGCAGAGCGCGAAGCCCAAGCCGAACGCGAAGCGCAAGCAGAACGCGAAGCTCAAGCAGAACGTGAAGCTCAAGCAGAACGTGAAGCTCAAGCAGAACGTGAAGCTCAAGCAGAACGTGAAGCTCAAGCAGAGCGTGAAGCCCAAGCTGAACGAGAAGCCCAAGCAGAACGTGAAGCCCAAGCAGCACAAGAGGCCGAGCTAGCCGCAGCGTCGCAAGCTGCTGAGCCAGTGAAAAAAATGGGCTTGTTTGCCCGTTTGCGTGCAGGCTTAAGGCGTACCCGTAAGAACTTTGGTTGGGGTTTCTTTTCTCTCTTTAAAGGGCGAAAGATCGACGATGAGCTGTTTGAAGAATTAGAAGAACAGTTATTGGTGGCGGATGTTGGCGTTGATACCACTTTAAAGATTATCGAAAACCTCACCAGTCACGTTAAACGTAGCGACCTACAAGATGGTGAAGCCCTATATCAGCAACTAAAACTCGATATGGCTAGCATGCTTAATCAAGTTGAAGCGCCTTTAGATTTAGATAGTAGTGATGGACCGTTTGTTATCTTAATGGTTGGGGTTAATGGTGTGGGTAAAACCACCACCATCGGTAAGCTTGCCAAGCAATATCAAAGTCAGGGTAAATCGGTGATGTTGGCCGCGGGTGATACCTTCCGCGCCGCTGCGGTAGAGCAGCTGCAAGTGTGGGGTGAGCGTAACGAGATCCCGGTAATTGCACAACACACTGGCGCTGACAGTGCTTCGGTAATTTTCGATGCTTTTCAAGCAGCTAAGTCACGAAATGTAGATGTATTGATTGCCGATACAGCAGGTCGCTTGCAAAATAAAGCGCACCTAATGGAAGAGTTGAAGAAAATTGTACGAGTAATGAAAAAGCTCGACGATGCCGCTCCTCATGAAATTATGTTAACTATTGATGCCAGCACTGGCCAAAATGCCATAAGCCAAGCTAACTTATTTAACCAAGCGGTGGGCTTAACGGGTTTAACACTTACCAAGTTAGATGGCACCGCTAAAGGTGGGGTGATTTTTGCCTTAGCCGACAAGTTTGCTTTGCCTATTCGTTATATTGGTGTGGGTGAAGGCATTGATGATTTACGCGAGTTTGAGTCACAACCCTTTGTTGATGCGCTATTTAGCAGCGAAGAGAGTGAAGAGGCGTAGTTTAACGCTGCCTAAACAGTAAAAAAGGTCTAGGAATGATCCGGTTTGAGCAAGTAAGTAAAATTTATCCAGGTAGTCAGCGAGCCTTACAAAAAGTTTCGTTTCAACTAGAACAGGGAAAAATGGCCTTTTTAACCGGCCACTCTGGCGCAGGAAAAAGTACCTTGCTCAAGCTTATCACCGCCATGGAGCGCCCCAGCGACGGTAAAGTATGGGTAAATGGCGACGATATTAGTCGCATTACTCATCGAAAGATCCCTTATCTTCGCCGTCAAATGGGCGTGATTTTTCAAGATCACAAACTGCTAATGGACCGCACGGTATTCGACAATGTTGCTCTTCCTTTAGTGATTGAAGGTTATAGTATGGGCAATATTAAACGCCGTGTTGCTGCAGCCCTCGATAAAGTGGGGCTGTTAGACAAAGCCAACTGCACCCCGGTTATTCTCTCTGGTGGTGAGCAGCAGCGAGTAGGCATTGCGCGCGCTGTAGTCAACAAACCTGCTATTTTGATCGCCGATGAGCCCACTGGTAACTTAGACCCTGCATTGTCCTTAGAGATTTTCCGCTTATTCGAAGAGTTTAACCGCGTGGGTGTTGCGGTGCTTATCGCAAGTCACGATTTAAGCCTAATCGCTAAAATGCACTATCAGCGACTTATTCTCCAAAATGGTCAGTTGCTTAACGCCTCTCAAGCAGAGGAGGTGCAGTAATGGCTGGCGCTAAACCGCAAGTGAAAGTCGCGTTTCCGGTACGCTTTATGATGTTTTGGGTACGCCATTTACAGCAATGTATTGCCAGCTTAGGCGAGCTTTGGCGCACCCCTGCTAGCTCAATGCTTACTTTAGCGGTAATCGGCGTTTGTTTGGCTTTGCCAGCAAGCTTTTATTTGGCCACTAAAAACGTGCAGCAGCTTACTGCCTACTGGAAAAGTGACGCTCAAATCAGTTTGTTTCTAAAACAAAATGTTACCGAACAACAGCGCGATTTATTGCAAAAAAATATATCCAGCATGCAGCAAGTGGCCGCGGTAGAGCTGGTTACCAAGCAACAGGGCTTGGCCGAGTTTCAAGCCAACAGCGGCTTTGAAGACGTACTTGCGTTACTACCAGAAAACCCCTTGCCCGATGTATTACTGGTGCTGCCAAGTGCCGAGTACAGCTCAGCTAGCGCTGCAAAAACCTTACTCGACAGTTTGCAAGAGCATAGCTTGGTTGAAGAAGGCCGCTTAGATGTTGAATGGCTACAACGTTTAGACACCATTGTAAGCATGCTGCAGCAAGCCGCTTGGCTGCTGATTATATTGTTGCTCACCGCGGTGGCCTTAATTGTAAGTAATACTCTGCGATTAAACATTCTCAATCGTCGTAACGAAATCGAAGTTATGAAATTGGTCGGCGCTACCGACGCCTTTATTCAACGGCCGTTTTTATATACCGGATTTTGGTTTGGCATTGTAGGCGGCTTAATGGCTTGGGTATTGTGTAATATTCTGCTTATCTGGACTGAATACGCCCTTCAGCAAATCGGTTTGTTGTACCAACAAGACATTTACCTTTCGGGTCTAAGTATTCAAGAGTTTGGCTGGTTAATCTTATTTGCAACTTTGCTGGGCTTAGGCGCATCGTGGTTCTCGGTAAATCGCCATATTAAGCAAATAGAGCCAAGCTAGTGCTGTGTGCAGGCAAGCAATACACTTGTCTGCTTTATTGCGTTTCGCCTCTCGGCGACATCATTTTCTTTGAACAGCCAAAGAAAACGAAGCAAAAGAAAGGCTGCCCCGCATTATCTTTTTTCCTCGTTACTCAGTGCCAAGCGCGCCTGTGCAACTCGCTACGCTCAAACAATGCTCGGCTTAATCGCTTAGCACTTGCGTGACTCGGCGATAATGAAGGGGGTAAGGAAACTAATATATACCTGTCCAACAATGAGTCTGCAATTTGTAGCTGACTCACTTTTGCGCCGAACGTTTTTAGATAGAGCTATCATTAGTAGCGGTGCGCTGCGTCTAATCGATATAAATTCTAATGAAAATCTGAAGCTTTTCCGTGCCTCATTTCTTATAAGTTTGTTTGACCTAAATGGTGTTTTACATCATGTTATCTTCACAAAAATCTACGCTACTGAACGCCAATGCCAATATCGATAAAAGATGGAATAGTAAACGAAAAGTGGGTTCTTCCATATGATGGAGAAAAGATCACTCTGGACATACAGAACACAGTTCACCCGCATACTTTGAAAATATCAAACCAAAATGGCTTTGATGGCAACAATCCATGGGACATATTTTTTAGAGTTCTAAATGAGATTGTTTGGTTTCACGGAGTTAAAGTTAGCAATATCCATGGCTTGTATAGTGAGTATTGTGCCTCCATGAACTTTGTTCCAAGTGATGATAGTTACGCGATACATATGAATCACTTCGAGCAGAGAGTGTTTACTGATGCCCAGCACCTTGCGTTAGGTTTTTTCCGAGAAGGTACCTCAAGTGGAAGCACCTATTACGAATTTTTATGTTACGCCAAGATTCTCGAAATACCATTTAAAAATGGTAAGACCAAGGGAACTTGGATAGAGCAACAAATTCCTACTTTAGAAAATGAGTTGGCAAGGGCACTGCGAGATAGAAAGCCTCTGTTTTTAAATGGGAAAAAACTCGAAGACTGGTTGCGGGAAGACGGTAGGAATGCACTCTCACATGCAAACATTCAGAGTAAGCAAACTGTTAGAGACCCAAATAGTTACAGGGACTGGGATGAGATCAAGTGGGGTAATACGGTGATGCGTGAGTTGGCTCTACGAGCTATTAGGACGCTCGGTGTCGAATAGCTGCATCTTTGTGCATGATTAAAAATTGAACCGTCTATCTTTGACTTAAACCTTCCGACTTAACGCGATTGTGTCCAAAAGTTAGTTACGACTCCTACTAGTCCGGCGCCAACTTACGCTTCCACTTATCGCTCTTCCAGCGGCGCCAGTTTATTTGGCTACGTAGGAACTCGTCTACCATGCCTGCAAGAAGCACCGCATATAAACCATAACCTAAATAAACCCCAGTAAAGTAGGCCAGTGGTACTGAGAATAGCCAAGTAACCGCAATGGCGTTACCGGTAACAAACACCGCGTCGCCACAACCGCGTAATACATTGCCGCTGATAATGTTTATTGCCCTTAGTGGTTCGTTAAGGCTGTGAATTAAACATACTACCACGCCTAGGGCGAGTACTTCAGGGTTACTGGTAAATAAACCCAGTAAGCTTTGGTGAAAGATAAAGATAATGCTGGCAACAATAGCCACCGCTATTAAGCCCCAGCGCATGCCTTGGCGCATTTGTTGGTGGCAACGCTCAAAGTGGCCAGCGCCTGCAAGTTGAGTCACTAACATGGTGTTAGCAATGCCAATGGCCACAAGCATCATGGTGCAATAAACGTAGATGTTCAGTGCGTAGATACGCACGGTGAGCGAGGTTTCGCCAAACTGGACAATCATTAAGTTCATGACCATCACAAAGCTTTGGTAAGAGAAGGGCTCGAGCGCTGAGGGTACGGCAATTTTTAGAATAGGTTTAAGGCTAAGAGCTGGCTGTTTAATCGCCTCGGCTAAGGGGAGCTTCACTTTTATTAGCAGCAATACCACTAACAAACTAAAGCTAAGGCTTAGCAACCAAGCAATTAAGCTGGCTAAGGCTACCCCGGTCACGCCCATTGGTGTTGCGCCAAACCAGCCCAATACCAACACGCCATTGCCAATAATATTGGTGACCAGCATGAGTGCCGCAGAAATGGTGTTCCAATGAGATTGACCATAGCTATTGCAGATGTTGGCTAGGGTCATACGTAAACCCATAAAGCCCACGCCCGCTCCAGCAAGTACCAAGTATTCGCTGGCTAATAGGCTCATGTCTGGGGGAAGACTCATCCATTGGCCAATGTTGCTGGCTTGGCTTACAAAGAATAGCCCGCAGAGTAGCCCTGCAAGTACACCGAGTATTATCAAGCCGGCTAGAATCAAATTAGCCCGTTGATAGTTTAGTTTGCCCATGTACTGCGACGCCAAACTTGCGCCAGCGATGCCAGTGGCTGAGAAAAACACAATGGCCATAGAGAACCAAGGCATTACCGCGCCTACAGAAGCAGCGGCTTGATCAGAGACTTGGCTAAGGAATAGCGCGTCAAATACCGGTACCGACATGTTCAGCATGAATTCGCCAAAAATAGGCAAGGCCATTCCAAACAGGCCTTTTTGTAGGGTTTTACTCTGGGTAGTAGACGACATGCTGACCACAAACTAGCAAGAAATTGCGCTTATACTAGGCACTTCCTAGTCACTAGGCCTTTATGTAAATCAACTTTATGTTTATGAAAGTTAATTTAACTGGCTGGCCCACTGCCATATCACCACTAGCAGCAAAAATAAGGTGGTTGATTGCCAAAACCGCACCGGATTACGCTCGATTAAGGGTTTGGCTTGATAGCTGGCTTTAAGTTTGGGATTGGCATGTTGTAAGTCATGAATCAGTTCCGACAAGCTCTGATAGCGCTGCTGTGGTTTAGGGTGGCAGCCTTGCTCTAAGGCAGCGTCTAACCAATCGGGCATGTCATTGCGGAAATGCTGAATGTTTTGATAGTGCCAGTCGCTGTAATTTCGCTGAGCAATTTGCTCACGGCTGGCTTGTTTGTAGGGCAACTTGCCTGAGAGCATTTCGTAGGCAATCACCGCAAACGAGAAAATGTCGCTACGATGGCGACCCGTTTCACCCACTAAATACTCTGGTGCGATGTATTGCACCGAGCCAACCGGTGTGGTGTTTTTCTCATCTTGCTCAAGTTGTTCGGCCGATTGCACTGTGCCAAAGTCGACCAGTTTCAGTTGGTCGTCGGCGGTGATAATAATGTTCTCGGGTTTAAGATCGCGGTGCACCATTTCGTAACGGCGTAAGGCTCGCAAGGCTTTAGCCAGTTTTTGCAGCATGCGTACTACTTGCTGAATGGGTGGGTGAGGGTGCTTATCCATCCATTGGCGAAGGGTAATGCCTGGAACGTATTCGGCGATTAAGTAACGAAAGCGGCGAGTACCAATAGGCTCGAAGGTGCGCATGATATAAGGATTACTAACCACGCGGCCAACCCACTCTTCGCGGGCAAAGCCGGCAAAGTATTCTTGGTCGTCGGCCATACTGGCATCGGGCGCTTTAAGAATACGCACTCGACCATTGCTATTACCTTGTTGATCTAGCTCTTCGACTAAATACACATGGCTACGTGGGCTGGTATGGAGGATCTCACTAACGCGGTATTGGTCGATTTTATTGCCAACTGACATTACCGGTGGAATAGGTAAATGCAGCAACTGTGCGCGGCTTTCATCCAGCTCGGCTTCAGGCACGTTATCAACGTTAACTAGCATGGCGCTAATATTGTCGTCGCTGCCTGCTAATTCCGCAGCATTAACAATGGCACTGGCTTGTTCTTCTAAGCTTGAAAACTTGGCTTGTAATAGCTTAACCAGTTGCTGTTCACTTAGTGCATCGTGCACACCATCACTGGTTAGCATGAAGATATCGCCAGTCTCTACAGTACGAGTGGAATAATCTAACTCTAGGCTAGAGTCCACTCCCATAGCACGAGTGAGGTGGTTTTTTTGTTTACCGCGAATTTGCACATGGTCGCGAGTTAGCTGGCGTAGTTTGCCCGCGCGAAAGCGATAGATGCGGCTGTCACCCACATGAAAAAGGTGGGCGACTCGCGATTTAATAATTAGTGTTGATAGGGTACAGGCGTAAGAGCCAGTTTGTTTACCCTGTTGGAATAACCAATTGTTCAGCGATTTGGCGACTTGAGCGGTAGATTTGTTTACCGACCAGCTTTCTGGGGTTGCGTAGTAGTCTTCAACAAATTGGGTAACCGAGATTTGAGCAGCCATTTTGGCATGTTCTGCACTGCTTAAACCGTCGGCCAGTACTGCTACAACACCTTTGTAGTATCGGGTCCATGGCTCGGGGATTTTAGCGACACATGCATCTTGGTTTTCTGGTTTAGGACCAGGAATGGAGGCGCCTCCAAAAGACGCCTCCAACTTGTTGCTAGCTTCAGAGGATGCTTTTTCGCTGTTACTAACTCGGTTACTGCTGGCTGGGGTGGCCGCTGCAGTTTGTTGTTCTTCTAACACTAAGATCGCTTCCTTGAGGTAAGCAGCGTGGCCAATTAAGGCGCACGCCGCTATACGGGGCTGGCTTAGCTAACGTTGATTAGCGTTACTTCGCCATCTGGGCCTACTTCAGCAATAGTGCCCTTCGGCTCTTCTAGAAGCAATAAGGCGATAAAACCTAACACCGCAGTGGCACCAATTACGTAGAAGAACGCTTGGTAGCTTACTAGGCTTAACACGGTTAAGTAGAATACTGCGCCTACGTTACCGTATGCACCTGTCATACCGGCAATTTGACCAGTTAAGCGACGCTTGATAAGCGGTACAGCGGCAAATACTGCGCCTTCACCAGCTTGTACAAAGAATGAACATGCCATGGCCATTGCTACTGCTAGGAATAGTGGCCAAGTTCCGTCAATTTGGCCCATGCCAAAGTAACCTAAGGCTAAACCAGCGGTTAATACTAATAGGGTTTTCTTACGGCCAAATCGATCCGAAATCCAACCGCCGCCAGGGCGAGAGGCTAAGTTCATAAAGGCATAAGCAGAGGCGAGTAAGCCCGCGTAAACCATATCTAGTTCGAATACTTCGCTAAAGAACAATGGCAACATAGATACTACCGCTAGCTCTGAACCAAAGGTTGCGAAGTACAATACGTTTAATACTGCTACTTGCTTAAATTTGTATTGTTCAATTTCTGGAACTGGCTTAACAAAGATGTTTTTGTTTACTTGGTAAGTTTTCCAAAAATCCAGAACGTATAAGGCTACTAGGCCTGCGTAACACGCGTATACCACTTCTTGGCTTAGCATTTTTACGCCAGCTGGAGACAGTTTCCATGCTAACAAAGCAAGGGTGGCATACATTGGAACCTTCATAATTAGCAGCAATACAAAGTCACCTTTGGTGGTTACTTCCATTGCGCCAACATTTTTTGGCTTAAAGTAGGTAGAGCCTTTAGGCGTATCGCTTACGTTTTTGTAGTAAATAACACTGAACACAAGGCTGATTAAACCGGTAAGGCCTACCGCATAACGCCAGCCGTCTTCACCGCCAAAAATAATCGCTAGCGTTGGAAGTGACATAGCTGCAGCTGCGCTACCAAAGTTACCCCAACCGCCGTAAATACCTTCTGCGGTGCCTAACTCTTTAGCAGGGAACCACTCCGATACCATACGAATACCCACTACAAAGCCGGCGCCAATAAAGCCCAATAAGAAACGAGCGATAGCGGCTTGCTCAAAGCTATTGGCAAAGGCAAACATGAAACAAGGAATAGAACATACTGCCAACAGGGTGGAGTAGGTAAGGCGTGGACCAAAGCGGTCGGTAAACATGCCAATAACAATACGCGCAGGAATGGTTAAGGCTACGTTTAGAATAAGTAGGGTTTTAATTTGGCTGGATGTTAAACCTAGGCTGGCAGCAATGCTGGCCATTAATGGTGCGTGGTTAAACCACACCAAAAAGGTAATAAAAAAAGCCATCCAGCTCATGTGTAGTATTTTCATTTTTCCGGTAAAGGAAAACAGGTTAAATTTTTCTGCACTCATCATAATGTCTCTAAAAAAGTTAAAGCGTTTCCTACCACGCCGCCGTAGCGGCGCGGTTTAGTATTATTTTTTTAAGTATTTTTTATTAAGCGGCGACTTTGATGCTGTCACCCTCTACCTTCACTTGGAAGGTAGGAATAGTGACGCTGTCGTCGTCTAGGCATTGGCCGGTTTTTAAACTAAAACGTTGCTTGTAAAGGGGAGATGCCACCATTAATTCGCCTTTGAAGTCTCCAATAATGCCTCGAGACAACATGTTTACTTTGCCAAATGGGCAGTAATTACTTATGGCGAATATTTGGTCACTAATTCCTTCCCAGAAAATGGCAACTTGTTTGCCTTTGACTAAGGCACAAACACCGGTTCCTGGGCTAAGCTGCGATTTGCGACAAACTTCGGTCCAAGTTTCTGTAGCTAATTCACTCATCATCACTCTCCTTGTTATGGTGCTTCTACAATTTCGATGGTTTGAATACGTTCTTCTTCGGTAGCTGGGCGACGTTGGCCACGCTCACGAACATATTGCAGGTTGTTGTCTGGCTCGTCGGCGTTAATAAACTGGCTGAAGCGTTGCAGTTTCTTCTCGTCATTAATCGTAGACTTCCACTCACACTGGTAGCTTTCTACTACGTGATTCATGTTTGCTTCGAGTTCTTCACAAATGTTGAGCTTGTCGTCGATAACCACTTCTTTTAGGTAATCTAGGCCGCCTTCAAGGTTTTCTAACCATACCGAGGTACGCTGTAAGCGGTCGGCAGTACGTACGTAGAACATCAATACGCGGTCGATGTAGCGCATTAGGGTTACGTCGTCTAAATCGGTAGCGAATAAGTCGGCGTGTCGAGGGCGCATACCACCATTACCACAAACATACAGACCCCAACCGCCCTCAGTTGCAATAACACCAATATCCTTGCTCTGTGCCTCAGCGCACTCACGAGTACACCCTGACACACCAAACTTAATTTTGTGTGGGGCGCGTAGGCCCTTGTAACGGTTTTCTAGCAGAATCGCCATGCCAACACTGTCTTGCACGCCGTAACGACACCAGGTTGAGCCTACACAAGACTTAACGGTACGTAATGCTTTACCGTAGGCGTGGCCGGTTTCAAATCCAGCATCAATTAATTTGCCCCAAATCTTCGGCAGTTCGTGCAGTTGCGCACCAAATAAATCAACCCGCTGGCCGCCGGTAATTTTGGTGTATAGGTCGAACTCTTTAGCCACTTCACCAATGGCAATTAGCTTGTCTGGAGTAATCTCACCGCCAGCTACTCGAGGTACTACTGAGTAGGTGCCGTCTTTTTGCATGTTGCCTAAGAAGATGTCGTTGGTATCTTGTAGGGCAATATGGTCATCGGTAAGAACATAGTCGTTCCAGAAGGTGGCTAAAATAGACCCCACTGCTGGTTTACAAATTTCACAGCCATGTCCGGTTCCGTGCTCTTTAAGCAACTGCTCAAAGGTTTTGATTTTCTTAACGCGTACAATGTCGGCTAGCTCGGCACGTGAGTAAGCAAAGTGCTCACAAATGTCGTTACTAACTTCAACACCTAGGTTTTCTAGTTCTGCGTTCATCACTTGAACGGCTAATGCGCTACAACCACCACAACCGGTTGCGGCACCCGTAGTGGCTTTAATATCAGCCATGCTGGTTGCGCCGTCACGTACTGCTTGGCAAATTTGCCCTTTAGTTACGTCGAAACATGAACAAATTTGTGCGCTGTCTGGCAGTGAATCTACACCCATCGCCGAAGCTGCACCTTCTTCTGATGAAGGTACCAGTAAGTATTCTGGTGCTACTGGTAATGGCATGTCGTTTAAGAACAATTGTAACCAGTTGCCGTAATCGTCGGCATCACCTACTAATACTGCGCCCAACAAACGGTCGCCAGCGGCGTTGGTAACAACTTTTTTGTACACTTGACGGGCTTCGTCGCTCAAGCTGTAACTTAAAGCGCCTTCGGTGTTAGCGTGTGCGTCACCAATACTGGCTACGTCTACACCCATCAACTTAAGCTTAGTGCTCATGTCGGCACCGGCAAATTCTTTAGCTTGCTCTCCGGCGATATGGTCGACGGCTACTTTAGCCATGCTGTAACCAGGGGCTACTAGGCCAAAAATTTTGCCTTCCCACAAGGCACATTCACCAATCGCGTAAATGTCTGGGTTAGACGTTTGACATTGATTGTTAATCACTATGCCGCCACGAGGACCAAGCTCTAGGCCGGTTTCGCGTGCTAATTGATCTTGTGGGCGAATACCCGCAGAGAACAAAATCATGTCGGTATCTAAACTGCTACCGTCTGCAAAGTTCATACGGTAGCGAGTGTTTTCACCTGCCACAATTTCTTTGGTATTTTTCTCGGTATGAACTTGTACGCCAAGCTCTTCAATTTTAGTGCGAAGAATTGCACCGCCACCGTCACACACTTGCACAGCCATTAGGCGAGGTGCAAATTCTACAACGTGAGTTTCCATACCAAGGTCTTTAAGTGCTTTAGCGGCTTCTAAGCCAAGTAAACCACCACCTACAACTACACCTACTTTTGAGTTTTCGCCTGACTTGGTCATGGCTTCTAAATCTTCAATGGTGCGGTATACCAAGATGTTTTCTTGTGCCGCTTGATCGTCTGGACGAGGAATTGGCGGAACAAATGGGTAAGAACCGGTAGCTAGCACCAGTTTGTCGTAGCTTTCGCGACGGCCACTAGCGGTAACTACAATCTTTTCTTCAGGCAATACTTCAACAACTTTGTCGTTTACAAAGTATTGAACGCCATGTTCGTCATAGTATTCAGGAGAGGTCATCATCAAGTCGTCTGCGGATTTACCCGAGAAGTAACTTGATAATTGCACGCGGTCGTATGCTAAGCGCGACTCTTCACTAAAAGTGGTTACTTGAACTTGGCCTAACTTGTCTTGCTGTATCAATTGGTCAATGAAGTGGTGACCAACCATGCCGTTACCAACAACGATGATACGTTCCATGTACTCTCTCCTATGCGCTTAGAGCGGCGCTATTTTCTAATTCAAATTGGTTCTGGTTCGCGTCTAACTTACTTAGCCAGTTGAGTTGCTCGCGCAGTGATACCACTTCACCGATTACAATTAATGTAGGGGATTGCAATTGGTGTTCACTGGCGAGCGTAGGTAACTGGTCTAATTGGCCGGTAACAACGCGTTGATCGCTTTGGCAGCCTTTTTCTATTAATGCGGCAGGTGTCTTTGCACTCTTTCCAAAACGTTGTAGCTGTTGGCTGATCTCAGGCAAGCTGCTCAGCCCCATGTAAAACACTAAGGTGTGGTCGAGTTGCGCTAGTTGGGCCCAATCGATGTCTAATTTGCCATCTTGTTTGTGGCCAGTAATAAAGCTACAACCAGTGGCTAGACCACGGTGAGTAAGCGGAATACCCGCGTAGCTAGTACAGCCAGATGCAGCAGTAATACCAGGAATAACCCGAGCTGGAACGTCATGTTCATGTAAAACACTGAGTTCTTCACTGCCGCGACCAAATACAAATGGGTCTCCACCTTTAAGGCGACAAATGCGTAAGCCTTGTTTAGCTTTGTCTACCATATAGAGGTTAAGTTGTTCTTGCGGGATGCAGTGATTGGCTTTGGCTTTACCTACGTAAATAGTTTTAGTGTTGCTAGGAATAAGCGCTAAGATTTCTTCGCTTACTAGGCGGTCATATAACACTAGGTCTGCTTGTTCTATGCTGCGTAGGGCCTTTAAGGTGAGCAGCTCCGGATCGCCAGGGCCAGCACCTACTAAGTCAACCATGCCTGTTTCAATAGGCTGCTTTTGACTCGTTTTAGGATGTTGGCTAATTCTTTGTATGCTCATATCACTGTCTCGCAATTACTTATGCCAGCTATGACGCAATCATGGTGCCAGTAGCAAAAAAAACACTAAAACTTGATTAAAATCATTTTTTATCAACGAGTTAGAGGTTTTTGGAATTTTTATTGAGCTCCAACTGTCTATACTCCTTAAGGGATAACTTGCACCTATTTGGTAAAATTGCGCACCTAGAAAGTGCTTAAAAATGTGAACTATCTCTGATTTAGTGCGTCATATATCTGGAAACAAGTGAGACTGCGCAAAGCCGCGCAGCCTGCTATATAGGGGGTTAGATCTTGCTAATTGGCTATGGTAGACTCGTTGACCGAGTAATATTTAGAGGTTGAAATGGATCAAGTAAATGCATCTATGGCGCTAGTCCCGCAAGGGAGCATTGAAGCCTACATTCAATCAGTTAATCGCGCTGATATGCTCACGCCTGAGCGTGAGAAAGAGCTTGCTACTCGTTTATACGACGAGGGTGATTTAACAGCAGCTCGCGAATTAGTTATGTCGCACCTACGTTTTGTAGTGCATGTAGCTAAAAATTACGCAGGTTATGGCTTGCCGCAAGCCGATTTAATTCAAGAGGGCAACGTAGGCTTAATGAAAGCCGTAAAACGTTTTGACCCTAAAGTGGGTGTTCGTTTGGTATCTTTTGCTGTGCATTGGATTAAAGCGGAGATTCATGAATACGTATTACGTAATTGGCGTATGGTGAAAATTGCTACCACTAAAGCACAACGTAAGTTGTTCTTTAATCTTCGTAAATCTAAAAAGCGTTTAGGCTGGTTTAGTAATGACGAAGTAAACATGGTGGCTGAGAATCTTGGTGTAAGTACCAAAGACGTATTGGAAATGGAATCTCGAATGAGTGCCCAAGACCAAGCCTTTGATTTAGCCGCCGATGATGATGAGCGTGAAGGCAGCTTTGCGCCGATTCAGTACTTGGAAGATAAGTCTTCTGATGTAGCCCAGTTTGTAGAGAAAGAAAACTGGGAAGTTGCTGCAGCTAATCGCTTACGAGCCGCTTTAAATACCCTAGACGAGCGAAATGCGCATATTGTGCAGCGCCGTTGGTTAGATGAAGATAAAGCGACTTTGCAAGAGTTGGCAGACCATTACCAAGTTTCTGCAGAGCGGATTAGGCAGCTAGAAAAAAATGCCATGAAGAAGCTCAAAGCAGCCATGGAATAAAAACTTATTAAAAACCTCGCCTAGCGAGGTTTTTTTATATTCAAATCTGCCGCTTGCCTGTGTTAAATTTGCACAAACTTTCTAATACATGGTCTGACATGGACGGTCCATTCGAACTTTCTAAAGTTAATTTTGTTATTGACGGTGATGGCCGCAAAACCGCTGCAATTTTACCTATTGAACTGTATCAGCAGCTATTGTCTTTACGTGAGCTGGTGGTTGAGAGCAGCCAGCACACCATATCTGCTGAGTATTCTTTCAGCGTTAAGCAAGCAGTTGCGCATGGTTACCCTACTGGCGCTAAAAACAAACCCGGCTTTACCGTAGTGAAAGGTTCTACTGCCAATGGTGGTGGGGCGGAGTCATTACGCCCAGCAGTATTGGCACTACGTGAGCAGTTACTTGAAGATACCGTTCTTTGCCGTCAAGGCGATGGTTATGAGTTTATGCGTGATTATCAATTTTCTAGCCCCAGCTCCGCTGCTTGCTTAATCGCTGGTAATGCTCGCAGTGGCTTAGATGCTTGGCTAGATAAATGGGGGCGCAGCCTTAAAGACCGCGGGTATGGTAAAAAGCGCTAAGGCTTAATAATTAATCTGAGCTCGGAACAATAAACCGGTTTCTAACGACTATTTTTACTTATTTCGGTGTTGAAGCCACTTGCAATAGGCTAGCTATTGACGCGCAGCTTCTCCTTGAACTAAGCAAAACTATCTCGCCAGAAACATGAAATTAGATTAAGTACTGGTTTGCGGAGTTATCGTCAGTTCCTTATCCCGAGCTCAGGTTAACTAGACAGATATAAAAAAGAGCGCCTAAGCGCTCTTTTTTGTGACTTAGGCCAGTAGCTCTAAAGGGTCGACCGTTTCAATGCCTAGGGCTTCGCCTACCTCGGCGCAAGTTAACTTGCCATGCATTACGTTTAAGCCATTGCGCAAGTGTTCATCATCTAGCAGTGCTTGCTTATATCCCTTGTTAGCGAGGGTGATGATGTAAGGCAAAGTTGCATTATTAAGTGCCATGGTAGAGGTACGAGCCACGCCACCTGGCATATTTGCAACACAGTAGTGCACCACATCATCCACGATATAAATAGGATCTTGATGGGTGGTAGCCTTTGAGGTTTCGGCACAACCGCCTTGATCGATAGCAACATCAACAATAGCGCTGCCAGCCTTCATGCGTTTAACCAAATCCTTAGTGATAAGCTTGGGCGCAGCGGCACCTGGTAACAATACACCACCAATCACTAAATCAGCCTCTAATACATGCTGCTCAATACTGCTGGTCGTCGAGTAAACAGTTTTAAGCTGGCCATGGTATTCAGCATCAACACTGCGAAGTACATCAATGCTGCGATCGAGTATGGTGACATCTGCACCCATTCCAACAGCCATTTGTGCAGCATTACGACCAACCATGCCGCCGCCAATAACGGTAACTTTGGCAGGTTCTACCCCTGGCACGCCACCCAGCAATACCCCGCGACCGCCTTTAGATTTTTCTAAGGCAAGTGCGCCTGCTTGAATCGCCATTCTGCCCGCTACCTCTGACATTGGTGCCAGCAAAGGAAGGCCGCCACGTGGGCTAGTTACTGTTTCATAAGCTACACAAACTGCGCTAGATTTTATTAAATCTTGAGTTTGTTCTGGGTCGGGAGCGAGGTGCAAGTAAGTGAACAATAGCTGGTCTTCACGCAACATTGCACGTTCAACCGCTTGTGGTTCTTTTACTTTCACAATCATTTCGGCTGCGGCAAATACTTCCGCGGCAGTGTTTGAAATATTCGCGCCGACCGCTTGGTAATCAGCATCACTGAAGCCAATACCGGCGCCAGCCTGAGTCTCAACAATGACTTGATGGCCATGTTGAATTAACTCATTCACACTGGCGGGTGTCATTCCCACACGATATTCGTGATTTTTTATTTCCTTAGGTACACCAATCAGCATAGCGATTAACTCCTTTTTAGATATATATGTTGGTCATATATGCCGCTCTAGTTATTAACATATAGTTAAATGCGCTGACAATGCAATTGTTTTTTGGTGTAACCGTCTGTGTTGTTTTTGGCTTTTCGGTAGGATATGTTGTGCCCTTGTTAAAGGATAAAACAAAGTTATGGGAAAACCGCAAATCATGCAGCAAAATATTCTGAATCAGGTTTTAAACGATATCGATCAATTTAACTTAAATGACCCAAATAAGGAGATAGATGAGTTAGGAACCGAGCATGCCAAAGAATTTTTGTACGGTAAGCGCATGTCTAATTGCTTACATGATTTTATGTTAGCACCTCCAGCTGAATTACAAATTGCTGCCCGAGCTCAGCACATTGGCCGTTGGCTATCACTACGAAGTGATTACCCAGAAGGTCGAGCTGGCTATTTAAAATGGCGCAGCGATTTAGGTAAAAAGCATGCTGAGTTGTGTGCAGAAATAATGCGTAAGCACAATTTGGACGAAACCCTCATTGATGCTACTGCCAGTTTATTACGTAAAGAAAAGCTAAAACGAAATCCGCTTACTCAAGCCCTTGAAGATGTTATTTGTTTAGTATTCTTAAAGTACTACTTTGTTGAATTTGCTAATAAACATGCTCAAGAGAAAGTGATTAGCATTGTGCAAAAAACCTGGGCAAAAATGTCTGAACAAGGCCAGCAAGCAGCACTTGCACTAGATTTGTCTGACGAAGCGCTAAGCTTGGTAAAGCAGGCCTTAGCTTAGCTTTTCAAGCTGAATAAAACATAATCTTGTGCTAGTATTCGTCACGATTTTTAGTTGATTAGGCGTATCTGATGAGAAGAGATCTGGCATTTCGTTTTTCCCGCGTGACCGAAGCCGCAGCTTTAGCTGGTTACAAGTGGTTGGGGCGTGGGGATAAAAATATTGCTGATAACGCAGCTGTTGAAGCCATGCGTATCATGCTCAATGACATCGACATTGATGGCGAAGTGGTTATTGGCGAAGGCGAGATTGATGATGCACCGATGCTTTACATTGGCGAGCATGTTGGTACCGGTGGCGAAGGTGTAGATATTGCGGTAGATCCTATTGAAGGCACCCGCATGACCGCAATGGGTCAAAACAATGCTGTTGCCGTGCTTGCCGTAGGCGAAAAAGGCGCATTCTTACGTGCACCAGATATGTACATGGAAAAGTTGGTAGTTGGACCGGAAGCCAAAGGTTGCATCGATTTAAACCAACCACTAGAGCACAACATTAAAATGGTTGCGTCGGTCTTGGGCAAAGAGCTGAGCGATATGACAGTGATTACCTTGGCTAAGCCTCGTCATGACCAAGTGATTGCTGAGATGCAAAAGCTAGGTGTTCGAGTATTTGCGATTCCTGATGGGGATGTAGCTGCATCGATTTTATCGTGTATGCCGCTTAGCGAAGTTGACATGATGTACTGTGTAGGCGGAGCGCCAGAAGGGGTGATTTCGGCGGCTGTAATTCGCGCTTTAGGCGGTGATATGCAAGGCCGTTTAATTCCACGTCACCAGGTAAAAGAAGATACCCCGGAAAATCGCGCAATTGGTGAAGAAGAAATTCGCCGCTGTGAAGCTGAAGATATTCAAGTAAACAGCGTATTGCAGTTGAATGACTTAGCCAAAAACGACAATGTGATATTTTCGGCGACGGGCATTACCAAGGGTGATTTACTGGAAGGTATTAATCGCCAAGGTAATATTGCCACCACCGAAACGCTATTGGTTCGTGGTAAAACGCGTACTATTCGTAAAATACAATCAACCCACTATTTAGATCGTAAAAACGACGATTTGAAGTCGATTATTTTGTAGTAATACGGGTAGAAAAAGAATAAAAACCAGAGCCATGGCTCTGGTTTTTTTATAGCTGAAAGGTGAATTGATTGTTTAAGCCAAGATGCTGATAAAAGGCCAGCACGGCTGGATCGTTGCTGTGCGGAAAAGTGAGCTGGCTTAGGCCCTTTTGAGCCACTAGCTGCAGAAGCTGCTGGAACATAAACAAGCCTATGCCACGGCGCTGGGTTATATCTCGCACGTGAAAGCGCTGCACTAACAACTGTTGTTTATTACAACTTACAACACAATATGCAACCACACGCTGATTAAACGTACAGCTGTAGAGTTGAGCCGCTTGCTGCCATTCTTGCCACTGCGAAGGCTCTAGATTACTGGATATTTTCGATAAATCACTGGCGTGCTGTTGCCAGTTTTCAATAGCTTGAAAAGATAAACGCATAAAACCTTTTGCTGTATAAATTAAGAAACTTGAGAGAGTGGTGTATCGGTAATTTGCTCTATATCGAGACTGTGCCAGCTTTTTAAGAAATGCTGAGCATCTTGGTGAATAAGCTTAATGGCATCTTTTAACTCTTCACTAAGGTAGTCTTTGTCTTGGTTAGCCAATTGATTAAGGGTATAGCTCAAGTCGTAAATGAGAGGCCCAAGGTCAAATAGATTATTGGGTTCGATATTTCGCTTATGGTTAGGTTGCGCTCGGCGCTTTCTCCAAGTGCTAAAAGCAACCAAAAACAAATGCAATAGTTGTTTTGATTCTCGGCAATCTAAACACGATTGTTGTACCCACCACGGCGCACTCCCCTTCATGAAACTGACACATTCGTTAACAACATTGTTTACATAGTTGTCATCAACGTAGCTAGGTACTGACTGAGGTTTCATAAAAAAAGTTGCGTGATTATTGGTGGATTTAGATTACACATTTTCATTGTTACACACCAATATTTTTATCTGGCTTTGTTGAGAAAAGTGTTGCCAACACTGTTCACTGGACAAAATTGTGTTGGGTATTTGAGACAGTATTTCATGCTGTCAACCCTGCATTACAGAAGTGGTAGTTCGAAGTATGATATCTGTCAACTATTGTCGCTCTGCTTATTGTGTATACAAGGTATGTTTGACAAAATGACTCGCTAATTTATTGATTTTTTTACTATATAGTCTCATCAATTTTTTACCTGTGGAGTGACTGGTTCGCTTTACATTATTTGCTGTGATTATTGCTGTTATGGATGATAAGCAATGCTTGGTATTTCCAAACAAGGCTATGTAGCCAAAGGCTTTACCCTACTTGAGCTAATGATCGCCGTGGCGATTCTGGTTATTGTAATGGTAGTGGCGGTGCCTTCGCTTCAAGGTTTTATGCAAGACAATAAGCAAAAAGTCACCCGAGACCTTTTAGCAAACAGCTTATTGGTGGCCCAACAGGAAGCTATTCGAAACAACCTCTCTACTTATGTTTGCCCTACCAGCAGCGGAACGACTTGCGCTAATGCATGGGGGGCTAACAAAGGCTGGTTGGTTTATCTTGATACTGCTCGAAATGGTGCTTTGACTGCCGAGTCTCAAATAATTGCTAGTTACCCCAGTCCTAAATCAGCTCAAATTAAGTATACCAATTCGTCAAGTGCGGGGCGCACCACTGCCCAGTTTTTCCCTACTGGGCATGCTTTGGCCGGAACTTTAAAGGTATGCGCCTCCTCGAATGATTATGAACATCAAGAAATTACTATTTCTCGTATGGGGAGGGTTACATATGCCGTCGCATCAACTTGCCTATAAACAACAAGGCTTTACCTTAATTGAACTGCTGATAGCAGTAGTTATTGTTGCTATTGGTTTACTTGGGCATGCCGCTTTACAGATCCAGTCAGTAAATACTGCTCACCAAGCCCGCTTTGCGCAAAGTGCAAATATTGCAATGCTTGATTTAGTTCAACGTATCAGTGCCTTGCCTGATGCTGTGGTTAATGATGAGTTTAACTTTTCCAACTTGTCAGATGGGCAGGCTCCAGCTGAAAAAGACTGTATTACTGAAGACTGTGATAGGGCGGCTTTTGCCGAGTATGAGTTATATGACTGGTTTAGCAGCTCCATAAGTTATATACCTGAGCTGCGTTTTTCGGTAAATCATGATAGCAATTTAGTTACAGTTAAAATGACTTGGGATGCTAGCTTGAGTGGTGCTGGAGCGGAAGACTGTTCCGCTGACTCTAGTGGAAATGCTCATCAATGTAGTGAGGTTGCCATATGGATAAGGTGATGCGCAAACAAGCGGGGTTTGGCTTAGTTGAGTTAATGATTGCCTTGGTATTGTCGCTCATTGTAGTTGGAGGGCTTTACGCAGCTTTAATCGGAGACCAAAAAAGTTACGAAGCTACCCGAGCTAACCATATACTTGTAAATAAAAACCGTATGACAGCTCAAACATTGCGCCTTTATATCCAACAAGCTGGATATCGTGCGATAACACAGCTAGAAACTAATCAGCCGCTGCTTGCTGTGACTACTGCAGATAGTAGTGGGTATACGTGGGTAGAAGGGCAATTGATCCAAGGCCTCAATAATCAAACGAGTTTTAATGGTGCTAAGGAACAAACCGACGTACTTAGTTTTCGTTTTTTTGGCGATAGCGGTATTTACCAATGCAACGGTGAAGAACTCTCGGCAAACACAGTGTTAACCATGAGCTTCTTTATTTCCACAAGCAATCAATTGATGTGTCGTGATAGCGAAAGCGTTAACGATACAGTTTTTGACGACAATGTGGATGATTTTCAAGTGTTATATGGACGCTTAGATCATAGCTCAGATGGCGATAGCTTTAAGTACTATACCGCTGATAACGTAACGAATTGGGAACAAATTAATAGAGTAAAGGTTGGTTTGCTCATTTCTCAGGAAGTAACTATGGGCAGTTTGACAAATGCTGCTACTTATAAAGTGCTTGATCAAAATATCGCTGCATTTAATGACAAAAAGTTACGTCAAGTCGTTAGTGAAACTGTCTTGCTTTTAAATACAGGGGTTTAATCGTGAATTGTTACGCTTATCGCCAACAAGGTATGGCGCTTATTATGTCTCTGATTATGGTTGTCATCATATCTATGATTGGGATTGCAATTGCGCAACAAGTTAGTAGTGGTAGAAAAAATGCCGCTGTGCACCAAGATCATTCTACTAGCTTTTTAAGGTCCATATCAGGTATTAACGAAGCAGAGTATCAGGTGAAACTTAATGCGTTAACCACTGATAAACTGGATCCGGACTCTGCGGATTCAATTGTAAAAACTGAGTTTGCAGACCGTGATTGGTGGCAAACAAATAGCAATTGGGATGATGCAGCACCAGTTTCTGACTCCCAAACTCTAGACGGTAATCCAAGCTACATTATCGAGCACGTGTATTTTGAGCCAGATGACTTGAATGTGAATACGAATAGTGGTCGCAATATTTATCGAATTACATCAAAAGCTGAAGGCCAAGGCGGAGCTGTTAGCTATTTACAATCTCACGTAGCGTTTAAAGGAACTAAGCCGTGAAACAATTAAAAGGATTTACCCTTGTTGAGGTAATGATTACGGTAGCAATTGTAGCTATTCTAGCGGGTATTGCTTATCCCAGTTACTTGAGTCATGTACAAACGACGCGCCGAGAAGAGGGAAAACGTACTCTTGTTGAAGCCGCTCAGTATATGGAAAGCTATTATGCCATGCACCTTTCTTACGTTGGGGCTGCAACCGGAACAACGCTTAGTATATATAACACTAGCTCTGATTTTGATGAAATTTATACCTTAAAAGTAAGTAGTGTTGATAAATCGAGCTATACCCTTGAAGCTAGCCCAAAAGGAGCTCAAGCAGGTGATAGTTGTGGAGAGTTAAGTATCACTAGTAAAGGAACTACTAGTGCTGGAACAACAGGGTGTTGGTAATGGATAAATTTTTTGTAAGGTGTAAGCGAAAACTACTACTAAGCTTTTTGCTCACTGCTGCGGCTTCGGTGCAAGTACAAGCAAATAATCTTAATTTGGCTTCTCAGCCTCTTTACGTTTCTAACAATATTGCACCAATGGTTATGTTAGTTATGGGCCGCGATCATACCTTGTATTATGAAGCTTATAACGATGCCTCTGATATTGATGGGGACGGTACTTTAGATACCACTTACAAACCGAATAAAATTAATTATGAAGGTTATTTTAATAGTAACCGTTGTTATAGCTACAACGACAGCAAGATTTTTGTACCCGAACAGTTAGTTAATAATCCTGGTATAGCCGATGGTGATGCCGATACGTTGGCACACAAAACTTGTTCTGGAGTAGGTGAATGGAGCGGGGATTTTCTTAATTACCTTACCATGTCGCGAATGGACATTCTGAGGAAAGTTCTTTACGGCGGCTACCGCCAAACTGATTCCGCATCTTTTGAAGCTGATGGTGAAACCATTAATAGTGAGACTATTTTAGAGCGGGTATTTATTCCGCAGGATGCTCATAGCTGGGGGAAAATGTATTCTTCAGTTGATGATAATGGCTTTGATATCACTAATTACACCCCTTTATCTCTCCCTTCTAGTGGCGCTAAGCACTTTTTTGGTACAGCTTCATTTGAAGATAAAGGTGTACCACTATTGAAGGTAAGGTTAAATGTCACTCCAAGTAATAATTGGCCGAAAGAAGAAACCGGTAATATTTGGGAGTGGGCTAGCACCGAACGACCGGTGCTAAGTAGCTCTGGCAGAACTATCAATAACACTTACCAGGTAAGGGTGAAGGTCTGTGTTGAAACTCTTCTGGAGGAAAACTGTAAAAAATATTCAGATGGAAACTATAAGCCTACCGGCTTACTGCATGAGTACGGTGAAAATGGGCAAATGGAATTTGGCCTAATAACAGGTAGTTACAATAATAATACATCGGGCGGGTTACTAAGAAAGGTTGTTGGTACATTTTCTGATGAAATCAATTCGGCAGATGGTACCTTTAGTGATCTTAACGGTATTGTTTCAACTATTAATAAACTCAGAATATATGGGTACCATTACACTGGTACTTATGAAAGTAATTATTTATACAACGCATTTTGTGGGTGGGAAACCAAAGAAGCCATTAAAGATGGACGCTGTGTATCGTGGGGAAATCCCATTGGCGAGATGCTTTTTGAAAGCTTACGCTATTTTAATAATGCTGGTAAAGCAACCCCAGCATATGACAACTATGTAGTAAAAACGGAAGAAACAAAAGACGCATCTAAGAACGAAATAACTATTACCAGTAAAAATGTTGATAGCGATGAGCTAGGTTTACCTAAACCTGCCTGGGATAAACCTTACTATAACAATGATGGTTCGCCTAAAAGACCTTACTGTGCGTTACCCTTTAATTTAGTTATTAGTGACATTAATCCATCCTACGACTCTGACCAAATCCCTGGTTCGTATTTTGAAGATACCGGCTATAGTGACGATACTGCTTCGCTAGCATCATTTAATCTAACGGATCTATTAACAGATATTTCAGACGGGCTTTCTGGTGACTATTTTATCGGTGAGTCTAATGTGACAGATACAAATGCAGATAGCAGTAACCAGTTAACTAAGTATGCTCCAACGGTAAAAAAAGTTGATTCTTTAGCCAAAATTCGCGGTTTGTCTCCTCAAGAGCCAACCAAAGAAGGTAGCTACTCTGTAGCTGGTGTGGCGTATTATGGTCATAAAACTGACCGATTTACAGATAAAACTAAAAAATACAATATTCAAACCAATGTTGTCGCTATTTCCTCCCCTTTACCGGAAGTGAATCTTGATCTGGGATCTGGTCAACTGATTAAAATTGTACCCTTTGCTAAGTCAGTAAGCGGCTCTGGTATTGATATAACAAAAGGTAAATTTCAGCCAACTAATACTATTGTGGATTATTATGTCGAGGAGTTTACCTCTACCAGTGGCACCTTTAGGATTAACTTTGAGGATGTAGAGCAGGGTGCGGATCATGATATGGACATGATCGTGCAATACAAGTATGAAGTAAAAGATCTTTGCCCTAAGCCGACAGACATTACCTGCACAACTAAGCAAAAGGGCGTTGAGTTAACTTTGATTTCAGAATACGCTGCCGGAGGTATCGATCAACATGCAGGGTATGTAATATCAGGTTCAACAAAAGATGGCATTTATTTAGACGTTAAAGATAAAAATGGCTCTAAATTACAACATAAAGTCGATGGGAAGTGGGTTGACAAGTTAGATGCAGATGGTAATCCCATTATTAAGGTTAACCCCTATTATCTTGATACACCTTTGGAAGATGATGAACCCTACCCAAATAATTCCAGACAAGATGAAGGTGATATTGATGATGATCAAGATAAAGCTGATTTAGGTTTAACCCGCACCCGACATTTTTTTCCTGGAAATAATACGGCTAATCTTTTGCCTTCACCACTTTGGTTTGCTGCTAAATGGGGGGGCTTTGATGACTCATTAGGAGCAACCAAAGGATCTGGTAAACCTGATTCAACAGAGAAGTGGGATGCAGATAGCGATGGTGTTCCCGACGCCTACTTCCCTGTAACAAACGCTGGTGAGCTTAAAGCTCAAATTGGTAAAGCGCTGCAGCGTACTAGTGATGGTACTAAATCCGCCAGCCAACCTGTGTTTAGTAGTACAGTGTTACGTACCGATTCTTTGCTTTACCAATCAGCATTTGAGGCCGGTACTTGGAGGGGGGATGTAAAGGCTTACCCTGTTGATTCAAGTAGTGATAGCGGCTTTAGCCTAACTGAAACCTGGAGTGTAGCGGAACAGCTAGATAACTTGTTAACAGTGGATAGCCGAAAAATCTATACCATGAATAATGAGGCAAACGGTGGAGATGGGGAAGTCATTGAGTTTATGCCTCCAGCTAGCCTAGATGATAGCCAGTTTAGTGATACTCAGTTGGCTTACCTTACTGGCGGAACCAATCAGCTCACGTATTTTCAAAATGTTATTAACTACTTAAGAGGTGACAGAGCTCATGAAAGTGAAGCAGATGGCGGAATGCGTGTTAGAAGCTCAAGATTAGGTGATGTTATTAATTCGGCTCCTTATTTAGTGAGTGATGCTACAGGGCATAGTGTAGAGAAACCTGTATTGGTATTTGGGGCTAATGACGGCATGGTTCATATAGTTGACGCTGTTACTGGTGAAGAGCTAATGGGGTACGTACCTAGTCACATATATGATGGTCTGCACGCTCTAACAAAGCAGGATTATAATCATAGATTTTATGTTGACGGTGAGTTAACAGGGTACACAGGTTATTCAAATAGCGGTGAGGCAATCACTACAGTTGTTGGAGCACTGGGGCATAGTTACAAAGGCTTATACGCGCTTGATGTTAGTGATATGTCATCGGTTGACGCAGACAACGTAAAGTGGGAAATATCCGCAAGCGGAAGCTTTAGTGAGCTCGGTTTTAGCCGCGCTCCACCTACTATTGCTAAATTACACAATGATAGTACCGGGGTAATATTCACTAGCGGCTATAACTCATCAGATCCCGTTGGGCGTATATATATCGCTGATTTAGATGATGGAAGCTTAATTAAGGAGTTAGTTGTTCCAGTTGACGCTGACGATGATCCCGAAGGCTTATCCCGCCCTAATGCTGTAGCTAATCCAGCAGTAATTGATCTAAATGGTGATGGTATCGCAGACCGAATTTATGCTGGAGATTTATATGGCAACATGTGGGTCTTTGATATTAGTGATGATAATGAAGCTGCTTGGAGTGTGAAAAGTACGCCATTATTTGTGGCTACAAGCCCCGACAAGAAAGATAACAAGTATATTGCTCAGTCGATAACTACTCGACCATCTGTCAATTTTCACCCTTATTCCTACGATCGGAAAAAACTAGTAGTGGCATTTGGTACCGGAAAATATGTCGAAATAGGTGATACTAATGTCGAAGATGCCGCAACTCAGAGTTTGTATGTTGTTACTGACGATTTGGCGTTATCTGGTGATTACGATACACATCAACGAGAAGAAGTGTCAGATGAACAGGTTTATCCAAATCTTTCTCGCAAATATATAACTGAAGAAGAAATAACTAGTAATCGAATCATTGATTCAAATCCTGTTGATTGGTCTTCTAAGCAGGGCTGGTATTTGGATTTGGTTAATACTCATGCATCTAATGTAGGACGTGAAAATTATGGTGAAAGGCAAGTCACTCAAGGCTTACTGTTAGGTAGTAAGTGGGTGGTAACTACATTATTACCAAGCGAAGATGAGTGTGATGCTGGCGGGAACGGCTGGTTTATGGACTTGGATATATATACTGGCACCACTACGGAAGGTGGAGAAAACGTTCACGTGGAAGGTGTTCTTTCATCGCCGAGTGTCATTATTACTTACTCTTCATCTAATCCAGACACTAACCCTGGCGATGGTGACACTAACCCTGGCGATGGTGACACTAACCCTGGCGATGGTGACACCAATCCTGGCGATGGTGACACCAATCCTGGCGATGGTGACACTAATCCTGGCGATGGCGATACTAATCCTGGTGATGGAGGCGGAACTACTCCAGATGACGATGAAAATGAAAACCTTGAACCAGAAATAACGACTTGTGCCACGTCTAGCACAGGTTCTAGGGCTTGTTTAGAGACTACAGATCCTACTGAAGGACGATTAAGTATGCGCGTGCTGCACTAAGCTAAGTTTTACGATAAATCTAAAAGGACTAACAAGGTTAGTCCTTTTTTTGTTGTCATCCCTAAACCACCGCCTTTGGCGGTGGTGATTGTTTTTCAAGTAGCAAGTTTTTGTTGATGTTATTTTCACAATGAAGTTATCTAAGTTATTAATATATAATGTTTATTCAGCCACTTCTAAATTAAATTGATGAATGGCTCACTAAAATTTAATAAATTAACGGTTAAAATTACATCAGGTTTTCTATGGCTGTCATTCATCTTGTGTTTTAAGTATTGGAATGGTGATCGCCTTTGTTGTTGGAAGCATTTTTTGATGAAGTTACCCCATTCTTTTTTAGGTTATAAGACCCAAACCTCAGACGCTAAAACTATCTTATCTAAACGAGCAGAATTGTACATTGCATGTTTTTTTGGGCTGGTTACTCCAGTATCAAATGCTGCTCAACTGGATCTCTCTAATGTTCCGTTGTATGTAGGAAGTGATGCCCCCCCGATGGTCATGATGGTAATGGGGAGAGATCACAGTTTGTTTTATGAGGCCTATAATGATGCCTCAGACCTTACTGGCGATGGGTTACCCAATACTAATTATTTACCTAACAAGGTTAACTATTATGGCTATTTTGATAGTAATCGCTGTTACAGCTATTCAAATGGTCTTTTTTTGCCTCAACAGGCTGTAAATAACCCCGGAATCGCAGACCCCGGCAGTACTAGTGAAGTTGCTCATAAAACATGTAGTGTGGGAATTGGTAACAGCCAAGAGGGAGGATCTTGGAGTGGGGATTTTCTCAACTACCTCACAATGACACGAATGGATATCTTAAGGGCGGTTTTATACGGAGGCTACCGCAGTACCGATACCCCTACAGAAACTATTTTGGAGCGCGCATTTGTTCCGAGAGACGCGCACAGCTGGGGGAAAAGCTATCGAAACTTAGAAACCAACGGCTACGATCTTAGCCAATATTCTAGTTTGAGTTTGCCTAAGTCAAATAAGCAACACTTTTTTGGTACCGCTACGTTTACCAAAGATAGTGTACCAGCATTAAGGGTACGTAAAGATCAGAGCTTATTGACATCCGACAATGAAGAGAATGGTATTTGGGTATGGGCTAGCTCTGAAAGACCAGTGTTAAATGGAAATAATTACGAAGAGTACAATGTAAGAGTTAAAGTGTGTTTGTCCGAAAGCGTAAAAGAGGAAAACTGCAAAAAGTATGCGGGTGAAGATAACCTCATTGGTTCTTATAAACCAACAGGGCTATTACATGATTACGGAGAAAATGGCAGTATTTTATTTGGTTTGCTGAGCGGCAGTTATGACAACAATTTAACTGGTGGGGTGTTGCGTAAAGTTATCAGCAATTTTTCTGATGAAGTAGACCCAAACACAGGTCAGTTTCCGTTTAAAGATACGTCTAATAAGGATCCTCTATTAGGCATAGTTAGCACGATTGATAAGCTTAACATTCACGGTTTTGAATATGGTAACTATAACAATCAAGGTAACCATACTTACGGAGCCTGTGGTTGGCAGGTAAAAAGAGCGATAAGAAACGGAGAATGTCCATCTTGGGGAAACCCTATTGGCGAGATGTTGTATGAGAGCTTGCGTTATTTTGCAGGAGCTAAGAGTCCAACAGCGGCTTTTAATAGCAAGCCTAGTATTATCGATGAAGGTTTAAAATTACCATCGCCAAAGTGGGATAACCCTTTTGAACCTGACGGGCTACCCGCTCGTCCTTATTGTTCCGCACCACACAGCCTTATTATTAGCGGCGACCCCTCTTACGATTCTGATTTATTGCCTGGCTCCAGTTTTGGTAATCCTTTCTCAGATAGTACATTCAGCTCTTTTAGCATTCAAAATTTGTTGAGTACTATTTCTAAGGACGAGAACATCGATGGTGGACGTTATTTCATCGGAGAATCAGTGGGTGTAGACGGGGAGGACGGAGCAGAGAACGCTAAAACTGTTGGCTCGCCTACAGCAAAAAAGGTTAAGTCATTAGCGAGTGTTAGAGGGTTATCTCCATTAGAACCAACCAAGGAGGGGAGTTATTCAGTAGCAGCAGCAGCATACTTTGGTCACAAGCTGGATTTATTTCCAGGTGAGGATAAGCAAGTTAATGTTAAAACCACTGTTGTTGCAATGGCGTCTCAAATTCCTGACATAACAGTAAAAATACCTTCTAGCGATACCGGGGAGGAACAAGACCAATATATTACAATCGTACCATTTGCAAAAACTGTTGGTGGAGAAGCATATGGAAATAGAGTCTTAGAAGCAGGCCCTTTTTTTCCGACAAACACCTTGGTTGATCTATATGTTCAGGAGATTAATGATAGTAAAGGTACTTTCAGAATCAACTTTGAAGATGTTGAGCAAGGTGCTGATCATGAAATGGATATGATTGTGCAGTATGATTATTCGGTTGAGAAACTTTGTCCATTTCCTGGGGACAGTTGTACGTCCAAGAGGTGGGGAGTAAAAGTAAGCGTAGACTCTGTATATGCGTCAGGCAGCCTGACTCAACATGCAGGGTATGTTATTTCTGGTGCAGTTGATGGTTATGGGAATAACGTTGATGGAATTTACCTTGATGTACGTGATCAGCCTAATCATAACGAAGGCTATGCTTACAACTACCTAGATACACCGTTGTTAACTGATAGACCGTATCCGAATAATGTACGTAAGGATGAGGAGGATGCAGGGAAAAAAGATGACCGAGCAACGCTTGAGTTCCAAAGGACGCGACATTTTTTCCCATCGAATGAACCCGCAAAAGTTATTCCTTCACCACTTTGGTATGCGGCTAAGTGGGGTGGGTTTAATGATAAGCTTCCTCCCGTTGGAACAGGTAAGCCAGATGCTGTAGGTAAGTGGGACTCAACAGGTAGTGGCCATCCGGATACATTTTTCCCCGTAACTAATGCCGGTCAACTAGGAGAGCAGTTGGGACAAGCATTGGCTAATATCTCCGCTGGTGAGCAATCAGGTACTCCGTTAGTTTTTAACAACAATTTTCTTAATATTTCCGGAACTTTTCTTTACCAGTCTAGCTTTGATGGCCAGTACTGGAGTGGTGACGTAAAAGCATTTGAAGCTAAATCAGGAGGCGATTTCAGCCCTAAAGCAGAGTGGAGTGCTGCAAATAGTATAGATTCAACCCATTTTCTTGATAGAGAGATATTTACCGTCAATTCCGAATTTAGCACTTTAGGAATGAATATTGTCGATTTTATCGCGCCATCTAGCTTAAACCCGAATAAAGATAGTATTAGTGGTGAATTAATCGATGCTTTGCTAAAAGGGAATATCAATGCAAATGGCGAAAAGGTATTGCCAGATTTGGAGTATCTTACTTCGGTTATCAATTACTTACGGGGTGACAGAACGAACGAAACACTTGAGGGGGATCTACAGATGCGAAAGCGTGGTTCTGCTCTTGGTGATATTGTTAACTCAACTCCTTACTATGTTGCTGAAGCTACTGGTCATGAAGTTGCGGTACCCGTTTTGGTTTTTGGGGCAAACGATGGGATGGTACATGTCATCAACGGAAAAACGGGTAAAGAATTAATGGCCTACATACCTAGTCAAGTGCATGGTCACCTTAATAGCCTTCCCATGCTCTCTTATACTCATAAGTATTTCGTTGATGGTGCGATTTCTGGCTATACTGATAAGTCGGCCTCAAAGCCAATAACAACGGTTGTTGGTAGTTTAGGTACTGGAGTTAAAGGTTTGTATGCCTTAGATGTATCTAACATGAATCAGCTAAACAAGAAATCTACAATAAAATGGGAAATAAGTGCTGATGGTAGCTACTCAAATTTGGGTTACAGTCAGGCAGCCCCAACTATTGCTAAGCTTTCTGTTAAAAGTGGAAAAGACAATCGTGTAGGAGTTATTTTTTCTGGTGGTTATAATTCTCCAGATGGAATAGCAAAATTATTTATTGCAGACCTAAAAGATGGTTCTCACATAAGAACTCTTTCCACTGGTGTCGGAGCTTCCGCTGACCCTACAGGTAAGAATAGGCCTAATGCATTAGGAGAACCAGCAGTTATTGATATAACCGGTGATGGTGTTGCTGATCGTATCTATGCTGGAGATCTATTCGGCAACATGTGGGTATTTGATATATCTGAAGATTCCAGCTTGAATTGGGGGGTGGCAACCCAAGGTAAAAAACCACTATTTACAGCAGAAAGCCCATCAAGAGGAAATGCACCAGTAAACTTTGCTTCTCAGGCTATTACCTCTCAACCTTCTGTTGGCAGGCATCCGAATGGACACCCTCAGCAATCTGGAGTGTTAGTAGCTTTTGGTACAGGTAAATATATTGAAAACCAAGATAAGGCAACTGATAACCAAGATACGCAAAGTGTATACGTTATATGGGACAAGAATGACAACCAAGCAATTGGTGGGCGAAATTACAATGGTGAGTACAGCGAGCTTCAAGCACAGAAAATTATTGAGGAAGATACACAAAATAGACAATTGACGGAAAATCAGGTTGATTGGAATCTTAAAAAAGGTTGGTATTTAGATTTGGTCAATACTCAAAACAATAACTCTGACAATAAAGGAGAGCGTCAAGTAACCAATAGTTTGCTTATTGGCAATAAACTGAGCTTTACCACTCTTATTCCAAATGATGACTCATGTTCCTCTGGGGGCAGTGGCTGGTATATGGAAGTGGATTTAAGATCTGGGGTGACTTGGAATAAGGGGACTGACGGAAATACTGACCCTGATAACGGTAATACGATTAATGATGATAGTTCCCATCAAAAGATTGAAGGAGGTATACCATCTGCGCCTATTGGGATTATCGACCCTGGCTTTGATGATGATGGTTTACCTTCAAAAGATGGAATTGTTCAAAAGAATTGCATCAGTTTAAGTAACGGTAAAACGATTTGTTATGATGACCCTCAAGTACCAACCGGTCGATTAAGCTTACGCCGCTTACACTAGTAAGCTGCAAAGCGTAATAAAAGCAACCCACTAGGGCAGCTTTTTTGTTCAAATAGACGTCGATTTATACTGGCGTGTTTTGCTACACTAGCCGCCCTTTTTTGGAGAGCCTGTTATGCAGTGTCGTTTAGGCTGCGGTGCTTGTTGCATTGCGCCATCAATTAGCTCATTAAATAAAGTAGCGGGTGAGCGATGTGTTCATTTAAATGCTGATAATTTATGCGCTATTTTTGGTAAAGCTGAGCGACCTAAGGTTTGCAGTGATTTTAAAGCTGCAGAGTGGCTGTGTGGAACTACCCAGCAACAAGCCATGGATAATCTCATCTACTTAGAAAGGCAAACCGCGTAATGTATCGCTTGGTATTGTGGCTTTGTGCTGCTTGCTTTAAATCAATTGCCTAGAGCTGTTTGTTGTGCACCGGCTGCACAATAGGCTCTTCTGAACCCACTAAACGAATGCTCGGTTCACTCTCGAGATCTGGTGCCAATAAAGCTAGGCGCTGGGCAACCCCAACCAGTTGCACATCTTCCGGCAAACTTAATTGATTAAGTAAATCCACCGAGTGTGGTCTGGGATGAGCGATGAGCACTGCATGACCATATTTACGAGCAAGGCTTAGGGCTTTTTGCCATTGGCGCTCGATTGCCACGGGATTGTCTTGGTGATCAAGAAATACATGGCGCTTTAAACTGGGTACTTGATATACCCGAGCTGTTTGCTGGGCAATGCTGGCTAGGTGGGTGCGGCTATCCACAAAAAATAGCTGCTGTTTAGCCAGTACTTGCATTAACCAGTGCATTTCTGTGGGAAGTTGGGTGAGTTGGCTACCCATGTGGTTGTTTAAGCCAGTGGCCTCTGGAAAGTCATTAATAGCTGCTTCTACTCGTTGCTTAAAAGCTGCTTCTTCTAAATTATCGGGCAAGCCATATGGCCCTAATGCAATGGTGCCACTGCCCTGCATCGGCAGGTGCAACATTATTTCGCGTTGCTGTTGCTGAGCTTGTTCGGCAATGTCTTTGGCATAAGGACTTGATGGAAGTACCGATAAGGTAATATTGGGGTGCAGATCTAGTAGTGCAAAGTCGCGGGCACTATTACCGACATCATCAATGATGATACTTAACTGCGCAGCCATAGCTGAGCTTGTCGCCAGCATACCTAGGCAAAGTAGAATTATTTTAACCATTTACGTGGGTCTTGGGTTTGCCCTTTATGGCGAATCTGGAAGAACAAGGCGTTGGTAGTTTGGCCGCCAGTATTGCCGGCGTAAGCCACGGTTTGACCGGCACTTACTCGCTCACCAATTTCTGCATTTAAGCTTTGGTTATAGCCGTAAAAGCTAAGGTATTGCTCGCCATGATCGATGGCAACAACTAGACCATAACCACGCAACCAATCAGCAAATACTACATTGCCAGAGGCCACTGCTTTTACGTTAGTACCAGGGTGGGAGTCAATCACTATGCCTTGCCAACGTGTTTGCCCCTGATTTTTACTATTGTAACTGTGAAGTACTCTGCCTTTGAGCGGCCAAGGCAGTTTGCCTTTTGCCTTGGCGAGGCCAGTGAGAGGCGTTTTATCTAAGTTTTGTTTAAGGGCAAGTTGTTGTTGCTGTTCTATTTGGTCACTAATCACTTGCTGTAAGTGCTGTTCATTAATTTGTAGCTGCTCTAAACGGCTTTGCTCAGTATTTTGCAGCTTATTAAGTTTAACGAGTTGTTGCTTACGTTGATTTTGTTGAGACTGCAGCTGGTCCAGTTTTTGTTTTTGCTGAGCGACCAAACCTTCTAGTTGCTTTTGTACTTCGGCTAGTTGGCTTTGAACTTTGCTTAATTCTAGTTGCTGGAAGCTGACTTGCTCTAAGGCCTTACTGCGGGCTTTAGCCAAATATTGGTAGTAGCTTAACATCCGCTCTAAATCTGCAGCATTTTGCTGGTTCAGCAGCATTTTCATGTAATCGCTATTACCTAAGCGATAAGCGCTGTTGATTTGTGCTTTAAGTGCTTGTTGCTGTTGAGTTAGCTTTTCTTCTAGAGCTTTTTCTTGCTGCTGAATATCTTGTTGTTCGATTTTTGAGTGGGAAAGCTGATTGTTAAGTTTGCGTAGTTGTTGGCTGGAGTCCGCGAGCGCTAACTCATATTGTCTTAACTGTTCTTGCGCCTTGCTTATATCATTTTTGCGCTTTTTAAGTTGCTGTTGTTGTTGCTTAAGCTGCTGTTGAACGTCGAGCAACTGTTGTTGTTCGTTGGCATGCAGTGGTGGGCAGAGCAATAGCAAAACGCCAGCAATAAGGCTGGCGTTAAACAGGCGAATAAGGCGCTTGCTAGCGCCTTGTTTCGAAGCTGAAATAGGCTCTTTCATCAAGCCATTATTTCAAATTCATCAATACCTTGCCAGTCATTTCTGCTGGAGTTTCCATGCCCATCAAGCTTAGCATTGTTGGTGCAATATCACTTAAACGACCGCCTTCAACTGGAGTTGCTTCACGACCGTAGTAGATGAAAGGTACAGGCAGGTTGGTATGAGCTGTGTGGATGCCACCCGTTTCTGGGTCAACCATTTGCTCGGCGTTACCGTGGTCGGCTGTGATTAAACATTCACCGCCAACTTTATCAAGTGCTTCAACCAAACGGCCAATGCTCTTATCTACTGCTTCACAGGCTTTAACTGCGGCATCGTATACGCCAGTGTGGCCAACCATATCGCCATTCGGGTAGTTACAAATGATTACGTCGTACTTGCCGCTTTCAATCGCTGCTACAAACTTGTCGGTTAGCATTTCCGAGTTCATTTCTGGTTGTAGGTCGTAAGTAGCTACTTTTGGAGAAGGGATAAGCTCGCGGTCTTCACCAACAAAAGCGTCTTCTTTACCGCCATTGAAGAAGAAAGTTACGTGGGCGTATTTTTCTGTCTCAGAAATACGTAGTTGCGTTTTGTTGTTCTTCTCAAGCCACTCACCCAGAGTATTCACTAAGTCTGTAGGGCCATAAGCACAAGGGGCCTTAATGTCCGCTGCATATTGGGTTAGTGTAACAAAGGCACATGCAGGCACTTTAGCGCGCTCAAATCCAGTGAAGTCTTGCTCAACAAAACAACGTGAAATTTCACGGGCACGGTCAGCACGGAAGTTCATGAACAATACCGCATCGCCATCGTTAATGCTGGCTGCGCTTTCGCCTACTACAGAGGCTTTAACAAACTCATCGTTTTCGTCACGCGCGTAAGCCGCTGCTAGCGCTTCAGTGGCGTTAGCGTAGCTGTATTCAGCTTTGCCTTCAGTAAGTAGTTGATAAGCTTCTTCTACACGTTCCCAACGGTTATCGCGGTCCATTGCGTAGTAACGGCCTACTAACGAAGCAATTCGACCTGAACCAATTTCTGCAAATTTTGCGTCAAACTTTTCAATTGAGCCTTGCGCGCTGCGTGGTGGAGTGTCACGTCCGTCTAAGAAAGCGTGTAAGTAAATTTCTTTTGCGCCTTGCTTAGCGGCCAATTCAATCGCAGCTAGCATGTGATCTTCGTGGCTGTGAACACCACCTGGAGAAAGCAGACCCATGATGTGAACGGCTTTACCGGCTGTTGCGGCTTTATCTACCGCACCTACCAATACTTCGTTAGTGAAAAAATCACCGTCTGTAATTGACTTACCAACACGGGTAAGTTCTTGGTATACAACGCGACCAGCACCGATGTTAGTGTGACCAACTTCTGAGTTACCCATTTGTCCGTCTGGTAAACCTACATCTAGGCCTGAACCTGAGATAAGGGTGCTAGCAGCAGTTTCCCAAAGGTTGTCTAATACTGGAGTGTTGGCGTTTGCTACAGCGTTATTGGCGCTGTCTTGGCGGTAGCCCCAGCCGTCCATAATAACTAGTGCTAAAGGCTTTTTGCTTGCAGACATTGCAATTTCCTCAATCGGTAAATGTTTAAGTGAAAAACGAATTAGTGAAATATTACTACATTTTTTGTCTGAGTCACCTGATTGAGCGCAAATCAACCGAGATTAGTTGTTTTTGCTCAGATTTGTTCTGGTGTATGAATCTTAGGTCAATTTGCGAGCTTTGGCGCGCTTGAGAGCTGCTATTCTTCTCGCTCAGGTGTATACTCTCGCCCCAATATCACTAACTATTTGCTTAACTGGAATTGTCATACTATGCAGCAAGTTGTCGAATTTGTCGGAAATAACCCTATCATTTCATTCGCTTGGGTAGGTTTGTTCGGTGCCGTTATCTACACTTTTATTCAACCAATGCTGTCGAAGGTTACCTCGGTAGGCAATCACGAAGCTACTTTGCTCATTAATAAAGAAGATGCAGTAGTGGTGGATGTTCGTACTAACGACGAGTACAAAAAAGGGTATATTGCGGGCGCACGTCACATTCCTTTAACCCAAATACAGGCTAATAACTTTAAGCCTATTGAAAATTTAAAGGGTAACCCCATTATCGTTGTATGTGAAACAGGGATGCGTTCAGGCTCAGCGGCTAACGCTCTGGTTAAAGGCGGTTTTGAGAAAGTGTATAACCTACGCGGCGGCATGACCGATTGGAAATCAGCAAACCTACCGATCACTAAGAAGTAAGATCGAGTTTTAATGGCTAGCGCTCTAGCGATTAAGCAATTTTAAATTAATGTATTAAAGGTAATTATCATGGCTGAAGCAGCAACCACTGAAGCACCACAAGTAGAATTTGCAATTCAACGTATTTACACAAAAGATATTTCTTTTGAAACGCCTAACTCTCCACAAATTTTTCAACAAGAGTGGAAACCAGAAGTTAAGGTTGACTTAGATACTACTAGCAACAAACTAGCTGACAACGTATTTGAAGTAGTATTAACACTTACTGTTACTGCTAAAGTTGGCGAGCAAACTGCGTTCTTATGTGAAGTTCACCAAGGTGGTATCTTCACTCTAGGTAACATGCCAGAGCCTCAACTTGCTCACGCAATTAACGCTTACTGCCCTAACATTCTTTTCCCTTACGCACGTGAAGCGGTATCTAACCTAGTTAACCGTGGTTCTTTCCCACAAATTAACTTAGCGCCAGTTAACTTTGATGCTTTGTTTGCTAACTACGTACAACAGCAAGCAGAACAACAGCAAGCGGCTAAAGCTGACGCTTAATGGTTAACTCAAAGGCTACTATGACCGTATTGGGCGCAGGCTCATACGGTACCGCGTTGGCAATTGCGATTGCTCGAAATGGACAACGTACCGTGTTATGGGGTCATGAGCCTGAGCACGTGGCTGCACTTGATGCAGCCCGTGAAAACCAAGACTTCTTGCCAGGGGTTGCTTTCCCCGAAAGCTTAGAGCTAGAAGCTGATTTAGGCACCGCGGTTGCGCAAAGTGACAACTTACTGGTGGTCGTGCCTAGCTTTGCTTTCGCTGATGTAATGCGTCAGATAAAGCCAATGTTAAGTGAACAATCACGAGTAGCTTGGGCAACCAAAGGTTTAGAAGCAAATACCGGACATTTGTTGTCTGAGGTTGCGGTTGATGCCTTAGGTGAACAGGTGTCGCTAGCGGTGATCTCTGGGCCTACTTTTGCTAAAGAACTAGCAGCAGGTTTACCTACCGCCATTTCTGCGTCATCTTCAGATGCTGAGTTTGTGCGCTATTTGGCGAAGGTTATGCACTGTGAGCGAAGCTTTAGGGTGTACACCAATAACGATATTATTGGCGTACAATTAGGGGGCGCAGTTAAAAACGTTATTGCGATTGGCGCTGGTTTAGCCGACGGTTTAGGTTTTGGTGCAAATGCACGTACTGCCTTAATTACCCGTGGTTTGCGCGAAATGGCGCGTTTGGGTAAGGCCTTAGGTGCTGATCCTGAAACCTTTAAAGGCATGGCTGGCTTGGGTGATTTAGTGCTTACCTGTACTGATAATCAAAGCCGTAATCGCCGTTTTGGCTTGGCACTAGGCGCCGGAAAATCCTTCGAGGAAGCGGAACGCGAAATTGGCCAAGTGGTAGAAGGTTACCGCAATACTAAAGAAGTCTATTTGTTAGCTGAAAGAGTTGGAGTTGAAATGCCAATTGTGGAGCAGGTTTATCAAGTGCTATACAAAGGGAAACAAGCTAAACAAGCTGCTATTGATTTGCTTGCGCGCGACCAGCGCGAAGAGTAGTGATAAGCGCCACAAGCTAGCAACAAAAAAGCCTATCAAATGATAGGCTTTTTTATATTTGTAGTTCGCTGAGCCTAGTAGTAAGAGTGCTCACCAGCTTGGTGCTCGGTAACATCTTTAACACCGGTTAGCTCACCAGGGAAGGCTTCAAGCAACTGCTTTTCAATACCTTCTTTTAGCGTAACATCTACCATGCTACAACCATTACAACCGCCGCCGAACTGCAGCACTACCACGCCTTCTTCGGTTAGCTCCATTACGCTAACTTTACCACCGTGTGAAGCTAAGTTAGGGTTAACTTGAGTTTCAATGGTGTATTCAACACGCTCAATGAGTGGAGCGTCATCATCTACTTTGCGCATCTTGGCATTTGGAGCTTTAAGCGTAAGTTGTGAACCCACTTTGTCGGTCACAAAGTCGATTTCGGCTTCTTCTAAAAACGGCGCGCTAGCGGTATCAACCATGGCTTTAAAGCCGTCGAATTGTAGCGCGGTATCATCTTCTTCAACCGACTCTGGTGGGCAATAAGATACGCCACACTCTGCGCTTGGTGTTCCAGGATTAACCACAAATACACGAATATGGGTGCCTTCAGGCTGTTGTTCTAGCAACTTAACAAAATGCTGTTGAGCTGTTTCTGAGATCGATACCATCTGCTTCCTCGATACCTGACTAAAATACTAAGGTTTATTGTACGGCTTTTTAAACAGCGCTGCTAGTGTTGCGAGTGCTTATCTTCGTTGAGAAGGTTTTGGGGTGCGTGCAATAGCCCAGATGTCGACTCGTTCAGCGCCGGCATCTTTAAGCTGTCTAGCTAGCACGTTAGCGGTGCTGCCGGTAGTTACAACATCATCAATGATTACCCAGTGTTTATAGCTAAACGTATCTTGGCAACTAAAGCTGGCCGCCAAGGCTTTTTGTCGCTGGCGGCGGGTAAGCCCTGCCTGGCTTGAACCATAATGTTTGCGTGTAAACGGCTTTTGCATTGGCTTTGCTGCGTGTTTTGCCAATTGCTTACATAAAACCTCACTTTGGTTAAAACCGCGTTGCCATTGCTTAAACCAATGCAAAGGTACCGGACAAAAAACATCTGGCAGCGTTGCTTGAGTGAGTTGAATGTGCTGCCAAATAAGTTGGCCTAAGGGCTTCGCCAAGTGTTGCTGTTTGGCATATTTGTAGGCTTTAATCACCGGCTCTATCGGCCATTGGTAGTCACTTAAACAGATTACTTGATCGTAAAAAGGAATGTTGCCTTGGCACTCGCCGCATATTCCTGGCTCAGCCAAGGGTAAATAACACGTCTCACAACGGTGTTGGTTCGGCGTTAACAGCAGAGCGCTGCAGCTGTCGCAACAAACCTGATTGAGCCTTTTACTTTGAAAACAAAAATCACAGTGTTTAGACAAAACTAAGCGGGAGTTTAAAGGCGCGTGAAATCTAGTTAACATGAGCATCCTTTTTGATGAGTAGTTAAGTGTAGATGAGCAAATTGCATTTTGAACGTCATGGCTCAGGCCCTGCGCTCATTCTTATTCATGGTTGGGGCTTAAATGGCGCTGTATGGCAGCCTGTTACCGAGCTATTAGCCGAGCATTTCAGCGTATATCTAGTGGACTTACCCGGTTTTGGTCACTCTCCTGCCATTGAGCCGCTTAGCTTAGATGGTATGGTGCAAGCCATTAGTGCTCAGGTGCCGGAGCGGGCCATTTGGCTAGGTTGGTCTTTAGGTGGTTTAGTGGCAAAGTATGCAGCTATTCACCAGCCACAGCAGGTTGCGGGTCTAATTACTGTGGCCAGCTCGGCCCACTTTATCGCTAAATCCGAGTGGCCGGGAATTCAAGCAAAAGTGCTCGATGGTTTTGCCAGTGGTTTACAGCAAGATTTTAAGAAAACCTTACAGCAATTTTTGGCCATCCAAGCCATGGGAAGCGATCAAGCTAAGCAAGATATCAAGCAGCTGCGAGAGCTACTAGCAAGCCGACCACTACCCCAGCTTAGCGCCTTAGAACAGGGCTTAGCGCTATTGCAAAGCCAAGATTTACGTGATGAGTTAGCGCAGATCTCAATGCCTTGGTTACAGCTATATGGTCGTAGTGATGCGTTGGTGCCAAAGGCCGCTATGCAGCAACATGCCGAGCTTCATCCCGAGGCTACTCAATACCTGTTTGCTAGTTCTTCGCATGCACCATTCATCTCTGAGAAGCAGCTATTTGCCGAAAAAGTACTCAGCTTTGCGCGCAGTATAGTGGTGTAAAAGTGAGCAATTTGCTAGAATTAGGGCTAACTATGATCGAGGCAGCAACTAACTAAGCGGAGGGCATATGCAAATTGGCGCGGCAAGTAGCGGTTTTCAAATTATTGCTAACGCAAATCAGCAAGTTAGCGAAAGTGCTCAAACCCTTGCTGAAGTAGCGGCAAAACGTGAACCACAGCAAAACGAAGTGGTTGATGCCATGGTGAGCCTTAGCCAAGCTGAGCTTTATGCTAAAGCTGGCGCAAAGGTGATACAAACCGAATCTAAAATGTTAGGCACTTTACTGGATGTAGAGGCCTAGTATGAATATCAATGTTAGCTTGCCTAATGTTTTCCCCAATACCTTAACTCCGCCTACGGATTCCGCCCGTCGCGACAATCAGTTGCGTCAGGTGATAGCTCAACCCAAAGAAGTCGCTAGTTTTGCTAAAGAGCCAGAGGTCGGCGCTGAGAAAGATCGCAGCAAGCCGCAAAGTACGGCTCAATACCCACAAGTTCAAGAACAGCAGCAAGCTAAAATAAACGAGCGTGAAGCGCAGCAAGGTCGCGAGCAACAAGGCGAGCAGCAGGGTAAACAAGACGAGCAAAAAGGCAGCCAAGACCAGTCCGGTTCTGAGCAACCCAGTGCCAGACAAAAAGGCCAAAATGAGCTTAGCGAAAGCGAGCAGAAGAAAGTTGATGAGCTAAGTGCGCGCGACCAAGAAGTACGCACCCATGAAGCGCAACACCAAGCGGTTGGTGGGCAATACGCCAGTGCCGCCTCTTTTGAGTTTGAACGTGGCCCAGATGGAAAGCAATATGCGGTAGGCGGTGAAGTGTCTATCGATGTGAGTGAAATCCCCGACGACCCACAAGCTACCATTGCTAAAATGGAGCAGGTGCAACGGGCGGCGCTAGCACCCGCAGAGCCTTCCTCGCAAGATCGGCAAGTGGCAGCTCAGGCTCAACAAAAAGCAGCCGAAGCACAACGCGAACTTAATCATGCGCAACCGCCAGGTTTGCTGGCATCAGACGAACAACCTTCAGCCTTTGGCACCATTGCTGTCGAAGGTGCCGAATTTGAACCTACACAGCAAGCGCGAGAGCAGCAAAATGCTCAAGCTTTGCAACAACGCTATCCAGATATCGCACAGCAAATGGCGCAGCGTAATCAAACCATTGAACAGCGCTATAGCAGTGCAGCGGCTTTTAAGCCGCAATCTCAACTAAGCTTACAAGCTTAATCTATTTCTCTGCTTAAATTTATTTCTTCGCTTTAGCAAAAGCATCTGCAAAGGCACTATTAATCGGCGCACTAGCTTGCGGCTTTTTGGCCGAATGAGGCTTATTGGGTGTTGGTTTTGTTTTGTTTGTAGATTGATTAGAACGGACGTCTTCATCTAAGCGCATGCTAAGGGCAATGCGTTTACGTTGTACTTCTACTTCCAGCACTTTTACCTTAACAATATCGCCGGCTTTAACCACTTGATGAGGATCTTTCACAAAGTGATTGGCTAAGCAGGAGATATGTACCAAACCGTCTTGATGCACGCCAACATCAACAAAGGCACCAAAGTTAGTTACGTTGGTCACAACGCCCTCTAACAGCATGGCTGGCTTTAGATCGCTAATGGTGTTTACACCCTCTTTAAAGGTGGCGGTTGCAAACTCAGGGCGAGGATCGCGACCAGGTTTTTTAAGCTCATCAATAATGTCGGTTACAGTGGGTAGACCAAATTTGTCGCTAATAAACTGTTTCGGGTCGAGTTTGTTTAAGCGCTCACCGTTGGCAATCAACTGGCTAACTTCACACTGGCTATGCTCAGCAATGGCCTGTACTACGGGATAAGCCTCGGGGTGAACCGCCGAACCATCTAAAGCATTTTTCGCTTGGTTAATCCGTAAAAAACCCGCGGCTTGTTCAAAGGCTTTAGGCCCTAAACGAGCCACTTTTTTAATTGCTGCGCGTGACTTAAACGCGCCGTGCTCGTCGCGGTAGGCCACAATGTTTTGCGCTATGGTGGTGTTTAAACCTGCCACAAAACTTAGCAGTGGTGCCGAAGCCATATTTACATCTACACCTACGGCATTTACACAGTCTTCAACTACGCTGTCTAATTGTTGTGATAGTTTGCTTTGGCTCACATCGTGTTGGTATTGGCCAACACCAATTGCTTTGGGCTCAATTTTCACTAACTCGGCTAAGGGATCTTGTAAGCGGCGAGCAATCGATACTGCACCGCGAATCGACACATCCAACTCTGGAAACTCTTGCGCTGCTAACTCAGAGGCGGAATACACCGAGGCCCCTGCTTCACTCACCATCACTTTTTGCAAACCTTGCGGTGGCAACATGCCAATGAGATCCGCGGCCAGTTTATCGGTTTCACGCGAGGCGGTGCCGTTACCCACACTAATCAACTTAACTTGGTGTTTAGTCACTAAACCCGCCAGCGTCTTTAGCGAGTCTTGCCATTGGTTTCGTGGCGCGTGAGGATAAATGGTGTCGTAGGCAACCAATTTACCGGTAGCGTCAACCACCGCTACTTTAACCCCAGTACGCAAGCCTGGATCTAGACCTAAGGTGGCTTTAGGCCCTGCAGGGGCTGCCATCAATAAATCATTTAAGTTACGCGAAAACACACTAATTGCTTCGTCTTCGCCACGTTCACGTAGCTGATTGAGCAATTCTGTTTCCAGTTGTAGTTTCAGTTTTACTCGCCAGGTCCATTGCACCACGGTCGCTATCCAACGGTCGCTAGCATGCCCTTTAGGGGCTAAAGCAAAATAGTCGCGGATCATTTGCTCGGCAGGGTGGTTTAGCCCATCCTCTTGCTCAACTTCTACGCTTAGGTTGAGTATGCCTTCATTGCGCCCTCGCAATATGGCTAAAGCGCGGTGAGAAGGTATTTTTCCTATGGCTTCGTGGTAGTCAAAATAGTCTTGGAATTTCTGACCATTTTGTTGCTGACCATCGATAACCTCTGCCTTTACCGCGGCATTTTGTTGTAAGAATAAACGAAGCTTAGCTAGCAGCGGGGCTTGTACGGCAAAGCGCTCCATCAGTATGAACTTGGCACCATCTAATGCCGCTTTGCTGTCGGCAAAACCTGCTTCGTTATTAATAAAATCTTCGGCTAAGCTTTCTGGGCTGGTATCTGGCTGGCTTAACAAAAGCTCTGCTAAAGGCTCTATGCCAGCTTCAATGGCTATTTGTCCTTTAGTGCGGCGTTTGGGTTTGTAAGGAAGATAGAGATCCTCTAGTTCTGTTTTACTGCTTGCTGCATTAATGGCTTGTTCTAATTGCGGAGTAAGTTTGTCTTGTTCGGCAATAGATTTAAGAATGGCGCTGCGACGTTGCTGCATCTCTCGCAAATAAATTAAGCGTTGCTCTAACAAGCGTAATTGCCCGTCATCTAATCCGCCGGTAACTTCTTTACGGTAGCGGGCAATAAAAGGAACCGTTGAACCTTCATCAAGAAGCTTAATGGCGGCACTCACTTGTTGAGCTTGTGCGTTGATATCTGAAGCAATTTGTTGTTCTAAATTTTGCATGGACTTATGTAATTTTAGAGGCGCTGCTTGCTGCAGCAAAAGAAAGTGCCCTCTATCTTATTCGCTTATTAACTGGCATCAAGCAGAAAAGTTAATATGTAGAATCTTAATAGCGTGAAAACTATTTCACAGCGTGACAAATTTTTCATAAGCACTTCATAGATACGTTTTGTTGCAGGCTCTTGGTCATAGTTATGTGAGCTAAGCCCATCAACAAAACCGACTTGCTGAATTAGAGTGAAGTTAGATTTTAATGCCTCAGTTCAAGGAGAGCGAAATGAGCGCGAGCGACAAGACTTTTATCAATTTTAGTTTAAGCCGTATTAGCCAAAGTATTGTATTGGCTAGTTTAATCAGTGCCCCAGCACTAGCGGCTAGCGATGAAATGCTTAGTAATACTGATTTTAGCAATGGAACCACCGGCTGGTGGTCAAGCGGTGCCGAGTTAGTAGCAAAAGACGGCGAAGCCTGTATGGACATTAAACGTGCCGGCTCTAACCCATGGGATGTAATTTTAGGCCAGCGCGGATTTGGTTTAGAAGAAGGCCAAGACTATGCTATCGACTTTGTGGCGCGCGCCAACAAAGACACGGCCTTTACTGCACTTATTCAGCATAATGGTGCGCCTTATACGCAATACTTTAATCAAGTATTAGAGATTGGTACTGAGCCAAAAGCCTTTAGCTTCAAGTTCACTCAAGATCAAAAGAGTGATGCTAAAACCGAGTTTCAGTTCCAGCTAGGAGCCCAAAAAGAAGCGGTACTGTGTTTTAGCGATATCTCGGTGAAAGGTAAGTCATTCGTAATCGTAAACAAAATTCCTAATATTCGTTTAAATCAGATTGGCTTCTATCCTAAATCAGAAAAAATTGCGGTGATTCGCAGCGAAGAACAACAGCCTCGCGTTTGGCGAGTGAAAGATGCCGAAGGCAATCACCTGCTTACCGGTAAAACCAAAATATTTGGGGTGAATGCTGCATCTGGCGAAACAGTGCATCAAGCGGATTTTTCTGCTTTAACCACCAAGCATGAAAACTTGGTGTTAGATGTGGATGGTCAAACTAGCCATCCTTTCAAAATCGCCGACGATATTTACAGTGAGCTGAAACATGATGCCTTAGCTTACTTCTACCAGAACCGAAGCGGTATCGAGATTAAGCCAGAGTTTGTACAACGTCCAAACTTGGCGCGCCCAGCAGGGCATGTGCCAGATGTAGTGAGCTGCTTTAACAAAACCGACGACAAAGGCAACAAGTGGCCAGGTTGTGATTTTGACATGGACCTCACCGGCGGTTGGTATGACGCGGGCGACCACGGTAAGTATGTGGTAAACGGCGGCATTAGTACCTGGACCTTAATGAACCTGTACGAGCGCTCGCAGTTTATTGAAGGCGCTAGCGAACCGTTTGCCGATGGCAAGCAACCGATGCCAGAAGCGGGTAATGGTGTTAACGATTTATTGGATGAAGCGCGCTGGAATATGGAATTCATGTTGGCCATGCAAATCCCAGAAGGTAGCAAAGTATCGGTGCCTTTGGGTAACCAACAAGAAAACATTCGTTCCCTTAAGCTAACCGAAATTGACGCCTCTGGTATGGCGTTCCATAAGGTAGCCGATGAAAAGTGGACCGGTATGCCATTACCGCCGCATAAAGATACTCAAAAGCGCCATGTTGGCCAATCAAGTACAGCAGCAACCTTAAACCTAGCTGCAACCGCAGCCCAGTGTGCGCGTATTTGGAAAGATATTGATGCAGATTTCTCTGCTCAGTGTTTAACTGCAGCAAACCGTGCTTGGCAAGCGGCCAATAAACGCCCAGAAGTATACGCTTACGATAACTTCACCGGCTCTGGCCCTTACGGGGATCTAGAACTAGCTGATGAGTTTTATTGGGCAGCGGCAGAGCTGTTTATTACTACAGGTGAATCTAAGTACTTAGAAGCAGCTAAAGCATCTCCTGCATTCTTAGCGGCGCCAGTGGGCGACGAAACGGCCAAAGGTGATTTGTTCTGGCAAGATTTAAGCTCGGCAGGCACCTTGAGCCTGGCTCTTGTTCCTAGCAAGTTAGATCAAGCAACTCGTGATAAAGCGCGTGCCAAGATTGTTGCTACGGCCGATGCATACAGCTCATTAATGACAAAAGAGGGCTACCACATTCCATACAGCGCAGAGCAGTATCCTTGGGGGTCTAACTCAAACTTAGTGAATCGCGGTATTTTCCTTACCTATGCAAGTGATTACAGCGGCGATAGTAAGTACATGCAAGCTTTGATACATGCCATGGATTACATCTTAGGGCGTAACCCGCTTGACCAGTCATACATTACTGGTTACGGCAGCAACCCGCTTAAAAATCCGCACCACCGTTTTTGGGCGCATCAAGCTGATGCTAATTCTCCAAAACCGGCACCAGGCGCATTATCGGGTGGACCAAATTCAATCAGCTTTAGCGACCCAGTTGCGGCAGGTATGAAGGGCGGCTGTGTTGGCCAAACTTGTTTTGCCGATGAAATTGGTGCGTGGACCTTGAACGAAATTACCATCAACTGGAATGCACCTTTGGTATGGGTGACTACAGTGTTGGATGAACACCGTCTCAAGTAAGTAAACCCATAACAATTAAGTATTTTAGGCCGACATTATGTCGGCCTTTATTGCTTCAAAAATTAAGTAATTACTGATACTTGGGTGTAAGCACCAGCAGATTATGTGATCTGTCACGGCGTTCTAACGCTCAATATCATTGAAAACAAGTTCTTGGCTAAGTAGACGGTTATAGTGAGACAGGGAGTTATATCTTTCTAGGTCGCTATCACTATTTAGCAACACCGGGAGAGATATAATGCGAACTAGTGTTAGTTGTCAGAGAATCAATGTGAAAGATAAAAATAAATTAGAGCAACGCTCAACTGTTTATGATGTCGCTGCGTTGGCTGGGGTTTCACCTAGCACTGTATCTCGGTTTATGAATCAAACCACTTATGTGTCTGATGCAAAACGTAAGCAAATTCAAGCTGCAATGATTGAGCTTGGCTATAAACCTGGCCAGCAAACCGGAGCCAGTGCTAGCAGCCGCACCATGACAATTGGTGTATTGGTGCAAGACCCAGACAGCCCGTTTTATTCATCTATTTTAAATGGAATTGAAGAAGTTCTGCTGGCTCAAGGTTACTCACATATTATTGTAACGGGGCACTGGAATAGCGAAGAAGAAATGGAGTCGATGCAACTGTTGTTATCGCGCTCGGTGGATGGAATTATCATCGTAACTGGCGGTTTGAGTGACGAACAGGTGGTCGAGTTTTCAAAGAAAAGACCCATCGTTGCTTTAGGCCGTGAGTTAGAAGCAGCCCGCTTACGTTCGATAAAAATTGAAAACTCAGTGGGCGCTTACATGGCCACCAATCATCTTATTCAACTGGGCCACCGCGAGATTGTGCATATTAAAGGTGCCGAGGGGCATCCCGACGCTCAGCAACGTTATGAAGGTTATTGCCAAGCTATGGAGCATGCAGGTTTGCCTGTGAAGCTGCAACTGGTTGAGCAGGGCGACTTTACCGAACAAGGCGGTTTTGATGCGGTGCAGCGTTTGTTAACCAACAAGCGTCAGTTTAGTGCTATTTTTGCTTCTAATGATTTAACCGCACATGGTGCAATGTTGGCTTTATATAAAGCCAAGCGACCAGTGCCAGAGCGGGTTTCGGTGATTGGATTTGATGATGTGCCTGGCTCGGCGTTTTTCATTCCGCCGCTAACTACAGTGCGTCAACCCATATTTGATACCGGTTATGCTGCCGCCTTAACCATTTTAGACATGCTAAATGGTGGTGCGAGCAACAACTTCCGTATTCCTCCGGTTGAACTGGTGAAACGAGAAACCACCCAAGCACATATCCTCTAGTTAAAGCTTGCGAGTTTACTGCCTAAGTCGTTTATAATCGGCTTAGGCAGACTTAACTACATAGCTATGAAAACCAATTTAATCACTCGCCCAGGCTGGCATAAACTCGATGAAGAATTAAAGTACTTGTGGAAGGTTAAACGCCCTCAAGTAACTCAAGCAGTATCCGAAGCCGCAGCACTGGGTGACCGCTCAGAAAACGCGGAATACAAAGAAGGTAAGCGAGAGCTTCGCCGCATCGATTCTCGACTAAGGTTCTTAACCAAACGCTTAGATGCCCTAGAAATTGTTGACCATCACCCTCAACAAAACGGCAAAGTATTTTTTGGCGCATGGGTCGAGCTGGAAAATGATGAAGGCGATATCGTGCGCTACCGCATTGTTGGCACCGATGAAATAGACCCAAAGCTGGGTTACATAACTATCGACTCACCCATGGCACGAGCGCTTATCGGTAAGCAAGTAGACGATGATGTGTTTGTAAAAACGCCCTCTGGCACTAAAGAGTGGTGGATTAATCTTATTCAATACACTCCTTTCGACTAGCGGAGCTAATTCTGTTAGCTAACTATTTGTCTTAATGCATATTTAACCAGCAGTTAGCGGCTAAAACCCCCATGTTGAAAATAATTCATCTAAAGCTATGTTTAAGATGAATAGCGTTGACTTAAATAATCTTCTCTTTAGTATCTAGCGGTATAGACGTCTAAGTGTCTTTAACGGAGAAGGTCAATGGGATTTCACAACGCGCAACAAATCGAAACACTCAATCAAAGCTTAAGTGAGCTTAACCGCGATATTAACGTGTCCTTTGAGTTCTTCCCGCCAACCACCGAGACCATGGAGCAAACTTTGTGGTCGTCTATCGAGCGTTTGCAAACCTTAAAGCCTAAGTTTGTATCAGTAACCTATGGCGCAAACTCGGGCACTCGAGACCGCACTCACAAGGTGATTAAAGCGATTAAAGACCGCACAGGCTTAGCAGCTGCACCGCATTTAACCTGCATCGACTCAACGCCCGATGAGCTGCGCCAAATTGCCCGCGATTACTGGAACAGTGGTATTAAAGACATTGTGGCATTGCGAGGTGATTTGCCAGAAGGCTCTGCCAAGCCGCAAATGTACGCCAGCGATTTGGTGGCTTTGTTAAAAGAAGAAGCTGATTTTGATATCTCGGTAGCGGCTTACCCAGAGATTCACCCAGAAGCAAAAAGTGCCCAAGCCGATTTACTGGCCTTAAAGCGTAAAATGGATGCCGGTGCCAACCGCGCCATTACCCAGTTCTTTTTCGATGTAGAAAGCTATCTGCGCTTTCGCGACCGCTGTGCGGCCATAGGCATTGAAGGGGAAATCGTACCCGGTATTTTGCCAGTATCTAACTACAATACCCTGAAAAAGTTTGCCTCTTTTGCCAATGTAAAAGTGCCAAAATGGCTACACAATCAGTTTGCTGGCTTAGAGAATGACCAAACTACTCGAAACCTAGTAGGCGCCAGTGTAGCGATTGAAATGGTCAAAGTATTATCGCGCGAAGGAGTGAAAGACTTTCACTTTTATACGCTTAACCGCTCGGAGTTATCTTACGCTATTTGCCACACTTTAGGTGTTCGCCCAGCGGAAGCAGTGCCTGCTTAGTAGTCAAAATCAATAAGTAATAAAAAGCCTAGTAACCTGGGCTTTGTTGTATCCGCAGTTGGTGGCCAATATTGTGGAGTAGATACGGAAACGCCCAAAGTTATTAGCTTTGGGCGTTTCTTATAGCAAAATTAGTTACGACAAACCGAGCTTTAAAGCGTCATGCGCAGAATTGGAAAAGGTTTGCCCATATCATCAAGTGGCGAACGTGAAATGACCTTAAATCCCATATGTTGGTAAAACCAACTGCTTGCGGTTTTTGTTCATTTACGTCTGCTTTCGTAGCGCCTAAGTGCTCAATAGCATATTGCAGTAGCGCTTTACTAACACCTCGCCCTCTCGCTTCATTTAAGATGAACAGCATTTCAACCTTTGAATCGTGGCTACCCACAAAACCCAAAATTGAACCACTCTCATTGTTTATACATCTTAAGGTAACAGCGGAAAAAGCCTGCTCAATGATAATGGGTTTAAGAACTCAATATCTTCTTCTGTTATAAAGTCATGTGTTGCTCGGACTGAGTTTTCCCAAACCATAAGCATTTCTGCATAGTTTTTAGGAAGCACATTTTTCACAATCATAGTGTTCTCTCTAAAATTGACTGAAATTCATGTGCAGCCGCGAGCGTGGATTTTAGTTCTAAGGTGTATTTAAATCTACAAACATCCTAAGGCGATTTGCTCGGTGTTTACGCTGAGGTACTAACTTGCCACGAAGTAAGTAAAATCAATGAACGTTTAAAGGGGTAACTGGTCTAGCGTAACGGGTTGGTGTTGCTTGTGATGTTTTCTACATGTTGATCTTTCTTAAATTTAGCCGCATTAACACCTAACAGATTGATTCAGCAGAGAAATGGGAGATGAAGTTTGTATGGTTAAAATCGCAGTATTTTTAGCCAAAATAAAAAGTAATCAGTTTATCAAAAATCTATTATCAAAGTGGCCCCTGCATTTAAAAGGCCACTATCGATAAGATTCTTGTGATTGATTCTGACAAAGCTAAATTAACAAACAGAGTAAATTGATTGATTTACTACTCGTTACTCCTCATCCTCAAAGCTTACAGGGTAAAATGTTGCGTTGCTGCCATTTCGCTTTCCAAAGGAAGATAGTTTAAACCCAAAGTAAGGGTCTTTACCTAGATCTTCAAATGTAACGTAAATCTTAGTTTTAGTTATTTTATATTTGGCTAAGTAGACATGCCGAGCTTTCATTTCTGGTATATTTACCATCACTGTAGCTTCAGTATGCCCACTCCAATTGGAAGCTTGGTCGAACCCGCTATACTCGTCCCATTTTGCCTTAATTTCGAAACTATGACTTTTAGGGCTCACTCGTACCCACATTGGTCCACCATTACCTTTGGTCAGTTCCCCATCAACGCTTACAATTTCTGCACTGGAAACCTGTCCTAAATGGCGTTCATTAATTGCCGAGAAAACTGCTGTCTCGGAATTCAGCAATTGCCCATCCGTTGTATCAAATGGTGATTGATTACTCGCACAACTGGTAAGTAGAGTAATAAACGAGAAAAAAATAATACGCGTCATATGAGATAGTCCGTTATCAACAATTATGAATAGCAATTAGTCGAAGAAAAGTAGTACCTTCGAAAAGCTAGTTTAAGTGATGGTCACTATAAAAATAAATCAATTCAATAAAATAGAGTTAATTTTCTAGTGTTGGTAACACTTTTAATTGGCAGTTGGGGGGGAGTATCTGTTTTCGCTATTCAAATCACAGCAATAGTAACACCAAACTAATAGTTACTTATCGCGAAGCAAACTAATTATGAAATAGGTAGAATTGCTAGTGTTCTGATTCTAGTTTTTTAACTCTATAGAGCCGAATTTATAATTGGCGTAACTTATAGACGGTTGAATTTTCAGTTTCTTCAATCATTTATTTATTCCCTCATATGTTTCCTACTAGCACATGCTACATCAACAGCGCATTGACCCCAGAGCATATCAGCCACATGATTAGGGCGTAGTACCAGTTGTTTTTAAGTATTTGGCTGGTGGTGAATTGGTAGCGGCCAATCATGGTTAGGCCTACGCCAGATAGCGGGCTACTGCCGGTGGATATTGCCCAAGAACTTAAGAATAGAAAACCAAGCTGACTAGGTTCTGGATTAAGCGGCAATAACAAAGGGCTGGCTAAAGAAATACTAATAACTGGATGAATACCAAACATGCAGGCCACGATCATCATAGCTAACACTATTGCAAAGGTTTGATGGTTAAAGCTTACGTTGTGCAGGCTTAAGGTTTCTGGGTAGGCCAGCAATAAGGCTTTAATACCCGCCGAGAATACCCCTGCAGCTAAAAACAGCACGTACTGGCTGCCAACATTAGATAAGCGATGGCTAACAAAGTTTCTGGCAATGAGCACTTTTGAGTTCCCTTTGGCAAAGCTTAAGGCTGCAATCGGTGCTAGGCAGGTAATCATCAAAATAATGCTGAAATCGGGGAAGGCGAAATGCAATGCAATCACGCTGGTGGCGAGCACAAAGGGAATGGTTAAGCTTTCTCGACGCAAGGGGTAACCAGCAAAACTGTCTTTCTCTCTTAGTGATACTTCGGCAGTGGTAAAGGCCAAAGCAATCAGTGCCATTAAAGCGCCCGGTAGCAGCACATCTAGCCATTGCATACCGGGGGCGTAAGTAATGGATACCGCAGTGGCAATAAAAAACGGAGACCACCAGGCAGCGGCACAAAAGCAGCGCATTAATACTTTTTGTTGGGCGTTAGTTAAAGCTTGCTGCTTGGCCAAGCGGTCGCCGACAATGAATACAATCGATAGATTGATGACCGCACCCAGCAGGTTCATGCCTAGGGCGGTTGAGGCAATGCTGCGTTTGCCAATAGGTAAAGGGTCTTGTTGATTCTCTGGATTGGCTAAGGCGAGAAAAGATACCGCGCTAAACATCGCCAGCAAGGGAAGGTTTATTGAGAGTATGTCGGAGGCACTTAGCAAGGTATTTTGCTTGGCTGCAATTAATAGCAATACGATGCCAATGCTTAACAAACAACCCGCCTGAATGCGAATAGCTTTGCTAAGTTGAGGTAAATACAGCAAGGCGGCAGCCCAGGTTACTGCGGTGGCTAAACCAATGCCAATTACGCCAAAGGCATACAGTAAGTAAAGCAGCAGCGAGGCAAGAAATAACCACCCTTTGTATTGTTGCATTGAAGACATCCTAGCTATCAATGAGCCAACGCTGCCAAGCAGCAAAAGTACCCTGTAAAGGCTATTAGCTTAGCCTAAGAACAAACAACCCCGCATAAAGCGGGGTTGCTACGGTTAAATAAGCGGGTATTTAACCGGTGTTACGCATACCCGCAGCGATACCGGCAATGCTTACCATTAAGGCTTGATCAACTACTGGGCAAAGTTCTTCGTTAGCGCGAGAACGATTTAGCAGCTCAACCTGTAATACATGCAAAGGATCGATGTAAGGGTTACGCAGATTAAGTGATTCAACCACCCAGGCTTGATTAGCCAATAGCTTGTTGTCTGGTGCTAGCGAAACAATGGCCGCTTTAGCGCCTTCTAACTTAACCCGAAGTTTTTCACCTAGCTCCTGTAATTCTGGCTCAACCAAGCGCTCGTCGTAGATTTTTGATAGCCAAGTATCGGCTTTCATAAATACCATTTCTAGCATTGCTAAGCGGTTATCGAAGAATGGCCACGCGCGCATTTCAGTTAGCAGCTCGCTTTTACCTTCTTTAATTAAACCTTCGAATGCCGCACCACTACCTAACCAAGCTGGCAGCAATAGGCGGTTTTGGCTCCATGAGAAAATCCATGGGATAGCACGTAAGCTTTCTACACCACCGTCTGAGCGACGCTTGGCTGGGCGGCTGCCCAATGGCAGTTTAGCTAGCTCGCGCTCTGGAGTTGCTGAGCGGAAGTAAGGTACAAACTCTTCTTCACCCCAAACAATGCCGCGGTAGGCATCACATGAAGTTTCGGCAATTTGGTCCATCACTTCGCGCCATTCGTCTTTTGGCTCCATTGGCGGAATCAAGTTCGCTTCTAATACTGCGCTGGCGTAGAGGTTTAGGCTATCCATGGCAACTTTAGGTAGGCCGAACTTAAAGCGGATCATTTCGCCCTGCTCAGTTACCCGTAAGCCACCTTTTAGTGAGCCTGGGGGTTGTGATAACAAGGCTGCGTGAGCTGGCGCACCACCACGACCAATTGTACCGCCACGACCGTGGAACAAGGTTAAGCTGATTTGATGGCCTTCACAGATAGATACCAGCGCTTCTTGAGCACGGTACTGCGCCCACGATGCCGCTAATACACCGGCATCTTTAGCTGAATCTGAGTAGCCAATCATCACATGTTGTTGGCCAGAGATGTAACCGCGGTACCAATCTACTGATAGCAGTTTGCTCATGGTAGCTGGTGCATTGTTCAAATCGTCTAGGGTTTCGAACAAAGGCGCAACCGGCAAGCGGAACGGACAACCTGCTTCTTGCAGTAGCAGTTGCACGGCTAATACATCTGAAGGCTCGCTCGCCATAGAAATAATGTAAATGCCTAATGCTTCGCGCTCTTGCTTGGCGATAATGGCGCAAGTGTCTAGTACTTCTTGTACCGATTCACTTGGCTCCCAATCACGTGGGAACAGCGGGCGTTTAGAGTTTAACTCTTGCAGTAAGAAGTGCTGCTTATCGGTTTCGTTCCAATGTGCATAGTCACCCATGCCTAAGTAACGAGTGATTTCTGAGAACACTTCTTCGTGGCGGCCACTGTCTTGGCGAATATCCAAACGTAGTAAGTTGATGCCAAAACAAGCAATACGACGCAGCAGATCTAGCAAGGTGCCGTCGGCGATGATGCCCATGCCACAATCTTGTAGCGAGTAGTAACAAAGCTCTAGTGGCTCACGTAGCTGCTCGGTATTGGTGATAATATCGCGCGCTTCGGTGTACTGGCCTTTTAGCTTGGCTGTAAGGTAGTCGTGAGTTTCTTGTAGCTCGCTGCGCAATACTTTTAATAAGGCGCGGTAAGGTTCGTTTTGATCACCAGTTTGCTCAAGCAGCGCTTCGTTAGCATCGCTCATCGACAATTCGCTAACCAAGGTTTGAATTTCTTTTAAGTAAAGGTCTACCGCTACCCAGCGGCTAGACAACAATACTTCTTCGGTTACTTTAGAAGTAACAAATGGGTTGCCGTCACGATCGCCGCCCATCCAAGATGAGAACACTACTGGCGCTGCATCTAAGGCCATGCGCATATCGAAGTGCTGGCCAAGTTTTTTGTCTAACTGGCGCACAAAGTCTGGCACAGCTTGCCATAGCGAGTTTTCAATTACCGCAAAACCCCATTTAGCTTCATCTACTGGAGTAGGGCGCTGCTGGCGAATTTCGTCGGTATGCCATGCTTGGTTGATTAGCTGCTCTAAGCGGCTAAGTAGTTGGCTGCGCTCTTGATCTGGTAAGTCGAGTTCTAACCAATCTAAACAGTTATTAATGGCAACGTGTTTGTTGATTAGGGTACGACGGGTCACCTCGGTTGGGTGCGCGGTAAGTACCAGCTCGATATTTAGCTGTGCCACTGCATGGTGGATCTCTGCTTCACTTAAGTTTTCTTGCTTTAGTTTATTGAAAACTTGGTCGATAGGATCTTGGGCACAGGTACTGCCTTCGCAGTTACGTGAAATGGTGTGGAATTGCTCGGCGATATTTGCCAAGTTTAGGAATTGGCTAAAGGCGCGGGTTACCGGCAATAGCTCGTCATCACTTAGGTTACGCAATAGCTCCAATAACTGCTCGCGCGCCTCATCATCGTTATTACGTGAGGCCTTAGCTAGCTGGCGTATGGTTTCTACTTTCTCTAGAAACGCTTCTCCCATATGGCTCTTGATCGTGTTACCAAGTAGTTGTCCGAGTAGACTCACATTTCCTCGTAACGAGGCGTTAATCTCCTGAGGCATATTCTGGCTCATTGTCTTTCCTTCACTGTTTGCGTTTGCTAGCGATTATTGAAATTTTTTTACTAAATCACCCTAGTCCTAGGGCAAAAACATACCTAAGACCGAGCATATAGTCAAAATACCTGTAATTAAATTACAAATAACGCTGTTTCCTTTGCTTAGGATCAAGCGGCTATTTATAGATTGTTACTCATATTTTAATAAGGGCAACTTTGTTTGGCTTACTTTTTAACCTATACGCGTAAATTTAACAATAAATAAAAATTCATTTTTATTGCATAAAGAATTGCCTGTGGTATTCTCCGTTTATATTAAAGACAGCTAGTTTTTTTTGAGCTGACAAGCGTGACATTTTGTTCATTTGGTCAGTAAAATGCAGCTCAATAAATAACACTATGCCATAAGATTTCAAGGGAACAAGAAACGATGTTAAAGGCAGCGATTGTTGGTGCAAGTGGATACACTGGAGCAGAGTTGGCAGGCTATGTAAGTCGCCATTCAAATATAGAACTTGCTGGGTTGTATGTTTCAGAGCGAAGTGTAGACGCAGGCAAGGCGTTATCTACTCTGCACGGCAAATTACGCGGTGTGGTTGACGCTCCAGTGCAACCGTTAATTGTGGCTGATATCGCCAAAAACTTTGCTGATATTGATATTGTTTTGTTAGCCACTGCTCACGAAGTAAGCCATGATTTAGCCGAAGCATTTTTAAATGCAGGTTGTCAGGTCTTCGATTTGTCTGGCGCCTTCCGTGTTCAAAGCGCAGAGTTTTACGAAAAATTCTACGGTTTTACTCATCAATTCCCCGAGTTATTAGAAAAAGCGGTATACGGTTTAGCTGAATGGAATGCCGAGAAAATTAAGCAAACGGATTTAGTCGCTGTAGCAGGTTGTTACCCAACTGCATCATTAACCGCGCTTAAGCCATTAGTTGAAGCTGGGTTGGTTGAGTCAAGCAACAAAGCGGTAATTAATGCTACTAGTGGCGTAAGTGGTGCAGGGCGCAAAGCCTCGTTAACTAGCTCATTCTGCGAAGTAAGCTTAGCGCCTTATGGGGTGTTTAATCACCGCCACCAACCAGAAATTGCTGCCCACTTAGGTCACCCAGTGATCTTCACTCCACATTTGGGTAACTTTAAACGCGGTATTTTAGCCACCATTAATGTGGTGCTAAAAGCAGGCACCACTGAAGAGCAAGTAAATGCGGCTTATCAGCAAGCGTATGCAGGCCAAAACATTGTGCGCATATTGGAAGGTGAGTGGCCTTCTATTGCCAAAGTAGAAAACACACCGTTTATTGATGTGGCTTGGCAACAACAAGGTGAAGACTTAATTGTGGTATCGGCTGAAGATAACCTATTAAAAGGTGCTGCTAGCCAAGCTATCCAGTGTTTGAATATTCGTAATGGCTTTGCCCTTACCGAGTCGCTGGTTTAGGAGCAGGCAATGAAACCATTAGTGATTAAGTTAGGCGGTGCCGTTTTAAATAACAGCCTAGCCTTAGACAATTTATTTGCTGCCTTACAACAAGTTGAGCAACCTATTGTATTAGTGCATGGCGGTGGCGTAGTAGTAGAAGATGTATTAGCTAAAACCGGCTTTGTATCGGAAAAGTTAGACGGCTTGCGCATAACACCTAAAGAGCAGATTCCTTACGTGGTGGGTGCCTTAGCGGGTACCAGCAATAAGTTGTTGTTAGCGCAAGCGCTAAAAGCTGGTTTGTCGGCTGTGGGCTTGTGTTTAAGTGATGCAGGCTCTTGTAAAGTAAGCCAAATGGATGCTCGTTTAGGCCATGTAGGCGAGGCATCTTTAGGCAACCCCGCTTTACTAAATAGCCTTATTGAGCTGGGCCACGTGCCGGTAATGAGCTCAATTGGTATTGGCGAAGATGGCGAGCTTTACAATGTGAATGCCGACCAAGCTGCATTAGCGGTGTGTAAATTGCTGCAGGGCCAATTGGTGTTATTATCCGATGTGGCTGGCGTACTCGACCAAGATAAACAGCTGGTGGCTGAGTTAAATAGCGCGCTGGCTGACAAATTGATTGCCGATGGGGTAATTACCGATGGCATGACGGTAAAAGTTAAAGCAGCTCTAGAGGCTGCCGAATTTTTGCAAACACCGGTTTCGCTAGCATCATGGAAAGATCCTGCGAAACTCGCCAGCTTGTTAGCTGGACAAACATATAAAGGTGAGTCGGTAGGGACTCAGGTTACCGTTTAAGGAAAGATGATGAGTGATTTTAAACACCTGTTAAGCTTGCAGGACCTAACTCAAGAACAAATTTTAGGGCTGCTTGAGCTGGCCGCTAAAATTAAAAAAACACCCGCAGATTATGGGCAAACCCTTGCGGGTAAAAGTGTTGTAACTTTGTTTGAAAAACCATCATTACGTACACGAGTAACTTTTGATATTGGCATTAACCGTTTAGGCGGCCATGCGGTGTATTTAGACCAGCAAAATGGCGCGATGGGCGAGCGTGAAAGTGTGAAAGATTTTGCCTCTAACATTACCCGTTGGGCTGATGCGATTGTAGCGCGAGTGTTTTCTCATAAAACCCTACAAACTTTGCGTGAGCATTCGTCGGTACCAATTATCAACTCACTGTGTGATTTGTACCACCCATGCCAAGGCTTGGCCGATTTCCAAACCATCGCTGAGCACTACTCAGATTTAAGTAAAGTTAAGCTGGCTTACTTAGGCGACGGCAACAACGTGACGCATTCATTATTGTTAGGTGGCGCTATCTTAGGCATGGAAGTGGCTGCAGTTTGCCCACTAGGCTCAAGCCCAGATGCGCAAGTTGTGCAAAAAGCTAATCAATTAGCCAAAGCGCATGGCGGCAAAATTGTAGTGACTAATACCGTTGAAGACATTAAAGGCTACGACGTAGTATATGGTGATACTTGGGTATCAATGGGCGACGATACGCCACTGCAATCAGTAAAAGATAAGTTTATGGCTTATCAAATTAACCAGAATTTGATGCAACAATGTGGTATTAACCACGTGCTGCACTGCCAACCTGCTCACCGCGAGTTGGAAATTACTTCGGAAGTGATGGACGGTCCTCAGTCTTTGATTTTTGATCAAGCCGAGAATCGTATGCATGCACAAAACGCCGTACTAGTAAGTTTATTAAGTTAGTGAATGTTCAGCTCTAGGCTGAGTTAAACAAGGAATTTTTAAATGTCAGATATCAAAAAAGTAGTATTAGCATACTCAGGCGGCCTAGATACTTCGGCCATCATTCCGTGGTTAAAAGAAACCTACAACAACTGTGAAATTGTTGCCTTTTGTGCCGATGTTGGCCAAGGCGAAGAAGAGCTAGTTGGCCTAGAAGAGAAAGCTTTAGCCTCTGGTGCATCTGAATGTTACATCGTTGACCTTAAAGAAGAGTTTGTAGCTGACTACATTTACCCAACCATTGCTACTGGTGCAGTATACGAAGGGACTTACTTGTTAGGTACCTCAATGGCGCGCCCTATTATTGCTAAAGCGCAAGTAGAAGTTGCCCGTAAAGTTGGCGCCGACGCGGTATGTCATGGTTGTACTGGTAAAGGTAATGACCAAATTCGCTTCGAAAGCTGTTTTGCAGCATTGGCTCCAGAACTAACAGTAATTGCGCCTTGGCGTGAGTGGGACATGGAAAGCCGTGAAGATTTGCTGGACTACTTAGCAGAGCACAACATCGCGACTACTGCTTCAGCAACCAAAATCTACAGCCGTGATGCTAACGCATGGCATATCTCGCACGAGGGTGGCGAGCTAGAAGACCCTTGGAACGAGCCAAGCAAAGGTGTTTGGACCTTAACCGTTGATCCAGTAGATGCGCCAAACGAGCCAGAATACGTAAGCCTTAAAGTTGAGCAAGGCCGTGTTGTTGCGGTTAACGATGAAGCATTAAGCCCTTACCAAGTAGTAATGAAGCTAAACGATATTGCTGCTGCTCATGGTGTTGGTCGTATTGATATTACTGAGAACCGTACTGTTGGTATGAAGTCTCGTGGTTGTTACGAAACTCCTGGCGGCACGGTGATTGTTGCTGCACTACGCGCAATTGAAGAATTAGTATTAGACAAAACTTCACGGGTATGGCGTGAGAAAGTGGGCCAAGAAATGGCACACTTGGTATACGACGGTCGTTGGTTTACGCCACTGTGTAAATCACTCATTGCTGCTTCAGAAGCTATGGCTGCTGATGCCAATGGCGATGTAGTGATTAAGCTTTATAAAGGCCAAGCAGTTGCGGTGCAAAAACGTTCGCCAAATAGCCTGTACTCGGAAGAGTTTGCAACCTTTGGTGAAGACCAAGTTTACGATCAAAAGCACGCTGAAGGCTTTATTCGTTTATACTCTCTAGCCAGCCGGATCCGCGCTTTAAATAGCAAGTAAGATTGGCAGAAGTAATAAGCAGGAATACTTAGACCTCAGAGGCAAGTTGCTCTGAGGTCTTTGCAATAATAAATGGAGAGTAAAATGGCATTGTGGGGTGGGCGTTTTAGCCAAGCTGCAGATACCAGATTTAAGCAGTTCAACGATTCTTTACGTTTTGATTACCGTTTAGCGGAACAAGACATAACGGGTTCTATTGCCTGGTCTAAGGCCTTATTAAGTGTTGGCGTTCTCACACAAGATGAGCAAAGCAAACTTGAAGACGCGTTATTAGATTTAGGTAAGCAAGTCGCCGAAAACCCACAGCAAATTTTGGGTAGCGATGCTGAAGATATTCACTCTTGGGTTGAGATTCAACTAATCCAACGGGTGGGTGATTTAGGTAAAAAGCTACATACCGGCCGCAGCCGTAATGACCAAGTTGCTACCGATTTAAAATTGTGGTGTAAAAGCCAAGGGGTTGAACTTCTTGAGCATTTAGACAAGCTGCAACAAAAACTGGTTAAATTTGCGCGCCAGCAGCAAGACACCGTTCTGCCAGGTTACACTCACTTACAACGTGCCCAACCGGTGACTTTTTCTCACTGGGCAATGGCCTATGTAGAAATGTTTGAACGTGATTACTCACGTTTGCAAGATGCGCTAAGCAGAGTAGATGTTTGCCCGCTTGGTTGTGGTGCGCTTGCTGGTACTGCTTACCCAATGGATCGCCAGCAAATTGCTAAAGATTTAGGCTTTCGCCGTGCAACACGTAACAGCTTAGATTCGGTATCGGATCGCGACCATGTGGTTGAGCTTATTTCTACTGCATCTATTAGCATGATTCACCTAAGCCGCATGGCTGAAGATTTAATCTTCTATAACTCTGGTGAGTCTGCCTTCCTTGATTTGTCAGACCAAGTGACTTCTGGCTCTTCATTAATGCCACAAAAGAAAAACCCCGATGCGCTAGAGCTTATTCGTGGTAAAGCCGGTCGAGTTTACGGCTCTTTGTCTGGCATTATGATGACCTTAAAAGCATTGCCTTTGGCTTACAACAAAGACATGCAGGAAGACAAAGAAGGCTTGTTCGACGCACTAGATACATGGGGCGACTGCTTAGCTATGGCTGAGTTAGTGCTTGATGATATGAATGTGCACGAAGAAACCACTACAGAAGCTGCCAAAGGTGGTTACTCTAATGCCACAGAGCTTGCCGACTATCTAGTGGCTAAAGGCATCCCATTCCGCGAGGCTCACCATATTGTGGGTATTGCGGTAGTGAAAGCCATTGAAAAAGGTGTGCCGCTAGAAGAGCTAAGCTTGGCTGAGTTTAAAGAGCTAGCACCAGAGATTGAAGACGACGTTTATCCAAACTTATCGCTAGAATCTACTCTTGCGAAGCGCCAAGCTCTTGGTGGTGTAGCGCCTGAGCAAGTTGAACATGCCTTAACAGAAGCCGAAGTACGTTTATCAAAACGTAACGTAAAAGGTTTGTATGTTCGTTCTGCCCGCATGACCGATTTAGACAACATCGAAGAGATGGTGAATTACTGGTCACAAGCTGGTGAAAACTTACCACGTCCTCGCCCTGAGCTAGTACAAGCAATTGGTGATTTCACGGTTAGCGAGCAAGCTGGCAAAGTTACCGGCTGTGCATCACTTTACCTTTACGACACAGGTTTAGCAGAGATTCGCTCATTGGGTGTAAACCCAGGCTCACAGCGTGTTGGCCAAGGTCGTGCAATGGTGCAGCACTTAATGAAGAAAGCCAAGAAAATGGAAATCGAGAAGGTATTTGTACTAACTCGAGTGCCAGAATTCTTCATGAAGTTAGGTTTTAGCCCAACCTCTAAAAACATGCTGCCAGAGAAAGTGATGAAAGATTGTGATATTTGTCCTCGTCAGCATGCCTGTGATGAAGTTGCTTTAGAGTTCATCATTGATAACAGCACACTTATTCATAAGCAAAACGTGGCTTAACAGTCATCGTTTTGTTGCTAAAGCCTCGCATCGCGAGGCTTTTTTATTGCCGTTTCTATTGTCGTTTAGTGTGCCGGAATTTGAATAAGGCTAATTACAGGGCGATGGTCAGATAAGCTATCTGGCCCGACTTGGTAGTCAATAAAGCTCAGGTCTTTAGAAAGAAAAATCCAATCTAAGCGTTTGCTTTTATAGCTGGCCAAGGCTTTGTTGCCCAGCTCAAATGCTCGGTAAGGACTATGCTGAAGAAAGTGGTTTACTTCATCTGGCTTGTCTAGCTGCCCCTCACTATTAAAGTCGCCCATAATAATGGTGTGACTTACCGTATCTTTTAGTTGTTTATTGAGTTGTTCAAGTTGTTGCTGGCGAATACTGGCGCGAGAAAAATCTAGGTGCACAGAAACCACATCAAGGTTCTGCTCAGAGTTAAGCCTTATACGTGCATGGGTAAAGCCTTTACTGGTAGTGGGCGGGCTAGGTGCAAAGTTAACCGCAAGCGCTTCACTAATAGGATATTTGGAAAGAATGGCGGTGCCATAGCTCGCCAACTTACTGCTGCTGTGAATGCTATGTGCATACCAGCGATAGCCAGCATGTTGAGCGAGGTAAGCAACATGGTCAAAGCCGCCAGACCAAGATGAACTTGCGTCTGCTTCTTGTAAAGCCACAATGTCGATATTTTGTTGTTGTAAGTAAGCGGCTATATCTAACAAATTCTTTTTGGTGGTATCGCCGTTCACCAGCAGCTGATTAAGTGCATGTTTACGCCCATGGGCAAGGTTTAGTGTAGCGACTTTAAGTTGTGGTAAAGCTGTGGTGCTCACCTCAGGATGTGGCCAGTAAGCGATTTTTAGAGGAACTGAGCTGGCAGTATTATTACCATTACTAGAGCATGCAGATAACCCCAGAATCAGGCCAATTAGCACTAGCTTAAAGGCTAACCTTAACGGCTGAGTCAAGATTAGCTTGTGCCTAGCAGTTGTTGCTGAGCCTGTTTGTTCATGCCTTTAACTACCAACTCAAACGAGTTATCAATTAAGCGCAAGGCTTCTTGTTCGGCGTCACTTCCATCAAAATAAAGAGTTAGCCAGTGGCGTTTATTCATATGGTAGCCACGGGTGATGGCGGGATAAATATCGGTCAGCGCATCGATTTGCTCGGGTTGGCATTTTAAGTTCATATTCATTACGCCGTCTTTCCAACCAACTAGAGCGAACATTTTCCCGCGAACTTTAAATACCGGCACATCAGGGGCAAAGGGCAAATCTTGGGTCACCTCAGGTTTGCCCATTAAATACGCTTTTAGTTGTTCGTAATCCATAACTTTGCCTAATACCAATCGTACTAAGTAACTGTTCATTCTATATGGTTAAAATACTGGATAACTGCGTTAGAATTTTTGATTGTAGAATAACTACTTATCGAAAAGTCCTGCCTTATTCTCGAGTATTTTTCCTGCGTTATTTTTAATCACTTACCTAGCGTGATAGGTATAACTCTAGAATCCTGCTTTTATAATAAAGCCATTAAACAAATTTATCTAAGCAGCAAGCAATCTCTACTGACATTTTGTTAATTACCTAGATCTAGGCGGTGTTGGTTCATATGACTAAAGATCCGCTCTCCGTCTAGTACTTGAGCAAAGGGCATAGGGTTGTCGCAATACTCAATAACAAAATCGGTTAGCTTCTCTTTAATGATGTTAAGCAGTTGCTCTTCTGACCATGGCTTAGCGAGATAATAATTTAGTCCACCTCGATTAATCGCTTCTATGGTGTCGTGAAGACCAGCCTGCCCAGTTAATAGGATTTTTTTAGCTGATTCACTGGTGCTAGCGTGGTTGAGGTCGATGAGAAAATCGATGCCTAACTCATCGGGCATAATGTGGTCGGCAAGTATTAAGGCTAGCTTGCCGCCTTGCGCCTCAAAGTCTTTAATTACTTGGCGTGCTTCCGCAACGCTTTCGGCGCCATCTATAGTAAATGGTGGGCTTAAAGGGGCTATATCGTTAAGAACGCTATCCAATACTTCGCGTTCATCATCAACACACAAAATCAGTAATTGTTCCATGGTGCGACTCCTCTAAGTCCTATTGTTGGTTTAATGGTAAGGTAATAATGAAACGGGTAAATTGTCCTAGCTCAGATTCCACTTCGATTCTGCCTAAATGTTGTGCAACTATTTGTTGGCAAACGGTTAAGCCTATACCAAGGCCAAAATTACCTTCTCGTTTGGTGGTGAAATTTAGCTGGAAAATCTTCTCAATAATCTCAGGCTTTATACCGGGGCCGGTGTCTTCTATAACAATTGAAATATAACTAGGTGAAGCTTCTACATATTGACTACTAATACTTAGCTTGCCACGACTCTCCATGGCATCTAAAGCGTTAGCGATGAGGTTAGTCCAAACTTGCTGTAAGGCGATTGGGTGACAACGATATACTGGCAGTAAACCGTAGTTACACTCTACTTCGAAGCCGCGTAATCGGTTTTCTAATATCACTAGCGTTTCGGCAATGCCTTCATTTAGGTCGGCTAGTACCGGTTGCTCCGGATCTTGCCCTGCGTAGTGTTTTAAGCCTTTAACTAGCTCTGCGATACGTGCCGCACAGACTTGAATATTACGTAAAAAATTACCAATTTGATGGAAGCTAGATAAGGCGTTTATTAACTCCACGTTATCGGAAGTACTTGCACACTGTAAATACTGTTGCCTAAGGTCTGGTCTATCTAAGCCTATGCTTACTGCCTTTCTGGCGGTTATGGCATCACCAAATAAGTCGATTGAGTTATTGCTACGCTGACGAATCTCGCTAGTAGACATGGGGGTTAGGGTAAAAGCGGCTTCGAGCAGCTGTTGTCCCAACGCTTGCTGTGCATCACTAAGCGGACTGTTAAGTACCTTAGGCAATTGCTTTGCAATAGTGTCACTGCCGCGGGTAATGGCGGCAACCGGATTATTTAGTTCGTGAGCAATGCCAGAGATGAGCTGACCGAGCACTGCCATCTTCTCCTTTTCGATGAGCTGTTCGTGGGCAGAATCTAAAGAGTTGAGCGTGCTTTGTAAGGTAAGTTTGGTATGAATGCTTTTTTGTAGGCGCCGATTAAAATGTCGCAATAACAAGTTGGTAAACAAAGGCAATAAGTGGCTGCTAGAATCCAATACCTTGGCAAACGTGACCCTATCTAACTTAATCACATCGGTTTGCATGGTGGTCACTGCGCTAGTAAAACCGAGTTCGCCAGTTACAAAGGACATGCCTCCTACTAATGAGCCAGCCTGCATGCGGGCAACTTCTAAGGTTTGTTGGTCTTGTTGTTTCTTTAAAACCACTTCTCCTTTGGCGATAAACCATAAAAACTGATTGGCCTTTCCTTCTTGGGTAAGTAAATGGTTGGCACTGTAAGTTCGGCACAAGTGGTCTTCATCGTTATCCTTAAAAAAGGCATACAGTGCCGAAATAACTTGGTCGGATAACTCTTGGTCGCTAAGTGCGGTGTAATCAAAAAAGTTAGCGCGAAACTGAGCTACATGCTCAGCCAATTGTTTTTCCAACCAACGTTGCTGCTGGTGATGTTCGGCAATTGGCCAATGCAATCTTAGCTGCTCAATCAACTCACTGTCAGAGTCTTCTGGAGACAGGATGTGCATTGGCGTGAACTGATTTACTAGCTCGCATAATTGTTTAGCGCTAGGTAGCTTGTCGGCATAAAACAGCACATTAGCTGTTTCTGTTGTTGGCAGACTAAGTAAATGCCTTAGGCTGGTTTTGTTTTCAGGGCTTTGCAGTAAGGCTATATCTACAACGACTAGCGCAAGTTGGTGCTCTGAGAGTTGTTGGGAATTAGGAAAGGTTTTAGTTTGCCAGTAGATCCAGGGAGCATCTTCATGCTCCAGCTGCTTTGGCCAAGGGTGTTGGCTAACAATCAGTAAGCTATGTTGGGTATTCATACTAGCTCTTTTAAATGCTTGTTATTGATTATTATAGGCTTACAACTATTAAGGTTTTGCGAGCTGCTTAAAGATTCCCGCTGTTGTGTGAAGGTGATTTGGTTAGCGATTGAACAAAATTTGTAGATTGGCTTGTTTTTTAACAGTGCTTGAGTATAATACCGCGGCTCACTAAATTAGTGGCTGAGTTGTTTCGGCAATTCATCAGTTAACTGGTTAAACAGTTAACTACTAACAGTGCTTCCGATTTGGAAGCAAACGTTACTCGTCGCATGCACTACCATCCCCAGATATTGGAATCGGATGTCGTTGGTGTGTGTTAGGTTCTTTTATTTTTTATTTGGAGCTCTGTCAATGCAGAACCAAAGAATTCGAATCCGCTTGAAAGCATTTGATCACCGTCTGATCGATCAATCTACTGCGGAAATCGTAGAAACTGCCAAACGCACTGGCGCTCAGGTTCGTGGTCCTATTCCACTACCTACTCGTAAAGAGCGTTACACCGTACTAGTATCTCCGCACGTTAACAAAGACGCGCGTGATCAGTATGAAATTCGCACCCACAAACGTCTTGTAGACATCGTTGAGCCAACTGATAAAACAGTTGACGCTTTGATGCGCCTTGACCTTGCTGCTGGTGTAGATGTGCAAATCAGCTTGGGCTAAGCCTGAGTCTGTTTAATAAGAGGTTTTTACAATGATTGGTCTAATCGGTCGTAAAGTTGGAATGACTCGCATCTTCACTGAAGATGGCGCTTCTATTCCAGTTACCGTAATCGAATGTGAGCCAAACCGCGTTACTCGTGTTATCACTGAGGACAGCGACGGTTACCGCGCTCTGCAAGTGACCACCGGCGCTAAAAAAGCAAGTCGTGTTAGCAAACCAGAAGCGGGTCAATTCGCTAAAGCTGGTGTTGACGCGGGTCGCGGCCTGTGGGAATTCCGTCTAGCAGACGGTGAAGGCGAAGAAGTTAACGTAGCTGATGAGCTAAAAGTTGACTTGTTCAATGAAGTTAAAAAAGTAGACGTTACTGGTACTTCTAAAGGTAAAGGTTTCCAAGGCGGTGTTAAACGCTGGAACTTCGCTACCCAAGATTTTACTCACGGTAACTCTTTGAGCCACCGTGCTCCTGGTTCTATTGGTCAAAACCAAAGCCCAGGTAAAGTATTCAAGGGCAAGAAGATGGCCGGACATATGGGTGCTGAGCGTGTAACTACGCAAAACCTAGATGTTGTACGTGTTGATGTTGAACGTAACCTAATTTTGGTTAAAGGTGCCGTACCTGGCGCTACCAATGGTGACGTGATCATTAAACCTGCTGTTAAAGCGTAACGTTAGGAGATAGTAATGGAATTGGTATTGAAAGACGCGCAAAGCGCTCTTGAAGTTTCCGAAACTACCTTCGGACGTGACTTTAACGAAGCGTTGATTCACCAGGTAGTAACTGCATATGCTGCAGGTTCTCGCCAGGGTTCACGCGCTCAGAAAACACGTTCTGAAGTATCAGGTGGTGGTAAGAAACCATGGCGTCAGAAAGGTACAGGCCGAGCTCGTGCCGGTACTATTCGTAGCCCAATTTGGCGTAGCGGCGGGGTAACCTTTGCAGCTAAGCCACAAGATCACAGCCAAAAAGTTAACAAGAAAATGTACCGCGGCGCAATCCGCAGCATCTTGTCTGAACTTGTTCGTCAAGAACGTTTGATTGTGGTTGAAAAATTTGCTGTTGAAGCGCCAAAAACTAAAGAATTAGTTGCTAAGTTGAAAGACTTCGACCTTAACGATGTATTAATCGTTACTCCTGAAGTTGACGAAAACTTATTCTTGGCCGCACGTAACCTATATAAAGTAGACGTACGTGACGTAGCTGGTATTGACCCAGTTAGCTTGATTGCTTTTGATAAAGTGTTGGTAACTGCTGATGCAGTTAAACAAATTGAGGAGTGGTTAGCATGATCAGCGAAGAACGTTTGTTGAAAGTTCTAGTAGCTCCACATATCTCTGAAAAGAGCACTATGTCTGCTGAAGCCGATAACACTATCGTATTCAAAGTAGTGAAAACCGCTACTAAAGCAGAAATCAAAGCTGCAGTTGAAAAACTATTCGAAGTTGAAGTGACTGGTGTTACTACCTTGAACCAAAAAGGTAAAACTAAGCGTCACGGAGCACGTTTTGGTCGCCGCAACGACGTGAAGAAAGCGTATGTAACCTTAGCTGAAGGTGCAGACATCGACTTCACCGGTGCCGCAGAGTAAGGAGTATCTTAAATGGCTATTGTAAAATGTAAGCCTACATCTGCTGGTCGTCGCCACGTTGTTAAAGTGGTTAACCAAGACCTGCACAAAGGCAAGCCTTACGCTCCTTTATTGGAAAGTAAGTCTAAGTCTGGTGGTCGTAACAACCGCGGTGTAATTACCGTTCGTCATATCGGTGGTGGTCATAAGCAACACTACCGCATGATCGACTTCAAACGTAATGACAAAGACGGCATCCCTGCGAAAGTAGAGCGTCTAGAATACGATCCAAACCGTAGCGCAAACATTGCACTTGTATTGTTTGCTGACGGTGAGCGTCGTTACATTTTAGCACCTAAAGGTGTTAAAGCAGGCACTCCGCTAATGACTGGTGTTGATGCACCAATCGAAGCAGGTAACTGTTTGCCAATGCGTAACATGCCAGTAGGTTCTACTGTGCACGCGATTGAAATGAAGCCTGGTAAAGGTGCCCAAATGGCACGTTCTGCTGGTGCTTACGCTCAAATCGTAGCGCGTGATGGTGCATACGTAACTCTACGTCTACGTAGCGGTGAAATGCGTAAAGTTTTATCTGATTGTCGCGCTACATTGGGCGAAGTTGGTAACGCTGAGCATATGCTACGTAAACTTGGTAAAGCTGGTGCAACGCGCTGGCGTGGTGTTCGTCCTACCGTTCGCGGTGTGGTAATGAACCCAGTTGATCACCCACACGGTGGTGGTGAAGGTCGTACTTCTGGTGGCCGTCATCCAGTTACTCCATGGGGTGTTCCAACCAAAGGTTACAAAACTCGTAAAAACAAGAGTACGGATCAATATATCGTACGCCGTCGTTCTAAGAAATAAGGGGAATCGCCATGCCACGTTCTCTCAAGAAGGGTCCATTCATTGACCTACACTTGTTGAAGAAGGTAGAGAAAGCGGTGGAAAGCGGGGACAAGAAACCATTGAAAACTTGGTCTCGTCGCTCAATGATCATTCCACAAATGATCGGTTTGACCATCGCTGTCCATAATGGTCGTCAGCACGTTCCAGTATTTGTTACCGATGAAATGATCGGTCATAAACTGGGTGAATTTGCGCCAACTCGTACTTATCGCGGCCACGCTGCTGATAAGAAAGCGAAGAAGAAGTAGGAGTCTAAATAATGGAAGCTTTAGCTAAACATCGTTTTGCTCGTGGTTCTGCGCAAAAAGCTCGCCTGGTTGCAGATCAAGTACGTGGTCTACCAGTTGAAAAAGCACTTGTTACGTTGCAATTCAGCAGCAAAAAAGCAGCAGGACTTGTTAAGAAAGTTCTAGAATCTGCCATTGCTAACGCTGAGCACAACGAAGGTGCTGATATTGATGAGTTGAAAATCACCAAAATCTTCGTAGATGATGGTCCAACTCTAAAGCGTATTCGTCCTCGTGCTAAAGGCCGAGCCGACCGTATTATCAAGCGTACCAGCCACATCACTGTGGTTGTGTCTGATAACTAGGAGATAAGCAATGGGTCAGAAAGTACATCCTAATGGTATTCGCCTAGGTATCGTAAAACCATGGAATTCAACCTGGTATGCCGATAAAGGTGAATACGCAGATAACCTTTACAGCGACCACAAAGTGCGTCAATTCTTAACTAAAGAATTGAAAAGCGCTTCTGTATCTCGCATTACTATTGAACGTCCTGCTAAGAGCATCCGTGTAACTATTCACACTGCTCGCCCAGGTGTTGTAATTGGTAAGAAAGGTGAAGATGTTGAAAAACTTCGCAAGAACGTAGCTAAATTAGCTGGCGTACCTGCGCAAATCAATATCTCAGAAGTTCGTAAGCCTGAGTTAGACGCTAAATTAGTAGCAGACTCTATCTCTAGCCAGCTAGAGCGTCGTGTTATGTTCCGTCGTGCTATGAAGCGCGCAGTACAAAACGCAATGCGCCTAGGCGCTAAAGGTATCAAGGTTCAAGTTAGTGGTCGTTTAGGCGGTGCAGAAATTGCTCGTGCTGAATGGTACCGTGAAGGTCGTGTACCTCTACACACTTTACGTGCTGATATCGATTACTCAACTTCAGAAGCGTTGACTACTTACGGTATCATCGGCGTTAAAGTTTGGATCTTTAAAGGCGAAGTACTTGGCGGAATGCCAGTGGCTGCAGCACCTGAAGCTCCTTCTAAGCCGAAGCGCGGTAACAAGCGCAACGCTAAATAGGAGAACCGGGAATGTTACAACCAAAACGTACTAAATTCCGTAAGCAACACACTGGTCGTAACCGTGGTTTAGGCAAAGGACAAAACGTGTCTTTTGGCGACTTCGGTCTTAAAGCGACCGGTCGTGGCCGTCTTACTGCTCGTCAGATCGAAGCAGCACGTCGTGCGATGACTCGTCACATTAAACGTCAAGGTAAAATCTGGATCCGTGTATTCCCAGACAAGCCGATTACTCAGAAGCCTCTTGAGGTTCGTATGGGTAAAGGTAAAGGTAACGTGGAATACTGGGTAGCCCAAATTCAGCCAGGCAAAGTTCTGTATGAAATGGACGGCGTTTCAGAAGGTCTTGCTCGCGAAGCTTTCGAGCTTGCTGCGCGTAAGTTACCTATTAGCACCACTTTTGTAACGCGGACGGTGATGTAATGACAGCGAACGAACTTAAAGATAAAAGTGTTGAAGAGCTTAAAGCTGAGCTACTAAACCTGCTTCGTGAGCAATTCAACTTGCGTATGCAAGCAAGTACTGGCCAATTGGCTCAAACTCACTTGCTTAAAAACGTACGTCGCGATATCGCGCGTGTGAAAACAATTCTGAATCAGAAGGCAGGTGCGTAATGAGCGATATCCGTACATTGCAAGGTAAAGTAGTTAGCGACAAAATGGACAAGTCTATTGTTGTTGCTATTGAGCGTCAGGTTAAACACCCTATCTACGGGAAATACACCAAACGCACTACTAAGCTACACGCTCATGATGAAGCTAATGTTGCCGCTCAAGGCGATGTAGTTACCATCAGAGAATGTGCTCCAATCTCTAAGACTAAGTCTTGGACTTTGGTAGACGTAGTAGTTAAAGCCTAAGCTTTAAAACTATGAAAAAGGCTCCCATTGGGAGCCTTTTTTCGTTTATTAATAACAATTATATTATTATTGTTTTTTGCAGCATGAAGCATTTTTTTCACCTGCAATTCCAATATTTCCTAATTGCATGTAGCCCGCTGAGCTGGCAGTATCAGTTAGTTATAGGAAGTACATTAGGTAATGGAGTCACCGTTTAGGTTCATGGAAGAGCAGAAGTCGTCACAAAATAGGGAGAGCAAAGAAGTCGATTTACGTCATCTCTTTGTTACTTTGTGGCAAGCAAAATTAAACATTATCTTGGTTGTGATGGTCACGTTGCTGCTAAGTATGTTGTATGTAAAAGCACTGCCTTCGTTATACCAAGCATCCTCTAAGCTAATGATCGGTTACAGCCAAACCAAAATGGTAGCTGTAGAAGATGTCTACAACTTCGATACCCAAGCTGAAGCATATTTTAATACTGAAACAGAAATTCTTCGTTCTGAGCGTATCGCATTAGCGGTTATTCATAAGTTAGATTTACAACATCACCCTGAATTCTTACGCAAACCAATTGCCCCTTGGCGTTATTGGTGGCAGGTCATTACCCTAGGCTATAGTTCCCAATTTAGTAGCACTAATTCACCAAGTGAAGCCCAGATATTAAGGGTATTTAAAAGTCGACTATCGGTAACGCCTTTACCTAAGAGTCGTTTAGTCGAAATCAAATTTAGAAGCTGGGACAAGTTACTGGCTCAGCAAGTCTCTATCGCGGTAGCAGAAGCCTATATTGAGTATCACCGAAGCTCTAGTGAAGCGGCCACTGATCAAACTATTGGCTGGTTATTGCAAGAGCTGAATCGCTTAAAGTCTGCCCTGCAGAGCTCAGAAGTTGAACTGCAGCTGTATCGCGAGCAAGAAAACCTAGTTGATCAGGAAGGTATCTTAGGGCTTATCGGTAAAGAGCTGCAGCAACTGACAACTCAGCAACTGGAAGCTCAGCGGATCAAAAGTGAGGCCAGTGCGCTATGGAATCTAGTAAGACGCACCGCCACTGGCGATTTAAATAAACTAACCTCCCTAAGTGAGATTCAACGTGATCCTATGGTGCAAAATATTAAGCGCCGACGGATTGAGCTGGAATTAGAACAAGCCGACTTAGCTAAGCGTTATGGACCTAAACACCCTAAGCGTGTGTCCTTGACGGGAGAGATCTCAAGGGTTGAATTAGAGCTACGCAGCCAAACCGATTTTATTATCTCAGGTATCGAGAAAAGCTATCAGTCTGCTGTTGCGCGCGAAGCCGCTTTATCAGAATCTTTACGATTAGCTAAGGTGAGATATCAAGACCTTAGCCGCAAGACAACGCGTTTTAACCAACTGACTCGCGAGATAGAAAGTAATACCCGACTTTACAACACTTTCCTTGAGAAGTTTAAGGAAGCCGAAGCCGCAGAAGGATTCAACCGGGGTTATGCTCAGTTGGTTGATAGCGCACGGATCCCTGAGTCTCCAATTAAACCAAAGAAAGCAATCATCGTGATACTAGCCGGCATGCTTGCCGGTATTTTGAGTGTGGTGTTTGTATTACTTAGACAGGCTATGTCACGTACGTTCTCAACGGTTGATGAGCTGGAAAATGCGCTAAGTGTTGAAGTGATAGCTGAAGTACCAAAAGTGAAGGTTCGCAGCAACAAATGGCTCAGACAAGGTGTTCACCCTTGGTTGGGTGAGCCACTGCGTTCTTTGCGAGCGCGTTTACAAATGCGGCCAAACCGCGGCCAAGTAGTGTTGTTTACCTCTGCTTTAGAAGGTGAGGGCAAAACCAGTTTAACCATCCAAACAGCCTCGGCCTGTAGTGATGTAGAAAAGGTATTGTTGATTGATGCTGACTTACGCCGTGCTTCGGTTTCTACCTACTTAAATTACTCGTTGTCACAACCGGGTTTAACCCACTTACTCGCGCGTACTCATTCTGTATCGCAATGTATTCACCGTGATAACCAGTTAGGTTTTGATGTTCTAACCGCAGGTTTGATTGACCGACACTCTACCTCTTTATTAGCCTCTAAAAAGTTCAAGCTGTTGCTTAAGGGCCTACGTCAGCACTACGATCGCATTGTTATTGAAACCGGCCCATTAATGCAGGTTAGTGATGCGGTTATGGTTGCACCTTCGGTAGACGCCACGTTGTTGGTTGTGCAGGCGGAACGAACTGATGGCAAATCAATAGAGAATGCTTTGAATAAGTTGGCGCGGATGGATTTAGAAATATCTGGCGTAGTATTTAATAAAGTCGCCCGCAACAAACGTGCTTACGATTACGACCTACCTTCTGTTCATTTGGTTGAACGCAGCCCTAAAGTAGTTCCCTTACGCGAAGACAAATTCCGCAAACAGGGTTAAATCCTGCCTTAAGCTGGAGAGTTATTTAGTTTTGGTATATGGTTGTGCCGCACTATATAGGAAGGGCCCATGCCAGCAACTTACACCACCGCGCCGCATGCGTTTAGTTATTTAGATTTTGAACGCGAAGCTTGGTCAACACTCCGTCAATCAGTACCTCTTACTCTTACCGAAGATGATCTTGAAAGCATTCGTGGTATTAACGAAGCGCTGTCCCTGCCTCAGGTTGTAGATATTTACCTGCCGTTATCTCGCTTGCTCAACTTATACGTTAAAGCGCGCCAAGACCGCCGAGAAGTATTAGCTAATTTTTTGGGTAGTGGAAAACATGTCCCTTATATTATTGGTGTTTCTGGTAGTGTCGCCGGAGGAAAAAGTACCACTTCGCGGATCTTACAGGCGCTGCTGCAACGTTGGCCGGAGCATCCTAAGGTTGATATTGTAACCACCGACGGTTTCTTATTGCCTAACGAAGAGCTTGAAGCGAGAGGCTTGATGCAGCGTAAAGGTTTCCCTGAAAGTTATGATCAAAAAGCCTTGGTCGATTTTGTGGCAGCGCTTAAATCTGGAGAGGAGAGTGTTTCGGCGCCCGTATATTCTCACCTTTCCTATAACATCGTAAAAGATAAGCAGATTAAAGTAGAACAGCCGGATATTGTTATTCTTGAAGGCTTAAACGTGTTGCAGTCTGCCCGCGATTATCCCAATCAACCTCGGCAGGTATTTGTTTCCGATTACCTAGACTTTTCAATATTTGTTGATGCCGAACCAGAGCTTCTTGAAACTTGGTATATCGAACGCTTTCAAAAGTTACGGGCTAGCGCTTTTACTCACCCCAACAACTATTTCCATCATTACGCTCGACTTGATGAAAATGAAGCCGCGGAGATTGCTAAGCAGATCTGGTCTTCAATTAACCACGTAAATTTGATTGAGAATATTCTTCCCACCCGAGAGCGCGCTGATTTGATTTTAGAAAAAAGTGCTAACCATGAAGTAAGTCGGGTTCGTTTAAGAAAATGAGTGTAGTTTCCTCGATACAAAGTGATGTTGATTTAAGCCCCTACAATACCTTTGCTTTAGCGGCTAAAGCTAAGCATTTTGTTGAATTAAAACATGCTGAAGACATCAAAGAGCTCATTGCCTGGGTGGGCTCTAAGCAACTACCGTGGATGGTGATTGGTGGAGGCTCTAACTTACTGCTGCTAGAAGACTTTAGCGGGCTAGTTATAGTAAATAAGTTACGCGGCATTGAAGTCAGTGATGACGCAGAGACCTACACCATTAAAGCAGCAGCGGGAGAAGATTGGCACCAGTTTGTGCAGTGGACTGTTAAACAAGGAATGCCTGGCTTAGAGAATTTAGCTCTGATTCCCGGAACAGTGGGTGCGTCTCCAGTACAAAACATTGGCGCTTATGGCATTGAGCTAGCCAATGTATGCAGTGAGGTTGAATTTTACTCTTTGCTGACTAACAGCATGCAAACTCTCAGCAGTAAACAGTGCAAATTTGCTTATCGAGACAGCATTTTCAAAGCTCAGCTAAAAGACCAAGTTGTTATCAGCAAGGTTACTTTTAAGCTTAGTAAGTCATGGCTAGCAAAGCGTGACTATGGTGGATTGCAGCAGCTAGCTGAAGATGTGTCTGCGCAGACAGTGTTTGAAGAGGTCTGCAGAATGCGCATCAGCAAACTTCCTGATCCGAAGGTATTAGGCAATGCTGGCAGCTTTTTTAAAAACCCTTTGGTTAGCCAACAGCATCTTTCAAGCTTGCTATCTCGTTACCCTGAGATGCCAAATTATCCAGCAAGCAAGGGACAAACTAAGTTAGCCGCGGGTTGGCTAATTGATAAACTAGGCCTAAAAGGTTATTCAATCGGCGGTGCAGCAGTGCATCAAGATCAAGCATTGGTATTGGTTAACAAAGCCAACGCAAAAGCTAGCGATTTACTCGCACTATGTCGCCACATTCGCCAGCAAGTATGGCAATCCTTTAATGTGTTACTGCAACCAGAAGTTCGTTTTATTACCCATTCTGGTGAGATCGAGCCAAGCACTGTATTAGGCAAGCCCGATGCTGCAGAGTAAACCTTATCAGCTGATAAACGCTCTCTCATTAGGTGAGTTTTGCTCTGGCGAAAGCTTAGCTAAGCAACTTGATGTTTCTCGAACCACGATTGCTAGTTATATCAAGCAGTACTCGGTTTTGGGTTTAGATATCTATAGTGTGAAAGGCAAAGGTTACCGCTTGGCTCAGCCGCTCTCTCTGCTAGATTCTAAAGTTTTAGAACTGGCTCTACCCAATAATATGCCCTTGGTATTCGATCAGGTTGATTCAACCAATGCTTGGTTAATGAGCAATATAGACTGCGTGGAGCATGGCCAAGTGGTTCTCGCTGAATACCAAAGTGCTGGTCGCGGCAGGAGAGGGCGAGCATGGCAAACGCCGTATGCTGGTCAACTTTGTATGTCTTTGTTGTGGCGTTTACAAGATGGCATTGAAGCCGCCATGGGCTTAAGCTTAGCTGTTGGGCTAGCGATTGTAGAAGCATTAGAAAAGGCTGGTTTTAAGGATTTAGGCTTAAAGTGGCCAAATGATATTTATCTTGGTGGTAAAAAGCTTGGTGGAGTATTAATTGAGCTTCAAGGCCACGCTAATAGCGAAGTTAGTTTGGTGGTTGGCTTAGGAGTGAATGTTAGAGTGGCTAGCCTTCAGGCAGAGCAAATTGACCAAGCTTTCGCTCAGTTAGAAACGAATGCTAAGCCCCCTTTAAACAGAACCGACCTAGCTATAGCTATTGTTGAATCTTTGAATCAGATGTTTGAGGTATTTCGGTTACAGGGCTTCGCTGCTCTACAGCAGCGTTGGAATCGCTACGATATTTTTGCAGAACAAGCGGTAAGCTTGCGGTTCTCCGAGGAGCGACAGTTAAAAGGCACGGCAAAAGGCGTAGATAAGCAAGGCCAATTACTGCTTGAAATAAACGGTCAACAACAAGCCTTTATGGCCGGTGAAGTATCGCTACGCGGCCAATAATTGAGCCTGCTGGCTGATTTTTGCGCGTTCACATCAATCCTTAGTTTTTTTTTCCATTTGGTTGTTGCATTTAATAAATGCATTACATAGAATGCGCAGCACTTAAGCGATGCCGATTTAGCTCAGTTGGTAGAGCAACTGACTTGTAATCAGTAGGTCGCCAGTTCGACTCCGGCAATCGGCACCATCTCTTAAGTGTAAGGCTTCACCTTGTTAAAAGGTGACAGTGTGGGGGGGTTCCCGAGTGGCCAAAGGGAGCAGATTGTAAATCTGCCGCGAAAGCTTCGATGGTTCGAATCCGTCCCCCCCCACCATTTATTTTGGTAGTAGGTCGTCTTCCAAAGGTTTGATGCGGGCATCGTATAATGGCTATTACCTCAGCCTTCCAAGCTGATGATGCGGGTTCGATTCCCGCTGCCCGCTCCACAGTGCTGATATAGCTCAGTTGGTAGAGCGCACCCTTGGTAAGGGTGAGGTCGGCAGTTCGAATCTGCCTATCAGCACCACATTCCTTTTTTAGTCTCCCTATTACTTTTTACCGGTCGGTAAGCGTAAACCAATGGTGCTTTGTACCAATGACCTTTATCCAGAGGGACTATTATGTCTAAAGAAAAATTTGAACGTTCAAAACCGCACGTAAACGTTGGTACAATTGGCCACGTTGACCACGGTAAAACAACTCTAACAGCAGCTATTACCAACGTACTTGCAAAAGTATACGGTGGTGAAGCTAAAGATTTCGCAGCAATCGATAACGCTCCAGAAGAGCGCGAGCGCGGTATCACCATTTCTACTTCACACGTAGAGTACGACACTCCAACTCGTCACTACGCACACGTAGACTGTCCTGGACACGCCGATTACGTTAAAAACATGATCACTGGTGCAGCACAGATGGACGGCGCTATCCTAGTAGTAGCATCTACAGATGGCCCAATGCCACAAACACGTGAGCACATCCTACTTTCTCGTCAGGTTGGTGTACCTTACATCATCGTATTCATGAACAAATGTGACATGGTAGACGACGAAGAGCTTCTAGAATTAGTAGAAATGGAAGTACGTGAACTTCTATCTGAATACGAATTCCCAGGTGATGACATTCCAGTAATCCAAGGTTCAGCGCTTAAAGCCCTAGAAGGCGAAGAAGCGTGGGAAGCAAAAATTGTAGAACTAGCAGAAGCGCTAGATACTTACATCCCAGAGCCAGAGCGTGACATCGACAAGCCATTCCTACTACCAATTGAAGATGTATTCTCAATTTCAGGTCGTGGTACGGTAGTAACAGGTCGTGTAGAGCGCGGTATCATCAAGGTTTCAGAAGAAATTGAAATCGTAGGTGTTAAAGAGACTACTAAGACAACTTGTACTGGTGTAGAAATGTTCCGCAAGCTTCTAGACGAAGGTCGTGCTGGTGAGAACTGTGGTATTCTTCTACGTGGTACTAAGCGTGACGAAGTACAGCGTGGTCAAGTATTGGCAGCACCTGGTTCAATTACTCCACACACCAAGTTCGAAGCTGAAGTATACGTACTAAGCAAAGACGAAGGTGGCCGTCACACGCCATTCTTCAAAGGCTACCGTCCACAGTTCTACTTCCGTACAACTGACGTAACTGGTTCTGTAGAGTTACCAGAAGGCGTAGAAATGGTAATGCCAGGCGACAACTTGAAATTTGTTGTAGAGCTAATTTGCCCAATCGCGATGGACGAAGGTTTACGCTTCGCAATCCGTGAAGGTGGCCGTACAGTAGGTGCGGGTGTTGTAGCTAAAATCTTCGAATAAGAAGAGTAGCACAGCAGAAAAAAGGTCGCTTAGGCGGCCTTTTTTGTTTTTGAAGGCAAGATCTTTAAGTTCTGCTCTGGTGTTATAAATACCCGGGCAATTTATTGTTTGCCTAGTCGCGTTTTTTCGACATTCAAGGGTTACAATCTTGAAACAAAGTGCCTATAATGTCGGGCTTCGTGCTATAGGGGTGTAGTTCCAATGGCAGAACGTCGGATTCCAAATCCGAATGTTGGGAGTTCGAATCTCTCCACCCCTGCCACTATCCCTATATGAAGGGATTTATGATTTTGTGGGATTATTTGTAGGTTGTTTGATGAGTACCAGTACTGAAAACCAAAGTGGGTCGTTAGATGGCCTAAAATGGGCATTAGCTGCTCTAATTTTAATCGCCGCTGTTGTAGGTAACTACCTATATACAGATATGTCGATCTTGGTGCGTGTAATCGGTGTTGTGATTGCCGTGATTGCTGCTTTAGGCATTGCATCGCAAACCAATAAAGGCAAGCAAGCCTTCGAATTTGCTAAAGAGTCGCGTATGGAAGTGCGTAAGGTTATCTGGCCTACTCGTCAAGAAGCCATTCAAACTACCATGATTGTATTAGCTGCTACTGCATTCATGTCACTAATTTTGTGGGGCCTAGATGCGATATTGGTTCGCCTAGTTGCCTTTGTAACAGGGGTAGGTATCTAATGACTGAAGAGCGCAAATTGCGTTGGTACGTGGTTCAGGCTTTTTCTGGCTATGAAGCTCGCGTATCTAAATCATTAAAAGAGTACATCCAAATCCATTCTATGGAAGATTCTTTTGGTGAGATTCTAGTACCGACTGAAGAAGTAGTTGAAATGCGCGCTGGTCAAAAACGTAAGAGTGAGCGCAAGTTCTTCCCTGGTTACGTTTTGGTTCAAATGGATCTAAACGATGAAAGCTGGCACTTAGTGAAAAGTGTGCCGCGGGTACTAGGCTTTATTGGTGGAACGGCAGAGCGCCCAGCTCCAATTTCTGATAAAGAAGCGAAAGCTATCTTGGATCGCTTGGATGAAACCAGTGATAAGCCAAGACCAAAAACTCTATTCGAACCAGGCGAAGTGGTTCGTGTTACCGATGGCCCATTCGCCGACTTCAACGGTACTATCGAAGAAGTGGATTACGAAAAGAGCCGTGTAAAAGTATCAGTATTGATTTTCGGCCGAGCTACGCCAGTAGAGCTAGAATTCGGACAAATCGAGAAAGGCTGATAAAAAATAAACAATCAGTTGTTTTTAGGGCAGGGGATCGACTATAATCCGCTGCCCTTTGTTCTATCGGGAAGCTAATCGCATGTGCGAAAGGCGTTTGAACCCAAAATAAGGTAAATTTAAAATGGCTAAAAAAGTCCAAGCTTATATTAAGCTTCAAGTTGCTGCGGGTGCCGCAAACCCGTCACCACCAGTTGGTCCTGCTCTAGGTCAACATGGTGTAAACATCATGGAATTCTGTAAAGCATTCAACGCGAAAACAGATTCAATTGAAAAAGGCGCGCCAGTACCAGTAGTAATTACTGTTTATTCTGACCGTTCTTTCACTTTTGAAACCAAAACTCCACCTGCTTCTTACTTATTGAAGAAAGCGGCTGGCATCAAGTCTGGTTCTGGTGTTCCAAACAAAGAAAAAGTTGGCAAAGTAACACGCGCTCAACTAGAAGAAATTGTTAATACTAAAGCAGTAGATATGACTGGTGCTGACGTAGACGCAATGGTTCGTTCAATTGAAGGTTCTGCCCGTTCTATGGGCTTGGTTGTAGAGGGCTAATACGATGGCAAAACTTTCTAAGCGCATGCGTGCGATCAACGAAAAAGTTGATTCAACAAAAGAATACTCAGTAAACGAAGCTGTTGCTCTTCTAAAAGAATTAGCGTCAGCTAAGTTCCTAGAAAGCGTAGATGCAGCGGTTAACCTTGGTGTTGACCCACGTAAATCTGACCAAAACGTTCGTGGTGCTACTGTACTACCACACGGTACTGGTCGTAACGTTCGTGTTGCTGTATTTACTCAAGGTGCTAACGCCGAAGCCGCTACTGAAGCTGGTGCTGACGTAGTTGGTATGGACGACTTGGCTGCTCAAGTTAAAGCAGGTGAGATGGACTTCGACGTAGTAATTGCTTCTCCAGATGCAATGCGCGTTGTTGGTCAACTAGGTCAAATCCTAGGTCCACGTGGTTTAATGCCTAACCCTAAAGTGGGTACAGTTACTCCTAACGTAGCTGATGCAGTTAAACTAGCTAAAGCGGGTCAGATTCGTTACCGCAACGACAAAAACGGTATTATCCATACTACTATTGGTAAAGCCGATTTTGATGCTGACAAGCTTAAAGAGAACCTTGAAGCATTGGTTGTTGCTCTTAAAAAAGCAAAACCTGCTCAATCTAAAGGTCAGTTCATCAAGAAAGTTAGCCTATCAACCACTATGGGTGCTGGTCTAACTGTTGATGTAGCTACTTTAGATACTCAAGCTTAATCATTTACAAAGCGCAAAATTTATACTATCATTTTGCGCTTTGTATTTATGGGTCAGGGCTTATGCCCTCATCCAAGACCGTAGGTGCTAGTTTCTAGCTTAATCTCCTACGTAGATGGTGAGGAAACCCAAGAATAAATTTTTTATTCTGGACAACCAAACCGTAAAGGCCTCTAAATCTAATGACTTAGAGGGAAGTAAACACCAGATTTATCTGGTATTGGAATCCAGGAGTAAAGCCAATGGCCTTAAGACTCGAAGACAAGAAGCAAATTGTTGCTGGCGTCAACGAAGCTGCCAAAGGTGCACTTTCTGCAGTAGTTGCTGATTCACGTGGCGTAACTGTAGATGCGATGACTTCACTTCGTGCTAAAGCACGTGAAGCTGGCGTATCTATGCAAGTGGTACGTAATACCCTTGCTCGTCGTGCAGTAGCTGGCACAGACCTAGAATGTCTTACTGAGTCATTCACTGGTCCTACTTTGATTGCCTTCTCTAATGAGCACCCAGGTGCTGCAGCGCGTCTATTTACAGACTTCGCTAAAGAGCAAGACAACTTTGAAGTACGTGCAGCAGCATTTGAAGGTGCATTAGCAGACGTAAACGTTCTTGCAAAACTACCAACTTACGAAGAAGCAATTGCCAAGTTAATGGCAACTATGAAAGAAGCTTCTGCAGGCAAGCTGGTTCGCACTCTGGCCGCACTACGCGATCAAAAAGAGTCAGAAGCAGCATAATTTGCTTGTTGCTACATTATTTTATAAATTTAATTGAATTTAGGAATTTGAGTCATGTCTATCACTAAAGACCAAATTATCGAAGCTGTTGCTGAAATGTCAGTAATGGACGTTGTTGAACTAATCGAAGCTATGGAAGAGAAGTTCGGCGTATCTGCTGCTGCAGCTGTTGCTGTTGCTGGTGACGCTGGTGCTGCTGCTGAAGAGCAATCAGAATTCGACGTAATTCTTACTGCTGCTGGCGCTAACAAAGTTGCTGCTATTAAAGCGGTACGTGGCGCTACAGGTCTAGGCCTGAAAGAAGCTAAAGGTCTTGTTGATTCAGCTCCTGCTGCAATCAAAGAAGGCGTTGAGAAAGAAGAAGCTGAAGCTCTTAAAGCTGCTCTTGAAGAAGCTGGTGCTTCTGTTGAGCTTAAGTAATCTACCTATAAGTAGATTGCAGCCTTTATAGGCTATGGCTGGTGGTTATTTAATCACCGGCCTTTTTGCGCTGTAGGACGCCGTCTTTTTTATCACCGTTTTAGATGGTGCGTCTAGCAAAAAACTTAGAGAAGGAATTCTCTTCGACAATGACAAACGGTATGTAAGAACTGTCCCAGATTTTGCGGACAGAGTGGGTCACTTATCAGCGAGCTGAGGAACCATATGGTTTACTCTTATACAGAGAAAAAACGCATTCGTAAGGACTTTGGAAAACGTCCTCAAGTAGTGGACACGCCTTACCTGCTTTCAATACAGCTTGACTCTTTTGAGAAATTCATAGAGATCGATCCTGAAGGCGAGTATGGGCTGGAAGCTGCATTCCGCAGTGTATTCCCGATTGCCAGTTATTCAGGATATTCAGAGCTACAATATGTTAGCTATCGTCTTGGCGAGCCGGTTTTTGACGTTAAAGAATGTCAAATTCGTGGAGTCACCTACTCTGCTCCCTTGCGCGTTAAATTGCGTTTAGTGTTGTTTGATCGTGAGGCTCCGGCTGGCACGGTTAAAGACATCAAAGAGCAAGAAGTATACATGGGTGAAATCCCATTGATGACAGGTAACGGTACCTTTGTAATTAATGGTACAGAGCGTGTTATCGTATCTCAGTTACACCGTAGTCCTGGTGTATTCTACGATCATGACCGTGGTAAAACACATTCATCAGGTAAAGTGTTATATAACGCGCGCGTTATTCCTTACCGTGGTTCATGGTTAGACTTCGAATTCGATCCTAAAGACAACTTGTTTGTTCGTATCGACCGTCGTCGTAAGCTTCCAGCATCTATTATTTTGCGCGCGTTAGAAATGACCACGCAAGAGATTCTAGAAACCTTCTTTGACTCTACTGCTTTCGAATTGAAAGACGGTAAGGTGATGATGGAGCTAGTACCAGCCCGTTTACGTGGTGACACTGTTTCTTTCGACGTTATGCTAAACGGCGAAGTATTGATTGAAGCAGGCCGTCGTGTAACAGCGCGCCATATTCGTCAACTGGAAAAATCAGGCGTTGAGCAAATCGAAGTGCCGGTTGAGTACCTTGCTGATAAAGTATTGGCTGAAGAGTATGTTGACGAAAGCACTGGTGAAGTTATTGCCGAGGCTAACAGCGAATTAAACCTAGAGTTAATTGCTGCGCTTTCGCAAGCAGGTCACTCGGTGATAAAAACGATTTATACCAATGACTTAGATCATGGTTCATTTATCTCTGATACCTTGCGTGTTGATTCTTCAACAAACCGCCTAGAGGCGTTAGTTGAAATCTACCGTATGATGCGTCCTGGTGAGCCACCAACAAAAGACGCAGCAGAAGCCTTGTTCGAGAACTTGTTCTTTAACGGCGACCGTTACGACTTGTCAACAGTAGGCCGTATGAAGTTCAACAGCCGTGTTGGCCGTGAAGACGGTTCAGTGGCTGGTGTACTTGATAAAGAAGACATCGTTAAGGTTATGCAAACGCTAATCGAAATTCGTAACGGCCGTGGTGAAGTTGATGATATCGACCACCTTGGTAACCGTCGTATTCGTAGCGTAGGCGAAATGGCTGAAAACCAATTCCGCGTTGGTCTAGTACGTGTAGAGCGTGCTGTTAAAGAGCGCCTAAGCTTAGGTGACCTTGATGCATTGATGCCACAAGACTTAATTAACGCTAAGCCAATCTCGGCTGCGGTTAAAGAGTTCTTTGGTTCAAGCCAATTGTCTCAGTTCATGGATCAAAACAACCCGCTTTCTGAAGTAACACACAAACGTCGTGTTTCTGCATTAGGCCCAGGTGGTTTAACTCGTGAACGTGCTGGCTTTGAAGTGCGAGATGTACACCCAACGCACTACGGTCGTTTATGTCCGATTGAAACGCCGGAAGGTCCAAACATTGGTTTGATTAACTCGTTGGCGGTTTACTCTCGCACTAATGAGTTTGGTTTCTTAGAAACCCCTTACCGCAAAGTAATTGAAGGCCAAATCACTGATGAAGTAGATTACTTATCAGCGATTGATGAAGGCACTTATGTGATCGCTCAGGCAAACGCTGAAGCCGACGCAAATGGTAAATTACTTGAAACAGATTTAGTACCTTGTCGCCACAAGGGTGAATCAACCTACATGCCTACTGACCAAATTCAGTACATGGACGTAAGTCCTCAGCAGATTATTTCTGTGGCGGCATCGTTGATTCCGTTCCTAGAACACGATGATGCAAACCGTGCATTGATGGGTTCTAACATGCAACGTCAAGCTGTACCAACACTGCGTGCTGATAAGCCGTTGGTAGGTACTGGTATTGAACGTGCTGTAGCGGTTGACTCTGGTGTAACTGTTGTATCGAAACGTGGCGGTACGGTTGACTACGCAGATGCTAGCCGCATCGTAGTTAAAGTAAATGAAGACGAGATGCTTCCTGGTGAGGCAGGTATCGACATTTACACGCTAACAAAGTACACCCGTTCTAACCAAAACACCTGTATCAACCAACGTCCGGTAGTTAAATCAGGCGAATTGGTAGCTAAAGGCGACGTACTAGCAGATGGTCCTTCAACTGACTTAGGTGAGTTGGCATTGGGTCAAAACATGCGCGTAGCGTTCATGCCTTGGAATGGTTACAACTTTGAGGATTCAATCGGTATTTCTGAGAACGTAGTTAAAGAAGATCGCTTTACTACTATTCACATTCAAGAGTTAAGCTGTATCGCTCGTGATACTAAGCTTGGCAGTGAAGAAATCTCAGCCGATATTCCAAACGTTGGTGAATCAGCGCTAAGCAAACTTGATGAGTCAGGTATTGTTTACGTTGGTGCTGAAGTTAAGCCAGGTGACATCTTAGTGGGTAAAGTAACCCCTAAAGGTGAAACACAATTAACACCTGAAGAGAAGCTATTGCGTGCCATCTTCGGTGAGAAAGCGTCTGATGTTAAAGATACATCACTACGTGTACCTAACTCTGTATTTGGTACCGTAATCGACGTTCAAGTCTTTACTCGCGATGGCGTAGAAAAAGACAAGCGTGCTCAAGAAATTGAGTCTATGCAGCTTAAAGAAGCGAAAAAAGATTTAACCGAAGAATTCAAGATCCTTGAAGACGGTATCTTTGCTCGTGCTAAATCTGTATTGATTGCAGCCGGTAAGTCAGAAGCTGACTTAGACCGCCAGCAACCAGCAGAGTGGCTAGAAGCGGCATTAAGCGATGAAGACGCGCAAACGCAGCTAGAACAAATTGCTGCGCAATACGACGAAATCAAAGCTGAATTCGACAAGCAGTTCGACATTAAGCGCCGTAAGATCACCCAAGGTGATGACTTAGCGCCTGGCGTACTGAAGATTGTTAAAGTTTACTTAGCAGTTAAGCGTCGTATTCAACCTGGTGACAAGATGGCTGGTCGTCACGGTAACAAAGGTGTAATTTCTACCATTGTTCCTCGTGAAGATATGCCTTATGACGAAACTGGTCGCCCAGTAGACATCTGCTTGAACCCACTAGGTGTACCATCGCGGATGAACATCGGTCAGATCCTTGAAACCCACTTAGGCCTAGCAGCTAAAGGTGTTGGTGAAAAAATTGATGAAATGCTGAAAGTTCAGCGTGAAATCGAAATGGATAAACTGCGTGACTTCATCCAGAAAGTGTACAACGTAGGTGATGACGCGCTTAAAGTTGACGTTGCTAGCTTCACTGATGAAGAAGTAATGACTTTAGCCAAGAACTTACGTGGCGGTGTGCCAATGGCTACCCCTGCATTTGATGGTGCTAAAGAAGCTGAAATTAAAGAGCTATTACGTTTAGCCGACTTACCTGATTCAGGTCAAATCGTGTTACGTGACGGCCGTACCGGTCAAGAATTTGAGCGCCCTGTAACTGTTGGTTACATGTACATGTTGAAACTTAACCACTTGGTTGATGACAAGATGCACGCTCGTTCTACTGGTTCTTACAGCTTGGTTACTCAGCAACCTCTAGGTGGTAAAGCACAGTTTGGTGGTCAGCGCTTCGGTGAGATGGAAGTATGGGCACTAGAAGCATACGGTGCTGCTTACACCCTACAGGAAATGCTAACGGTTAAATCTGATGACGTTAACGGTCGTACTAAGATGTACAAGAACATCGTTGATGGTAACCACCAGATGGAGCCAGGAATGCCTGAGTCGTTCAACGTGTTGCTCAAAGAGATTCGCTCTCTTGGTATCAACATTGAGTTGGATGAGCTGTAAGCACAGGACTTCACCTGAATTAAAAGCAAGGCGGGCGTTTCATTAGAAACGCCCCAGGTTTAACTCCAACCTGGAGAGAAACGTGAAAGATTTACTTAAGTTTCTTAAGCAACAAAGCAAGACCGAAGAGTTTGAAGGCATTAAAATTGGCCTAGCTTCACCAGACCAGATCCGCAGTTGGTCGTTTGGTGAGGTGAAGAAACCAGAGACGATTAACTATCGTACTTTTAAGCCTGAGCGTGACGGTTTATTCTGTGCCCGTATTTTTGGCCCAGTAAAAGATTACGAATGTTTGTGTGGTAAATACAAACGTTTGAAACACCGTGGTGTTATTTGTGAGAAGTGTGGCGTAGAAGTTACCCAATCTAAAGTTCGTCGTGATCGAATGGGTCATATCGAATTAGCTTCTCCTGTAGCGCACATCTGGTTCTTAAAATCATTACCATCGCGTATTGGTTTATTACTAGATATGACTTTACGTGATATTGAACGAGTGCTTTACTTCGAATCATTTGTTGTGACTGAGCCTGGCATGACCAGCTTAGAGCGCGGTCAAATGCTTACCGAAGAAACTTACTTGGATTCACTTGAAGAGTACGGTGACGAGTTTGAAGCTAAAATGGGCGCTGAAGCTGTATTAGCTTTATTGCGTCATTTAGAGCTTGACCAAGAAATCGAAGTAATGCGCGAAGAGTTACAAACTACTAACTCTGAAACTAAGCGTAAGAAGACCACTAAGCGTCTTAAGCTTATGGAAGCGTTCCGCGATTCAGGTAACAAACCTGAGTGGATGATTATGACCGTATTACCGGTTCTTCCACCAGATTTGCGCCCACTAGTACCACTAGATGGCGGCCGTTTTGCTACGTCTGATTTGAACGATTTATACCGTCGTGTAATCAACCGTAACAACCGTTTGAAGCGTCTATTAGACCTAGCTGCTCCAGACATTATTGTGCGTAACGAAAAGCGTATGCTGCAAGAAGCAGTTGATGCCTTGTTAGACAATGGTCGTCGTGGTCGTGCTATTACTGGTTCTAACAAGCGTCCGCTTAAATCTTTGGCCGATATGATCAAAGGTAAGCAAGGTCGTTTCCGTCAGAACTTGCTAGGTAAGCGTGTAGATTACTCAGGTCGTTCGGTAATTACCGTTGGTCCAACACTGCGTCTACACCAGTGTGGTCTTCCTAAGAAAATGGCACTTGAGCTATTCAAACCATTCATCTATGGCAAGCTAGAGCTGCGTGGTCTTGCGACTACAATTAAAGCTGCTAAGAAAATGGTTGAGCGCGAAGGCGGTGAAGTGTGGGATATTCTTGAAGAAGTTATCCGCGAACACCCAGTATTACTTAACCGTGCACCAACCTTGCACCGTTTGGGTATTCAAGCCTTTGAGCCTGTGCTAATTGAAGGTAAAGCAATTCAATTACACCCGCTAGTGTGTGCGGCTTATAACGCCGACTTCGATGGTGACCAAATGGCGGTACACGTACCGTTGACCTTAGAAGCACAGTTAGAAGCACGTTCGTTGATGATGTCGACCAACAACGTACTATCACCAGCTAACGGTGAGCCTATTATCGTTCCTTCGCAAGACGTTGTATTGGGTCTGTACTACATGACTCGTGAACGTGTTAACGCTGAAGGTGAAGGTATGTACCTTTCTGGCCCTAAAGAGGCTGAGAAGTTATACCGCGCTAAACAAGCCAGTATTCACGCACGTGTAAACGTACGTATTACTGAGGTTGTTGTAGCTGAAGACGGCTCTAAAATCGAAAAAACTGAGATTAAGCAAACTACCATTGGTCGTGCCATTTTATGGTTAATTGTACCTAAAGGTTTGCCATTTGATTTAGTTAACCAGTCAATGGGTAAGAAGCAAATCTCAGGATTGCTAAACACCTGTTACCGTAAACTAGGTCTTAAGCACTCAGTTATTTTTGCTGACCAATTAATGTACACCGGTTTCCATTACGCAACCTTGTCTGGTGCCTCTGTAGGTATTAACGACATGGTTATCCCTGATGCTAAGAAAGACATCGTGGAAGAAGCCAGTGACGAAGTAAGCGAAATTCAAGAGCAGTTCCTAGCTGGTTTGGTAACCGCAGGCGAGCGTTACAACAAAGTAATCGATATTTGGGCTTCGGCTAACGAAAAAGTATCGAAAGCGATGATGGACAACTTGTCTACTGAAACAGTTATCAACAAAGATGGCGAAGAAGAGAGTCAAGACTCATTCAACAGCATCTTTATGATGGCCGACTCTGGCGCACGTGGTAGTGCTGCACAGATTCGTCAGCTAGCTGGTATGCGTGGCTTGATGGCTAAACCGGATGGTTCGATTATCGAAACGCCGATTGTGGCTAACTTCCGTGAAGGTTTGAACGTACTTCAGTACTTCATCTCAACCCACGGTGCGCGTAAAGGTTTGGCCGATACCGCATTGAAGACTGCTAACTCTGGTTACTTAACACGTCGTCTAGTAGATGTTGCCCAGGATTTGGTTGTTACCGAAACTGACTGTGGTACCGAAGACGGTATTATCATGACGCCTCACATTGAGGGGGGTGATGTTGTTGAGCCATTACGTGAGCGTGTTCTTGGTCGTGTTCTAGTAGGCGATGTAATTAAGCCTGGTACTGAGAACGAAGTACTGCTTAAAGACAAAACACTACTTGACGAGAAACTGTGTGACCTTCTTGAAGAGAACTCAGTGGATACCGTTAAAGTACGCTCAGTAATTAGCTGTGCTAACGACTTTGGTGTTTGTGCTCTTTGTTATGGTCGTGACCTAGCTCGTGGCCACTTGGTTGGTCGCGGTGAAGCGGTTGGTGTAGTTGCAGCTCAATCAATTGGTGAGCCAGGTACTCAGCTTACCATGCGTACCTTCCACATTGGTGGTGCGGCATCGCGTGCGGCAGCAGAGAACAGCATTCAAGTTAAGAACGCAGGTACTATTAAGCTACACAACGCTAAAGTAGTAACTAACAGCGAAGGCAAGTTAGTTGTAACCTCTCGTTCTACTGAATTGACCATTATTGATGAAATGGGTCAAACCAAAGAAAGCCACAAGCTTCAATACGGTGCAATACTTGAAGTAGTAGACGGTGGTGCGGTTACCTCTGGCGACACAGTTGCTAACTGGGACCCACATACACACCCAATTATTACTGAAGTACCGGGTCGCGTTAAGTTCATCGACATGGTTGAAGGCGTAACTGTTAGCCGTCAAACTGATGAACTAACTGGTCTTTCTAGTATTCACGTTATGGACCCTAACGAGCGCCCTGGCGCTGGTAAAGAAATGCGTCCAATGGTGAAATTGGTTGACGGTTCTGGTAACGACGTACTTATTGCCGGTACTGATATTCCAGCTCAGTACTTCTTGTCTGCAAAAGCGATTGTAAACTTAGAAGATAATGCTGAAGTAGGTGTTGGTGATGCAATTGCTCGTATCCCACAAGAATCAAGCGGTACTAAAGATATTACCGGTGGTCTACCTCGCGTAGCCGACTTGTTCGAAGCTCGTCAGCCTAAAGAGCCAGCTATTTTGGCAGAAATTACCGGTACTATTAGTTTCGGTAAAGAAACCAAAGGTAAGCGCCGCTTGGTGATTACTCCTGCTGAAGGCGATGCTTACGAAGAAATGATTCCTAAGTGGCGTAATCTAAACGTGTTTGAAGGTGAGAAAGTTGCTAAAGGTGAAGTAATTGCCGATGGTCCAGAATCACCACATGACATTTTACGTTTACGTGGCATTAGCCCTGTTTCTAACTACATCGTAAACGAAGTACAAGACGTATACCGTTTACAAGGTGTGAAGATTAACGATAAACACATTGAAACTATCGTGCGTCAAATGCTTCGTAAGTGTTTGATTCTAGATGCTGGTGATTCTAGCTTCTTGCTAGGTGAGCAAGCTGAAGTTGCCCGTGTGAATATTGAGAATCGTCAATTAGAAGCTGAAGGCAAACGTCCTGCGGTATACCGTCGTGAGTTACTAGGTATTACTAAGGCGTCACTATCTACAGAGTCGTTTATTTCTGCGGCTTCGTTCCAAGAAACTACTCGCGTGCTTACCGAAGCAGCAGTGGGTGGAAAACAGGACGAACTACGCGGTCTTAAAGAGAACGTTATTGTTGGTCGCTTGATTCCTGCTGGTACTGGTTATGCCTACCACGAGAATCGTCGCAATCAAACTGAAGCGCCAGCTCCAATTACTGCAGATGAAGCAGCTGATAACTTAGCAGCTCTACTAAATGCAGCCCCTGGTGGCGAAACAGAGTAGTAGCTGACTCTACTAAGATAAAAAAGGCAGCCATTGGCTGCCTTTTTTAATGTCTTCGCTTTAACTATCCCTCTGCAAAATATTTGACAAGTGTTAGCGTTCGTCACAGACTCCATTTTTAAAAACAACAAAATCCAGAGCATTTTATGAGCAAACAAATTGTATCGACAGAAGCGGCTCCAGCTGCAATTGGCCCATATTCTCAAGCAACTAAAATTGACGAATTGGTCTTTACTTCAGGCCAAATCCCGTTAGATCCTGAATCGATGGAGATCGTGGAAGGAGGAATAAGCGAGCAAACAAAACAAGTAATGGAGAATCTAATGGCGGTATTAGCTGCTGCTGGTGCAGATGCTTCAACAGTGTTTAAAACTACCTGCTTTCTAAGTGATATGGCTAATTTTGTTGCCTTTAATGATGTTTACGCGAGTTACTTCCCAGAAAGTGCACCTGCGCGTTCATGTGTAGAAGTAGCGCGTTTACCTAAAGATGTGTTGGTAGAAGTAGAAGCTATTGCGCATATTAAGTAGTTTATGAGCCTTACCTATACTCTGGTTGTTACTAGCCCCTTGTATGGCAAGCAGGGAAGTGCTTCGGCGCTTAACTTTGCCAATGCTTTGATTGAAGCTGGCCATCAGATAAAAACGGTATTCTTTTATCTAGATGGGGTGAGTAATGGCCTGTCTACTTCGCTACCAGCAAGTGATGAAGTAAATATTCATCAGCACTGGCTCGATATAAAAAAAGCATCTGCGTGTTCGCTTCTTGTATGCAGTGCAGCTGCCTACCGCAGAGGAGTTATTGGTCAGGAAGAAGCAGCAGTAAATCAATTGCCGGCGAATATGCACAACGAGTTTAATATGTCTGGTTTAGCCGAAATGGCTACTGCGATGTTAAGTAGCGATAGAGTGGTGCATCTATGAGCAAATCATTAGTGTTTGTATTTAGTCACGCACCACACGGCAACTCTTTAGCACGAGAAACACTGGATGCTGCACTTGCTGCCTCTGCCGTATCGGAAGATATTGTCGCCTATTTTGAGGGCGATGGGGTTTATCAGTTATTGAAGGGGCAAAACCCCACTAACATTAAGCAACGAGATGTGCTTCCTACCTATGGTTTGTTGGATCTTTACGACGTTGAAGAGATCTACGTTGATCAACAATCATTAAAAGAACGTGGCCTTTCTTTAGAACAACTTGCTATTAGCGTTAGAGTTAAACAAGCAAAACAGTTCTATTCAGAATGCTGTCATGCTCATGCAATATTGAGATTTTAGCATGCTACATATTATGCGACATCCTTATGCAAGTGACCCTTACGAACGCTGCCTTGCTCAGCTTGAAAACGGTGGGCATCTAGTACTCATCGAAGATGCTGTTTACTCATGGCTGCGTGATGACACGCGTTTAACGGTACTTGCACAAAGCGCTAGAGTCTCTGTGTTAAGTGCCGATGTGAGGGCTCGGGGTATTGAAGTCTGCGATAGCGTACTGATCGATTACCAAGATTTGGTAATGTTAACCGAACAACACACGCCCTCTATGACTTGGTAACTCAGCTCCCATTCATCAAAAATATCAAGCTTGTGATCATTGCAAGCCTTGACTCTTTACCTGCAAGCGCATAAAATTTCGCCTCCCCAAAATTGGGGTAGATTTTTTCACATGTTTAAATGTAATTTCAGGAGCTATTTCGAATGGCAACGATTAACCAGTTGGTTCGCAAGCCACGTGCAAGTAAGGTTGCTAAAAGCAACGTACCAGCACTAGCTGCGTGTCCACAACGTCGTGGTGTATGTACTCGTGTATATACCACCACACCAAAGAAACCAAACTCAGCACTACGTAAAGTAGCTCGTGTTCGTTTAACTAACGGATTCGAAGTGACTTCTTACATCGGTGGTGAAGGTCACAACCTACAAGAGCACAGCGTAATTTTGATTCGCGGTGGTCGTGTTAAAGATTTACCAGGTGTGCGTTATCACACCGTACGCGGCGCATTAGACTGTGCTGGCGTAAGTGATCGTCGTCAAGGACGTTCAAAGTACGGCGCTAAACGTCCTAAGTCATAACGGCTCTCCGTTAAGTAAGGCCAAACATTTAGTTATAGCGAAATTTTTTTAAAATTCGTTTTGGGGAAACCTGAAGCAAACCGGAGATATTAAAATGCCAAGACGTCGAGTGATCGGTCAACGCAAAATCTTGCCAGATCCTAAGTTCGGATCAGAACTACTGGCTAAGTTCATCAACGTAGTAATGGTTGATGGTAAAAAATCAATTTCAGAAAAGATTGTATATGGTGCATTAGACGCTGCTGCTGATAAATCAGGCAAGTCTCACCAAGAAATTTTTGAAGTTGCTCTTGAAAACGTGCGCCCATCGGTAGAGGTTAAATCTCGCCGTGTAGGTGGTTCTACTTACCAAGTACCTGTTGAAGTACGTCCAGTACGTCGTAACACTCTAGGTATGCGTTGGATGGTAGATGCAGCACGTAAACGTGGTGAAAAATCTATGGCTTTACGTCTAGCGGGTGAAATCCTAGACGCAGCTGAAAACAAAGGTTCTGCGGTTAAGAAACGTGAAGACGTTCACCGTATGGCCGACGCAAACAAAGCGTTTGCACATTACCGCTGGTAATTGGTTGCGCAGCTGCTTAGCAGCTGCGCTACTTTCTATGTGAGACTAAGGATTACTCCTTAGCAAGAGGATAACAATGGCTCGTACAACTCCAATTGAGCGCTACCGTAACATTGGTATTGTTGCTCATGTTGACGCTGGCAAAACAACAACTACAGAACGTGTCCTTTTCTACACCGGTCTATCTCACAAAATAGGTGAGGTGCATGATGGCGCAGCCACCATGGACTGGATGGAGCAAGAACAAGAACGCGGTATTACCATCACCTCTGCGGCTACTACCACCTTTTGGCGTGGTATGAACGCCCAGTACGACGAACACCGTATTAATATCATCGATACCCCTGGACACGTTGACTTTACTATTGAAGTTGAACGTTCATTGCGTGTATTAGATGGTGCAGTTGTTGTATTTTGTGGTTCATCTGGTGTTGAACCTCAATCAGAAACAGTGTGGCGCCAAGCTGACAAATATTCTGTTCCGCGAATGGTATTCGTGAACAAAATGGATAGAGCTGGTGCAGACTTTGAACGAGTAATTGATCAAATCCGTGATCGCTTAGGTGCCAACTGTGTACCTATTCAGTTGAACATAGGCGCTGAGGACGAATTTGTTGGTGTTATTGACCTGATCAAAATGAAGGCCATTAACTGGAACGAAGCAGACCAAGGTACCACCTTCAATTACGAAGATATTCCTGCTCATTTGGTAGAGCGTGCAGAGGCTTTACACGAAGAACTCGTTGAAGCTGCTGCAGAAGCTACCGATGAATTAATGGATAAATATCTTGAAGAAGGCGAGTTGACTGAAGCCGAGATTAAGTTTGGTTTGCGTAAGCGCACCCTAAACAATGAGATCGTGCTAGCGACTTGTGGTAGTGCATTTAAAAACAAAGGTGTTCAAGCAGTGCTTGACGCGGTTGTAGAATACTTGCCTGCTCCAAACCACGTTGAAGCAATTAAAGGTACAGACGAAAAGGACAATGAAGTTGCTTGTCCGGCAGATGACGACGCGCCGTTTGCGGCTCTTGCGTTTAAAATTGCCACCGACCCATTTGTGGGTACACTTACCTTTATGCGTGTTTATTCGGGGACGGTTGAAACCGGCACTGCGGTGTATAACTCGGTTAAACAAAAACGTGAACGTTTAGGTCGTATGGTGCAAATGCACTCAAATGATCGTAAAGAGATCAAAGAAGTTCGTGCTGGTGATATCGCCGCTGCGATTGGTCTTAAAGACGTAACCACGGGTGACACTTTATGTGATATGAATCGTAAAGTGATTCTTGAGCGTATGGAATTCCCTGAGCCGGTAATTCAGATTGCCGTAGAGCCTCGAACCAAAGCTGACCAAGAAAAAATGGGCGTAGCTTTAGGTAAGTTGGCTGCCGAGGATCCATCGTTCCGCGTAGAAACTAACGAAGAATCTGGACAAACCCTTATCTCTGGTATGGGTGAGTTACACTTAGATATCATCGTAGATCGCATGAAGCGCGAATTTAGCGTTGATTGTAATGTAGGTAAACCTCAAGTTGCTTATCGCGAAGCAATTCGCAAGCAAGTTGAAGTGGAAGGAAAGTTTGTACGTCAATCGGGTGGTCGTGGTCAATACGGTCATGTTTGGTTGCGTATGGAACCTCTAGAGCCAGGTGCTGGTTACGAATTTGTCAACGAGATTGTTGGTGGTGTTGTTCCAAAAGAATACATCCCAGCTGTTGATAAAGGCTGTAAAGAGCAGATGGATCAGGGTGTATTGGCTGGCTATCCGCTACTTGATGTTAAGGTCACCTTATTCGATGGATCATTCCACGATGTTGACTCTAACGAAATGGCGTTTAAAATTGCCGGTGCAATGGGCTTTAAGAAAGGTGCATTGGACGCTGATCCAGTACTGCTCGAGCCGATGATGAAAGTAGAAGTTACAACCCCTGAAGATTGGATGGGGGATGTAGTGGGTGACTTGAATCGTCGTCGTGGCATAATTGAAGGCATGGACGATGGGGCTGCGGGCTTAAAGATTGTTAAGTCTAAAGTGCCGCTGTCTGCAATGTTCGGCTATGCTACAGATCTACGTTCGGCAACTCAGGGGCGAGCCTCTTACTCTATGGAATTCCTAGAGTACAACGAAGCGCCGAAAAATGTTGCTGATGCTATTGTTGAAGCAAAGTAAACTAATTCAACTATGATTGGTCTGTCTCGGGTGAGGCAGATTGGAATGGAAAAGAAGGTACATATCGTGTCTAAAGAAAAATTTGAACGTTCAAAACCGCACGTAAACGTTGGTACAATTGGCCACGTTGACCACGGTAAAACAACTCTAACAGCAGCTATTACCAACGTACTTGCAAAAGTATACGGTGGTGAAGCTAAAGATTTCGCAGCAATCGATAACGCTCCAGAAGAGCGCGAGCGCGGTATCACCATTTCTACTTCACACGTAGAGTACGACACTCCAACTCGTCACTACGCACACGTAGACTGTCCTGGACACGCCGATTACGTTAAAAACATGATCACTGGTGCAGCACAGATGGACGGCGCTATCCTAGTAGTAGCTTCTACAGATGGCCCAATGCCACAAACACGTGAGCACATCCTACTTTCTCGTCAGGTTGGTGTACCTTACATCATCGTATTCATGAACAAATGTGACATGGTAGACGACGAAGAGCTTCTAGAATTAGTAGAAATGGAAGTACGTGAACTTCTATCTGAATACGAATTCCCAGGTGATGACATTCCAGTAATCCAAGGTTCAGCGCTTAAAGCCCTAGAAGGCGAAGAAGCGTGGGAAGCAAAAATTGTAGAACTAGCAGAAGCGCTAGATACTTACATCCCAGAGCCAGAGCGTGACATCGACAAGCCATTCCTACTACCAATTGAAGATGTATTCTCAATTTCAGGTCGTGGTACGGTAGTAACAGGTCGTGTAGAGCGCGGTATCATCAAGGTTTCAGAAGAAATTGAAATCGTAGGTGTTAAAGAGACTACTAAGACAACTTGTACTGGTGTAGAAATGTTCCGCAAGCTTCTAGACGAAGGTCGTGCTGGTGAGAACTGTGGTATTCTTCTACGTGGTACTAAGCGTGACGAAGTACAGCGTGGTCAAGTATTGGCAGCACCTGGTTCAATTACTCCACACACCAAGTTCGAAGCTGAAGTATACGTACTAAGCAAAGACGAAGGTGGCCGTCACACGCCATTCTTCAAAGGCTACCGTCCACAGTTCTACTTCCGTACAACTGACGTAACTGGTTCTGTAGAGTTACCAGAAGGCGTAGAAATGGTAATGCCAGGCGACAACTTGAAATTTGTTGTAGAGCTAATTTGCCCAATCGCGATGGACGAAGGTTTACGCTTCGCAATCCGTGAAGGTGGCCGTACAGTAGGTGCGGGTGTTGTAGCTAAAATCTTCGAATAAGAAGAGTAGCACAGCAGAAAAAAGGTCGCTTAGGCGGCCTTTTTTGTTTTTGAAGGCAAGATCTTTAAGTTCTGCTCTGGTGTTATAAATACCCGGGCAATTTATTGTTTGCCTAGTCGCGTTTTTTCGACATTCAAGGGTTACAATCTTGAAACAAAGTGCCTATAATGTCGGGCTTCGTGCTATAGGGGTGTAGTTCCAATGGCAGAACGTCGGATTCCAAATCCGAATGTTGGGAGTTCGAATCTCTCCACCCCTGCCACTATCCCTATATGAAGGGATTTATGATTTTGTGGGATTATTTGTAGGTTGTTTGATGAGTACCAGTACTGAAAACCAAAGTGGGTCGTTAGATGGCCTAAAATGGGCATTAGCTGCTCTAATTTTAATCGCCGCTGTTGTAGGTAACTACCTATATACAGATATGTCGATCTTGGTGCGTGTAATCGGTGTTGTGATTGCCGTGATTGCTGCTTTAGGCATTGCATCGCAAACCAATAAAGGCAAGCAAGCCTTCGAATTTGCTAAAGAGTCGCGTATGGAAGTGCGTAAGGTTATCTGGCCTACTCGTCAAGAAGCCATTCAAACTACCATGATTGTATTAGCTGCTACTGCATTCATGTCACTAATTTTGTGGGGCCTAGATGCGATATTGGTTCGCCTAGTTGCCTTTGTAACAGGGGTAGGTATCTAATGACTGAAGAGCGCAAATTGCGTTGGTACGTGGTTCAGGCTTTTTCTGGCTATGAAGCTCGCGTATCTAAATCATTAAAAGAGTACATCCAAATCCATTCTATGGAAGATTCTTTTGGTGAGATTCTAGTACCGACTGAAGAAGTAGTTGAAATGCGCGCTGGTCAAAAACGTAAGAGTGAGCGCAAGTTCTTCCCTGGTTACGTTTTGGTTCAAATGGATCTAAACGATGAAAGCTGGCACTTAGTGAAAAGTGTGCCGCGGGTACTAGGCTTTATTGGTGGAACGGCAGAGCGCCCAGCTCCAATTTCTGATAAAGAAGCGAAAGCTATCTTGGATCGCTTGGATGAAACCAGTGATAAGCCAAGACCAAAAACTCTATTCGAACCAGGCGAAGTGGTTCGTGTTACCGATGGCCCATTCGCCGACTTCAACGGTACTATCGAAGAAGTGGATTACGAAAAGAGCCGTGTAAAAGTATCAGTATTGATTTTCGGCCGAGCTACGCCAGTAGAGCTAGAATTCGGACAAATCGAGAAAGGCTGATAAAAAATAAACAATCAGTTGTTTTTAGGGCAGGGGATCGACTATAATCCGCTGCCCTTTGTTCTATCGGGAAGCTAATCGCATGTGCGAAAGGCGTTTGAACCCAAAATAAGGTAAATTTAAAATGGCTAAAAAAGTCCAAGCTTATATTAAGCTTCAAGTTGCTGCGGGTGCCGCAAACCCGTCACCACCAGTTGGTCCTGCTCTAGGTCAACATGGTGTAAACATCATGGAATTCTGTAAAGCATTCAACGCGAAAACAGATTCAATTGAAAAAGGCGCGCCAGTACCAGTAGTAATTACTGTTTATTCTGACCGTTCTTTCACTTTTGAAACCAAAACTCCACCTGCTTCTTACTTATTGAAGAAAGCGGCTGGCATCAAGTCTGGTTCTGGTGTTCCAAACAAAGAAAAAGTTGGCAAAGTAACACGCGCTCAACTAGAAGAAATTGTTAATACTAAAGCAGTAGATATGACTGGTGCTGACGTAGACGCAATGGTTCGTTCAATTGAAGGTTCTGCCCGTTCTATGGGCTTGGTTGTAGAGGGCTAATACGATGGCAAAACTTTCTAAGCGCATGCGTGCGATCAACGAAAAAGTTGATTCAACAAAAGAATACTCAGTAAACGAAGCTGTTGCTCTTCTAAAAGAATTAGCGTCAGCTAAGTTCCTAGAAAGCGTAGATGCAGCGGTTAACCTTGGTGTTGACCCACGTAAATCTGACCAAAACGTTCGTGGTGCTACTGTACTACCACACGGTACTGGTCGTAACGTTCGTGTTGCTGTATTTACTCAAGGTGCTAACGCCGAAGCCGCTACTGAAGCTGGTGCTGACGTAGTTGGTATGGACGACTTGGCTGCTCAAGTTAAAGCAGGTGAGATGGACTTCGACGTAGTAATTGCTTCTCCAGATGCAATGCGCGTTGTTGGTCAACTAGGTCAAATCCTAGGTCCACGTGGTTTAATGCCTAACCCTAAAGTGGGTACAGTTACTCCTAACGTAGCTGATGCAGTTAAACTAGCTAAAGCGGGTCAGATTCGTTACCGCAACGACAAAAACGGTATTATCCATACTACTATTGGTAAAGCCGATTTTGATGCTGACAAGCTTAAAGAGAACCTTGAAGCATTGGTTGTTGCTCTTAAAAAAGCAAAACCTGCTCAATCTAAAGGTCAGTTCATCAAGAAAGTTAGCCTATCAACCACTATGGGTGCTGGTCTAACTGTTGATGTAGCTACTTTAGATACTCAAGCTTAATCATTTACAAAGCGCAAAATTTATACTATCATTTTGCGCTTTGTATTTATGGGTCAGGGCTTATGCCCTCATCCAAGACCGTAGGTGCTAGTTTCTAGCTTAATCTCCTACGTAGATGGTGAGGAAACCCAAGAATAAATTTTTTATTCTGGACAACCAAACCGTAAAGGCCTCTAAATCTAATGACTTAGAGGGAAGTAAACACCAGATTTATCTGGTATTGGAATCCAGGAGTAAAGCCAATGGCCTTAAGACTCGAAGACAAGAAGCAAATTGTTGCTGGCGTCAACGAAGCTGCCAAAGGTGCACTTTCTGCAGTAGTTGCTGATTCACGTGGCGTAACTGTAGATGCGATGACTTCACTTCGTGCTAAAGCACGTGAAGCTGGCGTATCTATGCAAGTGGTACGTAATACCCTTGCTCGTCGTGCAGTAGCTGGCACAGACCTAGAATGTCTTACTGAGTCATTCACTGGTCCTACTTTGATTGCCTTCTCTAATGAGCACCCAGGTGCTGCAGCGCGTCTATTTACAGACTTCGCTAAAGAGCAAGACAACTTTGAAGTACGTGCAGCAGCATTTGAAGGTGCATTAGCAGACGTAAACGTTCTTGCAAAACTACCAACTTACGAAGAAGCAATTGCCAAGTTAATGGCAACTATGAAAGAAGCTTCTGCAGGCAAGCTGGTTCGCACTCTGGCCGCACTACGCGATCAAAAAGAGTCAGAAGCAGCATAATTTGCTTGTTGCTACATTATTTTATAAATTTAATTGAATTTAGGAATTTGAGTCATGTCTATCACTAAAGACCAAATTATCGAAGCTGTTGCTGAAATGTCAGTAATGGACGTTGTTGAACTAATCGAAGCTATGGAAGAGAAGTTCGGCGTATCTGCTGCTGCAGCTGTTGCTGTTGCTGGTGACGCTGGTGCTGCTGCTGAAGAGCAATCAGAATTCGACGTAATTCTTACTGCTGCTGGCGCTAACAAAGTTGCTGCTATTAAAGCGGTACGTGGCGCTACAGGTCTAGGCCTGAAAGAAGCTAAAGGTCTTGTTGATTCAGCTCCTGCTGCAATCAAAGAAGGCGTTGAGAAAGAAGAAGCTGAAGCTCTTAAAGCTGCTCTTGAAGAAGCTGGTGCTTCTGTTGAGCTTAAGTAATCTACCTATAAGTAGATTGCAGCCTTTATAGGCTATGGCTGGTGGTTATTTAATCACCGGCCTTTTTGCGCTGTAGGACGCCGTCTTTTTTATCACCGTTTTAGATGGTGCGTCTAGCAAAAAACTTAGAGAAGGAATTCTCTTCGACAATGACAAACGGTATGTAAGAACTGTCCCAGATTTTGCGGACAGAGTGGGTCACTTATCAGCGAGCTGAGGAACCATATGGTTTACTCTTATACAGAGAAAAAACGCATTCGTAAGGACTTTGGAAAACGTCCTCAAGTAGTGGACACGCCTTACCTGCTTTCAATACAGCTTGACTCTTTTGAGAAATTCATAGAGATCGATCCTGAAGGCGAGTATGGGCTGGAAGCTGCATTCCGCAGTGTATTCCCGATTGCCAGTTATTCAGGATATTCAGAGCTACAATATGTTAGCTATCGTCTTGGCGAGCCGGTTTTTGACGTTAAAGAATGTCAAATTCGTGGAGTCACCTACTCTGCTCCCTTGCGCGTTAAATTGCGTTTAGTGTTGTTTGATCGTGAGGCTCCGGCTGGCACGGTTAAAGACATCAAAGAGCAAGAAGTATACATGGGTGAAATCCCATTGATGACAGGTAACGGTACCTTTGTAATTAATGGTACAGAGCGTGTTATCGTATCTCAGTTACACCGTAGTCCTGGTGTATTCTACGATCATGACCGTGGTAAAACACATTCATCAGGTAAAGTGTTATATAACGCGCGCGTTATTCCTTACCGTGGTTCATGGTTAGACTTCGAATTCGATCCTAAAGACAACTTGTTTGTTCGTATCGACCGTCGTCGTAAGCTTCCAGCATCTATTATTTTGCGCGCGTTAGAAATGACCACGCAAGAGATTCTAGAAACCTTCTTTGACTCTACTGCTTTCGAATTGAAAGACGGTAAGGTGATGATGGAGCTAGTACCAGCCCGTTTACGTGGTGACACTGTTTCTTTCGACGTTATGCTAAACGGCGAAGTATTGATTGAAGCAGGCCGTCGTGTAACAGCGCGCCATATTCGTCAACTGGAAAAATCAGGCGTTGAGCAAATCGAAGTGCCGGTTGAGTACCTTGCTGATAAAGTATTGGCTGAAGAGTATGTTGACGAAAGCACTGGTGAAGTTATTGCCGAGGCTAACAGCGAATTAAACCTAGAGTTAATTGCTGCGCTTTCGCAAGCAGGTCACTCGGTGATAAAAACGATTTATACCAATGACTTAGATCATGGTTCATTTATCTCTGATACCTTGCGTGTTGATTCTTCAACAAACCGCCTAGAGGCGTTAGTTGAAATCTACCGTATGATGCGTCCTGGTGAGCCACCAACAAAAGACGCAGCAGAAGCCTTGTTCGAGAACTTGTTCTTTAACGGCGACCGTTACGACTTGTCAACAGTAGGCCGTATGAAGTTCAACAGCCGTGTTGGCCGTGAAGACGGTTCAGTGGCTGGTGTACTTGATAAAGAAGACATCGTTAAGGTTATGCAAACGCTAATCGAAATTCGTAACGGCCGTGGTGAAGTTGATGATATCGACCACCTTGGTAACCGTCGTATTCGTAGCGTAGGCGAAATGGCTGAAAACCAATTCCGCGTTGGTCTAGTACGTGTAGAGCGTGCTGTTAAAGAGCGCCTAAGCTTAGGTGACCTTGATGCATTGATGCCACAAGACTTAATTAACGCTAAGCCAATCTCGGCTGCGGTTAAAGAGTTCTTTGGTTCAAGCCAATTGTCTCAGTTCATGGATCAAAACAACCCGCTTTCTGAAGTAACACACAAACGTCGTGTTTCTGCATTAGGCCCAGGTGGTTTAACTCGTGAACGTGCTGGCTTTGAAGTGCGAGATGTACACCCAACGCACTACGGTCGTTTATGTCCGATTGAAACGCCGGAAGGTCCAAACATTGGTTTGATTAACTCGTTGGCGGTTTACTCTCGCACTAATGAGTTTGGTTTCTTAGAAACCCCTTACCGCAAAGTAATTGAAGGCCAAATCACTGATGAAGTAGATTACTTATCAGCGATTGATGAAGGCACTTATGTGATCGCTCAGGCAAACGCTGAAGCCGACGCAAATGGTAAATTACTTGAAACAGATTTAGTACCTTGTCGCCACAAGGGTGAATCAACCTACATGCCTACTGACCAAATTCAGTACATGGACGTAAGTCCTCAGCAGATTATTTCTGTGGCGGCATCGTTGATTCCGTTCCTAGAACACGATGATGCAAACCGTGCATTGATGGGTTCTAACATGCAACGTCAAGCTGTACCAACACTGCGTGCTGATAAGCCGTTGGTAGGTACTGGTATTGAACGTGCTGTAGCGGTTGACTCTGGTGTAACTGTTGTATCGAAACGTGGCGGTACGGTTGACTACGCAGATGCTAGCCGCATCGTAGTTAAAGTAAATGAAGACGAGATGCTTCCTGGTGAGGCAGGTATCGACATTTACACGCTAACAAAGTACACCCGTTCTAACCAAAACACCTGTATCAACCAACGTCCGGTAGTTAAATCAGGCGAATTGGTAGCTAAAGGCGACGTACTAGCAGATGGTCCTTCAACTGACTTAGGTGAGTTGGCATTGGGTCAAAACATGCGCGTAGCGTTCATGCCTTGGAATGGTTACAACTTTGAGGATTCAATCGGTATTTCTGAGAACGTAGTTAAAGAAGATCGCTTTACTACTATTCACATTCAAGAGTTAAGCTGTATCGCTCGTGATACTAAGCTTGGCAGTGAAGAAATCTCAGCCGATATTCCAAACGTTGGTGAATCAGCGCTAAGCAAACTTGATGAGTCAGGTATTGTTTACGTTGGTGCTGAAGTTAAGCCAGGTGACATCTTAGTGGGTAAAGTAACCCCTAAAGGTGAAACACAATTAACACCTGAAGAGAAGCTATTGCGTGCCATCTTCGGTGAGAAAGCGTCTGATGTTAAAGATACATCACTACGTGTACCTAACTCTGTATTTGGTACCGTAATCGACGTTCAAGTCTTTACTCGCGATGGCGTAGAAAAAGACAAGCGTGCTCAAGAAATTGAGTCTATGCAGCTTAAAGAAGCGAAAAAAGATTTAACCGAAGAATTCAAGATCCTTGAAGACGGTATCTTTGCTCGTGCTAAATCTGTATTGATTGCAGCCGGTAAGTCAGAAGCTGACTTAGACCGCCAGCAACCAGCAGAGTGGCTAGAAGCGGCATTAAGCGATGAAGACGCGCAAACGCAGCTAGAACAAATTGCTGCGCAATACGACGAAATCAAAGCTGAATTCGACAAGCAGTTCGACATTAAGCGCCGTAAGATCACCCAAGGTGATGACTTAGCGCCTGGCGTACTGAAGATTGTTAAAGTTTACTTAGCAGTTAAGCGTCGTATTCAACCTGGTGACAAGATGGCTGGTCGTCACGGTAACAAAGGTGTAATTTCTACCATTGTTCCTCGTGAAGATATGCCTTATGACGAAACTGGTCGCCCAGTAGACATCTGCTTGAACCCACTAGGTGTACCATCGCGGATGAACATCGGTCAGATCCTTGAAACCCACTTAGGCCTAGCAGCTAAAGGTGTTGGTGAAAAAATTGATGAAATGCTGAAAGTTCAGCGTGAAATCGAAATGGATAAACTGCGTGACTTCATCCAGAAAGTGTACAACGTAGGTGATGACGCGCTTAAAGTTGACGTTGCTAGCTTCACTGATGAAGAAGTAATGACTTTAGCCAAGAACTTACGTGGCGGTGTGCCAATGGCTACCCCTGCATTTGATGGTGCTAAAGAAGCTGAAATTAAAGAGCTATTACGTTTAGCCGACTTACCTGATTCAGGTCAAATCGTGTTACGTGACGGCCGTACCGGTCAAGAATTTGAGCGCCCTGTAACTGTTGGTTACATGTACATGTTGAAACTTAACCACTTGGTTGATGACAAGATGCACGCTCGTTCTACTGGTTCTTACAGCTTGGTTACTCAGCAACCTCTAGGTGGTAAAGCACAGTTTGGTGGTCAGCGCTTCGGTGAGATGGAAGTATGGGCACTAGAAGCATACGGTGCTGCTTACACCCTACAGGAAATGCTAACGGTTAAATCTGATGACGTTAACGGTCGTACTAAGATGTACAAGAACATCGTTGATGGTAACCACCAGATGGAGCCAGGAATGCCTGAGTCGTTCAACGTGTTGCTCAAAGAGATTCGCTCTCTTGGTATCAACATTGAGTTGGATGAGCTGTAAGCACAGGACTTCACCTGAATTAAAAGCAAGGCGGGCGTTTCATTAGAAACGCCCCAGGTTTAACTCCAACCTGGAGAGAAACGTGAAAGATTTACTTAAGTTTCTTAAGCAACAAAGCAAGACCGAAGAGTTTGAAGGCATTAAAATTGGCCTAGCTTCACCAGACCAGATCCGCAGTTGGTCGTTTGGTGAGGTGAAGAAACCAGAGACGATTAACTATCGTACTTTTAAGCCTGAGCGTGACGGTTTATTCTGTGCCCGTATTTTTGGCCCAGTAAAAGATTACGAATGTTTGTGTGGTAAATACAAACGTTTGAAACACCGTGGTGTTATTTGTGAGAAGTGTGGCGTAGAAGTTACCCAATCTAAAGTTCGTCGTGATCGAATGGGTCATATCGAATTAGCTTCTCCTGTAGCGCACATCTGGTTCTTAAAATCATTACCATCGCGTATTGGTTTATTACTAGATATGACTTTACGTGATATTGAACGAGTGCTTTACTTCGAATCATTTGTTGTGACTGAGCCTGGCATGACCAGCTTAGAGCGCGGTCAAATGCTTACCGAAGAAACTTACTTGGATTCACTTGAAGAGTACGGTGACGAGTTTGAAGCTAAAATGGGCGCTGAAGCTGTATTAGCTTTATTGCGTCATTTAGAGCTTGACCAAGAAATCGAAGTAATGCGCGAAGAGTTACAAACTACTAACTCTGAAACTAAGCGTAAGAAGACCACTAAGCGTCTTAAGCTTATGGAAGCGTTCCGCGATTCAGGTAACAAACCTGAGTGGATGATTATGACCGTATTACCGGTTCTTCCACCAGATTTGCGCCCACTAGTACCACTAGATGGCGGCCGTTTTGCTACGTCTGATTTGAACGATTTATACCGTCGTGTAATCAACCGTAACAACCGTTTGAAGCGTCTATTAGACCTAGCTGCTCCAGACATTATTGTGCGTAACGAAAAGCGTATGCTGCAAGAAGCAGTTGATGCCTTGTTAGACAATGGTCGTCGTGGTCGTGCTATTACTGGTTCTAACAAGCGTCCGCTTAAATCTTTGGCCGATATGATCAAAGGTAAGCAAGGTCGTTTCCGTCAGAACTTGCTAGGTAAGCGTGTAGATTACTCAGGTCGTTCGGTAATTACCGTTGGTCCAACACTGCGTCTACACCAGTGTGGTCTTCCTAAGAAAATGGCACTTGAGCTATTCAAACCATTCATCTATGGCAAGCTAGAGCTGCGTGGTCTTGCGACTACAATTAAAGCTGCTAAGAAAATGGTTGAGCGCGAAGGCGGTGAAGTGTGGGATATTCTTGAAGAAGTTATCCGCGAACACCCAGTATTACTTAACCGTGCACCAACCTTGCACCGTTTGGGTATTCAAGCCTTTGAGCCTGTGCTAATTGAAGGTAAAGCAATTCAATTACACCCGCTAGTGTGTGCGGCTTATAACGCCGACTTCGATGGTGACCAAATGGCGGTACACGTACCGTTGACCTTAGAAGCACAGTTAGAAGCACGTTCGTTGATGATGTCGACCAACAACGTACTATCACCAGCTAACGGTGAGCCTATTATCGTTCCTTCGCAAGACGTTGTATTGGGTCTGTACTACATGACTCGTGAACGTGTTAACGCTGAAGGTGAAGGTATGTACCTTTCTGGCCCTAAAGAGGCTGAGAAGTTATACCGCGCTAAACAAGCCAGTATTCACGCACGTGTAAACGTACGTATTACTGAGGTTGTTGTAGCTGAAGACGGCTCTAAAATCGAAAAAACTGAGATTAAGCAAACTACCATTGGTCGTGCCATTTTATGGTTAATTGTACCTAAAGGTTTGCCATTTGATTTAGTTAACCAGTCAATGGGTAAGAAGCAAATCTCAGGATTGCTAAACACCTGTTACCGTAAACTAGGTCTTAAGCACTCAGTTATTTTTGCTGACCAATTAATGTACACCGGTTTCCATTACGCAACCTTGTCTGGTGCCTCTGTAGGTATTAACGACATGGTTATCCCTGATGCTAAGAAAGACATCGTGGAAGAAGCCAGTGACGAAGTAAGCGAAATTCAAGAGCAGTTCCTAGCTGGTTTGGTAACCGCAGGCGAGCGTTACAACAAAGTAATCGATATTTGGGCTTCGGCTAACGAAAAAGTATCGAAAGCGATGATGGACAACTTGTCTACTGAAACAGTTATCAACAAAGATGGCGAAGAAGAGAGTCAAGACTCATTCAACAGCATCTTTATGATGGCCGACTCTGGCGCACGTGGTAGTGCTGCACAGATTCGTCAGCTAGCTGGTATGCGTGGCTTGATGGCTAAACCGGATGGTTCGATTATCGAAACGCCGATTGTGGCTAACTTCCGTGAAGGTTTGAACGTACTTCAGTACTTCATCTCAACCCACGGTGCGCGTAAAGGTTTGGCCGATACCGCATTGAAGACTGCTAACTCTGGTTACTTAACACGTCGTCTAGTAGATGTTGCCCAGGATTTGGTTGTTACCGAAACTGACTGTGGTACCGAAGACGGTATTATCATGACGCCTCACATTGAGGGGGGTGATGTTGTTGAGCCATTACGTGAGCGTGTTCTTGGTCGTGTTCTAGTAGGCGATGTAATTAAGCCTGGTACTGAGAACGAAGTACTGCTTAAAGACAAAACACTACTTGACGAGAAACTGTGTGACCTTCTTGAAGAGAACTCAGTGGATACCGTTAAAGTACGCTCAGTAATTAGCTGTGCTAACGACTTTGGTGTTTGTGCTCTTTGTTATGGTCGTGACCTAGCTCGTGGCCACTTGGTTGGTCGCGGTGAAGCGGTTGGTGTAGTTGCAGCTCAATCAATTGGTGAGCCAGGTACTCAGCTTACCATGCGTACCTTCCACATTGGTGGTGCGGCATCGCGTGCGGCAGCAGAGAACAGCATTCAAGTTAAGAACGCAGGTACTATTAAGCTACACAACGCTAAAGTAGTAACTAACAGCGAAGGCAAGTTAGTTGTAACCTCTCGTTCTACTGAATTGACCATTATTGATGAAATGGGTCAAACCAAAGAAAGCCACAAGCTTCAATACGGTGCAATACTTGAAGTAGTAGACGGTGGTGCGGTTACCTCTGGCGACACAGTTGCTAACTGGGACCCACATACACACCCAATTATTACTGAAGTACCGGGTCGCGTTAAGTTCATCGACATGGTTGAAGGCGTAACTGTTAGCCGTCAAACTGATGAACTAACTGGTCTTTCTAGTATTCACGTTATGGACCCTAACGAGCGCCCTGGCGCTGGTAAAGAAATGCGTCCAATGGTGAAATTGGTTGACGGTTCTGGTAACGACGTACTTATTGCCGGTACTGATATTCCAGCTCAGTACTTCTTGTCTGCAAAAGCGATTGTAAACTTAGAAGATAATGCTGAAGTAGGTGTTGGTGATGCAATTGCTCGTATCCCACAAGAATCAAGCGGTACTAAAGATATTACCGGTGGTCTACCTCGCGTAGCCGACTTGTTCGAAGCTCGTCAGCCTAAAGAGCCAGCTATTTTGGCAGAAATTACCGGTACTATTAGTTTCGGTAAAGAAACCAAAGGTAAGCGCCGCTTGGTGATTACTCCTGCTGAAGGCGATGCTTACGAAGAAATGATTCCTAAGTGGCGTAATCTAAACGTGTTTGAAGGTGAGAAAGTTGCTAAAGGTGAAGTAATTGCCGATGGTCCAGAATCACCACATGACATTTTACGTTTACGTGGCATTAGCCCTGTTTCTAACTACATCGTAAACGAAGTACAAGACGTATACCGTTTACAAGGTGTGAAGATTAACGATAAACACATTGAAACTATCGTGCGTCAAATGCTTCGTAAGTGTTTGATTCTAGATGCTGGTGATTCTAGCTTCTTGCTAGGTGAGCAAGCTGAAGTTGCCCGTGTGAATATTGAGAATCGTCAATTAGAAGCTGAAGGCAAACGTCCTGCGGTATACCGTCGTGAGTTACTAGGTATTACTAAGGCGTCACTATCTACAGAGTCGTTTATTTCTGCGGCTTCGTTCCAAGAAACTACTCGCGTGCTTACCGAAGCAGCAGTGGGTGGAAAACAGGACGAACTACGCGGTCTTAAAGAGAACGTTATTGTTGGTCGCTTGATTCCTGCTGGTACTGGTTATGCCTACCACGAGAATCGTCGCAATCAAACTGAAGCGCCAGCTCCAATTACTGCAGATGAAGCAGCTGATAACTTAGCAGCTCTACTAAATGCAGCCCCTGGTGGCGAAACAGAGTAGTAGCTGACTCTACTAAGATAAAAAAGGCAGCCATTGGCTGCCTTTTTTAATGTCTTCGCTTTAACTATCCCTCTGCAAAATATTTGACAAGTGTTAGCGTTCGTCACAGACTCCATTTTTAAAAACAACAAAATCCAGAGCATTTTATGAGCAAACAAATTGTATCGACAGAAGCGGCTCCAGCTGCAATTGGCCCATATTCTCAAGCAACTAAAATTGACGAATTGGTCTTTACTTCAGGCCAAATCCCGTTAGATCCTGAATCGATGGAGATCGTGGAAGGAGGAATAAGCGAGCAAACAAAACAAGTAATGGAGAATCTAATGGCGGTATTAGCTGCTGCTGGTGCAGATGCTTCAACAGTGTTTAAAACTACCTGCTTTCTAAGTGATATGGCTAATTTTGTTGCCTTTAATGATGTTTACGCGAGTTACTTCCCAGAAAGTGCACCTGCGCGTTCATGTGTAGAAGTAGCGCGTTTACCTAAAGATGTGTTGGTAGAAGTAGAAGCTATTGCGCATATTAAGTAGTTTATGAGCCTTACCTATACTCTGGTTGTTACTAGCCCCTTGTATGGCAAGCAGGGAAGTGCTTCGGCGCTTAACTTTGCCAATGCTTTGATTGAAGCTGGCCATCAGATAAAAACGGTATTCTTTTATCTAGATGGGGTGAGTAATGGCCTGTCTACTTCGCTACCAGCAAGTGATGAAGTAAATATTCATCAGCACTGGCTCGATATAAAAAAAGCATCTGCGTGTTCGCTTCTTGTATGCAGTGCAGCTGCCTACCGCAGAGGAGTTATTGGTCAGGAAGAAGCAGCAGTAAATCAATTGCCGGCGAATATGCACAACGAGTTTAATATGTCTGGTTTAGCCGAAATGGCTACTGCGATGTTAAGTAGCGATAGAGTGGTGCATCTATGAGCAAATCATTAGTGTTTGTATTTAGTCACGCACCACACGGCAACTCTTTAGCACGAGAAACACTGGATGCTGCACTTGCTGCCTCTGCCGTATCGGAAGATATTGTCGCCTATTTTGAGGGCGATGGGGTTTATCAGTTATTGAAGGGGCAAAACCCCACTAACATTAAGCAACGAGATGTGCTTCCTACCTATGGTTTGTTGGATCTTTACGACGTTGAAGAGATCTACGTTGATCAACAATCATTAAAAGAACGTGGCCTTTCTTTAGAACAACTTGCTATTAGCGTTAGAGTTAAACAAGCAAAACAGTTCTATTCAGAATGCTGTCATGCTCATGCAATATTGAGATTTTAGCATGCTACATATTATGCGACATCCTTATGCAAGTGACCCTTACGAACGCTGCCTTGCTCAGCTTGAAAACGGTGGGCATCTAGTACTCATCGAAGATGCTGTTTACTCATGGCTGCGTGATGACACGCGTTTAACGGTACTTGCACAAAGCGCTAGAGTCTCTGTGTTAAGTGCCGATGTGAGGGCTCGGGGTATTGAAGTCTGCGATAGCGTACTGATCGATTACCAAGATTTGGTAATGTTAACCGAACAACACACGCCCTCTATGACTTGGTAACTCAGCTCCCATTCATCAAAAATATCAAGCTTGTGATCATTGCAAGCCTTGACTCTTTACCTGCAAGCGCATAAAATTTCGCCTCCCCAAAATTGGGGTAGATTTTTTCACATGTTTAAATGTAATTTCAGGAGCTATTTCGAATGGCAACGATTAACCAGTTGGTTCGCAAGCCACGTGCAAGTAAGGTTGCTAAAAGCAACGTACCAGCACTAGCTGCGTGTCCACAACGTCGTGGTGTATGTACTCGTGTATATACCACCACACCAAAGAAACCAAACTCAGCACTACGTAAAGTAGCTCGTGTTCGTTTAACTAACGGATTCGAAGTGACTTCTTACATCGGTGGTGAAGGTCACAACCTACAAGAGCACAGCGTAATTTTGATTCGCGGTGGTCGTGTTAAAGATTTACCAGGTGTGCGTTATCACACCGTACGCGGCGCATTAGACTGTGCTGGCGTAAGTGATCGTCGTCAAGGACGTTCAAAGTACGGCGCTAAACGTCCTAAGTCATAACGGCTCTCCGTTAAGTAAGGCCAAACATTTAGTTATAGCGAAATTTTTTTAAAATTCGTTTTGGGGAAACCTGAAGCAAACCGGAGATATTAAAATGCCAAGACGTCGAGTGATCGGTCAACGCAAAATCTTGCCAGATCCTAAGTTCGGATCAGAACTACTGGCTAAGTTCATCAACGTAGTAATGGTTGATGGTAAAAAATCAATTTCAGAAAAGATTGTATATGGTGCATTAGACGCTGCTGCTGATAAATCAGGCAAGTCTCACCAAGAAATTTTTGAAGTTGCTCTTGAAAACGTGCGCCCATCGGTAGAGGTTAAATCTCGCCGTGTAGGTGGTTCTACTTACCAAGTACCTGTTGAAGTACGTCCAGTACGTCGTAACACTCTAGGTATGCGTTGGATGGTAGATGCAGCACGTAAACGTGGTGAAAAATCTATGGCTTTACGTCTAGCGGGTGAAATCCTAGACGCAGCTGAAAACAAAGGTTCTGCGGTTAAGAAACGTGAAGACGTTCACCGTATGGCCGACGCAAACAAAGCGTTTGCACATTACCGCTGGTAATTGGTTGCGCAGCTGCTTAGCAGCTGCGCTACTTTCTATGTGAGACTAAGGATTACTCCTTAGCAAGAGGATAACAATGGCTCGTACAACTCCAATTGAGCGCTACCGTAACATTGGTATTGTTGCTCATGTTGACGCTGGCAAAACAACAACTACAGAACGTGTCCTTTTCTACACCGGTCTATCTCACAAAATAGGTGAGGTGCATGATGGCGCAGCCACCATGGACTGGATGGAGCAAGAACAAGAACGCGGTATTACCATCACCTCTGCGGCTACTACCACCTTTTGGCGTGGTATGAACGCCCAGTACGACGAACACCGTATTAATATCATCGATACCCCTGGACACGTTGACTTTACTATTGAAGTTGAACGTTCATTGCGTGTATTAGATGGTGCAGTTGTTGTATTTTGTGGTTCATCTGGTGTTGAACCTCAATCAGAAACAGTGTGGCGCCAAGCTGACAAATATTCTGTTCCGCGAATGGTATTCGTGAACAAAATGGATAGAGCTGGTGCAGACTTTGAACGAGTAATTGATCAAATCCGTGATCGCTTAGGTGCCAACTGTGTACCTATTCAGTTGAACATAGGCGCTGAGGACGAATTTGTTGGTGTTATTGACCTGATCAAAATGAAGGCCATTAACTGGAACGAAGCAGACCAAGGTACCACCTTCAATTACGAAGATATTCCTGCTCATTTGGTAGAGCGTGCAGAGGCTTTACACGAAGAACTCGTTGAAGCTGCTGCAGAAGCTACCGATGAATTAATGGATAAATATCTTGAAGAAGGCGAGTTGACTGAAGCCGAGATTAAGTTTGGTTTGCGTAAGCGCACCCTAAACAATGAGATCGTGCTAGCGACTTGTGGTAGTGCATTTAAAAACAAAGGTGTTCAAGCAGTGCTTGACGCGGTTGTAGAATACTTGCCTGCTCCAAACCACGTTGAAGCAATTAAAGGTACAGACGAAAAGGACAATGAAGTTGCTTGTCCGGCAGATGACGACGCGCCGTTTGCGGCTCTTGCGTTTAAAATTGCCACCGACCCATTTGTGGGTACACTTACCTTTATGCGTGTTTATTCGGGGACGGTTGAAACCGGCACTGCGGTGTATAACTCGGTTAAACAAAAACGTGAACGTTTAGGTCGTATGGTGCAAATGCACTCAAATGATCGTAAAGAGATCAAAGAAGTTCGTGCTGGTGATATCGCCGCTGCGATTGGTCTTAAAGACGTAACCACGGGTGACACTTTATGTGATATGAATCGTAAAGTGATTCTTGAGCGTATGGAATTCCCTGAGCCGGTAATTCAGATTGCCGTAGAGCCTCGAACCAAAGCTGACCAAGAAAAAATGGGCGTAGCTTTAGGTAAGTTGGCTGCCGAGGATCCATCGTTCCGCGTAGAAACTAACGAAGAATCTGGACAAACCCTTATCTCTGGTATGGGTGAGTTACACTTAGATATCATCGTAGATCGCATGAAGCGCGAATTTAGCGTTGATTGTAATGTAGGTAAACCTCAAGTTGCTTATCGCGAAGCAATTCGCAAGCAAGTTGAAGTGGAAGGAAAGTTTGTACGTCAATCGGGTGGTCGTGGTCAATACGGTCATGTTTGGTTGCGTATGGAACCTCTAGAGCCAGGTGCTGGTTACGAATTTGTCAACGAGATTGTTGGTGGTGTTGTTCCAAAAGAATACATCCCAGCTGTTGATAAAGGCTGTAAAGAGCAGATGGATCAGGGTGTATTGGCTGGCTATCCGCTACTTGATGTTAAGGTCACCTTATTCGATGGATCATTCCACGATGTTGACTCTAACGAAATGGCGTTTAAAATTGCCGGTGCAATGGGCTTTAAGAAAGGTGCATTGGACGCTGATCCAGTACTGCTCGAGCCGATGATGAAAGTAGAAGTTACAACCCCTGAAGATTGGATGGGGGATGTAGTGGGTGACTTGAATCGTCGTCGTGGCATAATTGAAGGCATGGACGATGGGGCTGCGGGCTTAAAGATTGTTAAGTCTAAAGTGCCGCTGTCTGCAATGTTCGGCTATGCTACAGATCTACGTTCGGCAACTCAGGGGCGAGCCTCTTACTCTATGGAATTCCTAGAGTACAACGAAGCGCCGAAAAATGTTGCTGATGCTATTGTTGAAGCAAAGTAAACTAATTCAACTATGATTGGTCTGTCTCGGGTGAGGCAGATTGGAATGGAAAAGAAGGTACATATCGTGTCTAAAGAAAAATTTGAACGTTCAAAACCGCACGTAAACGTTGGTACAATTGGCCACGTTGACCACGGTAAAACAACTCTAACAGCAGCTATTACCAACGTACTTGCAAAAGTATACGGTGGTGAAGCTAAAGATTTCGCAGCAATCGATAACGCTCCAGAAGAGCGCGAGCGCGGTATCACCATTTCTACTTCACACGTAGAGTACGACACTCCAACTCGTCACTACGCACACGTAGACTGTCCTGGACACGCCGATTACGTTAAAAACATGATCACTGGTGCAGCACAGATGGACGGCGCTATCCTAGTAGTAGCTTCTACAGATGGCCCAATGCCACAAACACGTGAGCACATCCTACTTTCTCGTCAGGTTGGTGTACCTTACATCATCGTATTCATGAACAAATGTGACATGGTAGACGACGAAGAGCTTCTAGAATTAGTAGAAATGGAAGTACGTGAACTTCTATCTGAATACGAATTCCCAGGTGATGACATTCCAGTAATCCAAGGTTCAGCGCTTAAAGCCCTAGAAGGCGAAGAAGCGTGGGAAGCGAAAATTGTAGAACTAGCAGAAGCGCTAGATACTTACATCCCAGAGCCAGAGCGTGACATCGACAAGCCATTCCTACTACCAATTGAAGATGTATTCTCAATTTCAGGTCGTGGTACGGTAGTAACAGGTCGTGTAGAGCGCGGTATCATCAAGGTTTCAGAAGAAATTGAAATCGTAGGTGTTAAAGAGACTACTAAGACAACTTGTACTGGTGTAGAAATGTTCCGCAAGCTTCTAGACGAAGGTCGCGCTGGTGAGAACTGTGGTATTCTTCTGCGTGGTACTAAGCGTGACGAAGTACAGCGTGGTCAAGTATTGGCAGCACCTGGTTCAATTACTCCACACACCAAGTTCGAAGCTGAAGTATACGTACTAAGCAAAGACGAAGGTGGCCGTCACACGCCATTCTTCAAAGGCTACCGTCCACAGTTCTACTTCCGTACAACTGACGTAACTGGTTCTGTAGAGTTACCAGAAGGCGTAGAAATGGTAATGCCAGGCGACAACTTGAAATTCGTTGTAGAGCTAATTTGCCCAATCGCGATGGACGAAGGTTTACGCTTCGCAATCCGTGAAGGTGGCCGTACAGTAGGTGCGGGTGTTGTAGCTAAAATCTTCGAATAAGAAGAGTAGCACAGCAGAAAAAAGGTCGCTTAGGCGGCCTTTTTTATTTTAGTGCACAAAGCCTTACCGTTGACTCCGCGTATATTAGCGATTCAAGCTAGAAAAATTGACCACCTTCAACATTAACAAAAATAATCTCTCTATAACTAATGACTTTCTACTTAAAAGTATTAAGGTCACTTAATTAAATGATATTATTGGCGAATATGTCATTTTTATTGAATTTTTGCTGACAAGGAAGCGGTATGTTTAAAGGACGTAAGATAAAACTTGCTATGGCATTTTTAGTGTCATTTAGTTTATTTGGGTGTGGAGGTGATGGTAGCGTTGCTTTAGATGGAAGTAATTCAACAGCTGATGAAAACAATGCATCGACGATACCTACTAGTGCGGCATTTCTGAATCTATACATTAACCCTTATGATGCAGAGTACTCTCTTCCTCTTGACCTTTATTATAGTTACGTTAACACCCCCAGTAGTTTAATTGGTGAAGGCGTTGCATACGCAAATCATAATGGTGAGTTTGTTAATTTTGATAGCTGGGAAGAAGATATATCCTCTAAAAGTGTTGTTTTTACCGCTTATGACTCAAACGCCGGGACGATTGTTGGTCAAGCTGGTTCAACTTTCACGATTAGCTCAAATAGTCGAAACTGGATATACGCATACGGTTATATAGGTAGTAATAAAGGTCTCCGTTTAGCGAAGGTACCTTTTCAAGGCTCTAGACCCTCTAACGTGAGCGTTAATGTACGTCTACTTAACGTTTATAGTTATGCTGATTATGAAGGCCCTCTCGACTTCTACATGACCAAAGAAGATGGTGGGGAACTGGTTTTGGTAGCTAGCAGTGTGGCTGTTGGGGAGTATAGTAGTGCTATCAATGTACCTGCTCACCCTTATAGCAACCAATTTGCTGTAGTGCCAGCAGGAGACAGCTTACCAGCAGACCCAGAAACAGCTTTATTTTATACAGACTTTAATGATGGTGTTGGCTTAAATGGTGGCAATAACTACATCATGCTGCCAGTGTTGCAGCCAACAGGTAAGCAACTGCTTCCTCAATTAGAGTTTGTTATCGAAAAAACCTAAGTTTTATTTCTCTAAAGCTCTAAAGCTCTAAAGCTCTAAAGCTCTAAAGCTCTAAAGCTCTAAAGCTCTAAAGCTCTAAAGCTCTAAAGCTCTCGGGCATTAGAGCTTTCTATTTTTTTCCTGAAGCTGTCCTCGGCATTTCCACGTTTAATTAACCTCTTTTCGATAATTGTTACACTAGTGAAGTTATTGATTTAGGATCTATAAATAGAGAGTTTAATAAAACCCTGGGGATACCTTTTGAATTTAAGAGATTTGGAGTATTTAGTCGCTTTGCAAGAGCAGAAGCATTTTCGCAAAGCGGCTGAAAAATGTTTTGTTAGTCAACCTACCTTGAGTGGGCAAATAGCTAAGTTAGAAGAAGAGCTTGGTTTATTGCTTATTGAACGTACTTCGCGCAAAGTGATATTCACTCATGCTGGTGATGAGTTAGCAGCCAAAGCTAGAGTCATCTTGCTCGAAGTAAAAGGTCTTAAAGATATGGCTAAGAGCTTCCAGGCTCCGATGGCTGGGCCACTTCATGTTGGCCTAATTCCTACCGTAGCTCCTTATCTGTTACCCAAGATTGTTCCGCATATTCGTTCAGAGTTTAGCGAAATGGAACTTTTCCTTTATGAAGAACAGACCAATGTATTGTTGCAGAGGTTAGAAGAAGGAGAGCTAGACTGCCTTCTGCTTGCTTATCTTCCAGAAATGGATCGCTTTGGAGCCATCGATCTGTTTGATGAGCCGCTAATGCTTGCTATGCCCTCAAACCATAAGTGGCAGCAGCAAAATGAGGTCGAGCTTTCAGAGCTCAGTGGTGAGCAGGTACTAATGCTAGAAGATGGTCACTGCTTACGCGACCAAGCAATGGGCTACTGTTTTGCTGCCGGCGCAAAAGAAGATACTAGCTTTAAGGCGACGAGTTTGGAGACTTTGCGTCATATGGTGGCTGCGGGTATGGGAATTACCTTGCTACCGCAGTTAGCTATTCCTGATACTGAAGAACAAAGCGGTATCTGCTATAGAAGATTTAGTTCGCCTGAGCCGAGCCGCCGAATAAGTTTGCTATATCGCAATAACTCTGTTCGGCGCCCCTGCTTTAACCAGTTAGCTAAGTTGATTCAACAGCATTCTGCGCTGTCTTAAAATAGCTCTTCTTCACTATCGAACACTGAGTTAACAGATTGTTTTACATATTCTGTTGGCTCGGTGCCTTCCTCAAAAAATTCAAAGCGGGTGGTATGGTCACTAGATTTAGTGAGTAAGCCCGTTGAGCGATCAATACGAACTGTTGATACATTTCGTGGGGCTTGCCAAGCTTGTTCTGGTACACCCGCTAAACCTACTTCCATAAAATCTATCCATGCAGGTAGGGCTGTTCGTGCGCCAAATTCCTTTCCAGTAACTTGGTTTTTGTCTAAATTGGCATTATAAGACGCTTCACCAAGTTCACGGTTAAAGTCATCAAAGCCTATCCAAGACGTAACCACCAAGTCGGGGCCAAAGCCAGAGAACCAAGCATCTTTAGCATCATTGGTGGTACCGGTTTTGCCGGCAATATCTCGGCGTTTTAAAGCTCTTGCAGCACGCCAACCGGTGCCGTTCCAACCGGTTTTATGTGCCCAGCTCCCGCCACCCCAAACCGCGCTGTTCATCGCTTGAGAAACTAAGAAGGCATTTTCGGCACTGATGATTCTTGGTGCTAAATCGCTTTCATCAGCAAAAGATATATCACATTGTTTTAAGGGATCGCCGGCTTGGTTTAATAGTTCTTCAAGATTTGGCGCTTTATCAATGATCTCAAAACAGCTATCACAGGCTACCTTAGGTACCTGTTGAAATATTATGTTGCCTTCACCGTCTTCGATTCGATCAATAAAATAAGGGCTCACTAGGTAGCCCCCGTTAGCAAATGAACCATAGGCGCTAGCCACTTGCATTGGAGTTAGCGATGCTGAACCTAGCGATAGAGATTCGTTTCGCGGCAATTCATTTTTAGGAAACCCAAATTTTGCCAGATGATCAATTATGGTATCGACACCTAGGTCTCGCATTAAGCGCACCGATACCACGTTTTTAGATTGGGCCAATGCAACTCTTAGGCGGATCGGTCCGTCGTATACAGGCGGCGAGTTTTTGGGTCTCCACGCAACCCCCATTGCCTTATCCCAGCGGTTAATTGGGGCATCATTTTCTAAGCTTGCTAAGGTCATGCCTTGCTCAAATGCTGCAGAATAAAGGAAAGGTTTTATATTTGAGCCTACTTGGCGGCTAGCCTGAGTTACCCGGTTAAATTTACTTTGGTTAAAGCTAAAGCCTCCTACTAGCGCTTCAATCGCACCATCTAATGGCGATATAGCAACTAATGCTGCCCCAGCATCAGGCAACTGAGAGAGCGAGTAGTTACTAACGCTTTGTTGTTCTGCGTCGTCACTTAAGGCTACATCGCTTACTTCAACAGTACTATTTACTTGAGTTGCTAGTGGCTCAACCCAAATCACATCACCTACATTAAGAATTTCTTGAGCAGATTTTGGTGCTGGACCCTGGCGAGTATCGGTTACAAAGCGCCGAGCCCATTTCATATCATCCCAAGCAATTACGCCAAAAGAACCACCTTTTACAATCACTTTTGCCTGTTTATCTTCAATGCTGGTCACTGCAGCAGCCCGTAGCTCTCCATAGTTCGGTAGAGAGCTAAGTTGCTTAACTATCTCTTCAGCGCTTAATTGGGCTTGTTCGGCCGTCCATAACCGTTTAACCGCTCCACGAAAACCGTGGCGTTGGTCATAACTTTTTAAGTTAGCTCTTAGTGCTAGAGTCGCTGCATTTTGACGTTTGGCACTGATTGTGGTGTAAACATCCATCCCAGTGGTATAAGCGTCTTCGCCAAATTGCTGCAGTATTTGCTGACGCACCATTTCTGCTAAGTAAGGTGCTGCTAGAGTAATCTCAGCCCCATGGTAAGTCGCTGTCATTGCCGCTTGATTGGCTTCATCAAAAGTCGCCTGATCAATGTAGCCTGTCTCTAACATTCGCCCTAACACCACGCGGCGGCGGTCTTTGGCCCGTTCTGGCGAGCGAATAGGATTTAATGCTGAAGGGGCTTTAGGTAAGCCTGCAATTACCGCAATTTGTGGCAGTGTTAGCTGGTCTACGGTTTTTCCATAGTAAACCTGTGCTGCTGCGCCAACACCAAAAGAGCGATAACCTAAGGGGATTTTGTTCAAATAAAGCGCCAAGATTTCATCTTTCGATAGTTCTTGTTCGATTTTTATTGCTAGAAAGATCTCTTTGATCTTTCGGATGTAGGTTTTTTCTCGGGTTAAAAAGAAATTTCGCGCCACCTGTTGGGTAATGGTACTCGCACCTTGGCTTTTTTCTCCCGTGGCGATTAAGTTAACCGCTGCGCGAGTAATACCGATCGGATCGATACCTGGATGAGAGTAGAATCGAGCATCCTCGGTAGCGAGAAATGCTTGTAACATTTGTTCAGGTACTTCTTCAATTTGTAGAGGGATCCGTCTTTTTTCACCAAATTGGGAAATCAATTCTCCGTCTGCGCTAAACACTCGCATTGGAGTTTGCAATTGCACATCGCGTAAGGTTGAGACGTCTGGTAGTTGTGGCGCAAAATAAAAATATAGTGCGGTGATGGCTGCTAAGCCTAAGCTTGTTCCCAAGAAAACTAAAAATAACAGTCTTTTAAGCCATTTCATTCCGAATTTTGCACTCTGTATCTAAAGAATCGCCGATTATATCGTCAAATTGTGACCTGTTTCGACAACTTTCTTAATAACTATTAGCACCTAAATCAATAACCCGTTATTCTGCAACAACAGGTAACTGTTTAAATTTAAAAAAGATAGTTGGCGAGTCATGGTACTAGGGATAGGTAAAAAAACATCGACTGCTCTACTAGGGATCGACTTTGGTTCTTCCACCATTAAAGGACTTTTACTTTCTAAATCCTCAAAAGGTTTAAAAGTTGAGTCTGTGGCCGAAGTCGAAACACCGGTAGGCGCATTAGTTGATAACCAAGTTGTTTCTCCGGAAGAGATTACTGAATCTTTGCGTGAATTAAGGCGAAAGCTCCCCTCACGCAACCGTCAGGTTGCGACCGCAGTCGCAGGTAGTCATGTAATTACTAAAGTAATTTACATGGACAGTAGTTTGTCTGAATTAGAGTTAGAGACTCAAGTTGAACTTGAAGCTGAAAACTCAATTCCATTTCCTATTGATGAAATTAGTCTTGATTTTGAAGTGTTAGGTATTAACGAAAGTGAGCCTAACCGTAATAATGTATTGCTTAGTGCTGCGCGCACTGAGGCAGTAAGCATTCGTGCTGAAGTATTGGCAAACGCAGATTTCGACGCAAAAATTGTCGACGTAGAGTCGCATGCTCTAGGACGGGCTTGGAATTTTGTATTAAACCAACAAGACGAAGAACTCGATGAAAACAAAATCATTGGTCTGGTCGACATTGGTGAAACCACACTAAACTTCGCTATTTTGGATAAAGGCGAGGTGGTATATAACCGGGCGCAAAACTTTGGTGGGGCGCAATATACCCAACAAATTGCTAGCTTCTATAGTTTGAGTATCGAAGAAGCCAAAGAGATGAAGGTAAGTGGTCGCTTACCTGAAAACTATGAAATAGATGTTTTCGCTCAGTTTGTTAGCGGTGTCATTCAAAACGTACGTCGTCAGGTGTCGTTGTTTTTAAGTTCAAGTGGTTATAAGTCGCTGGATGCAATTGCGGTAAGTGGCGGTAGTGCCTTATCGGATGAGTTAGTGTTTCAAATGCAGACTGACTTAGAAATGCCGGTCATAAAGGCGCAGCCATTTAATGATTGTTTATTCGACCGCTCTGTTGATAGAGAACGCCTTCGCCAGGAAGGCGGAAAGTATATGGTAGCCCTAGGCTTAGCGTTAAGGAGTTTTGATAATGTCTAACATTAACTTACTGCCTTGGCGTGAAGAGGTTAAAAGCAAACAAAAACGCGATTTTTGGGTAGCTCTAGCTTCATCTGCTGGTATCACTGTGTTAGCGCTGTTGTTGGTGCAAAACTATTACACAGGCTTGCAAGATAAACAAAGTGCTCGAAATCAGTTCTTAGAAAAAGAAATTGCCATTTTGGATCATCAAATTGGCGAAATTCGTAAAATTAAAGAGCAGAAGCAAAGCCTTAAAGAACGTATCGCTCTTATTCAAACGCTTCAAGAAAGTCGAAATATTCCAACTAAGATTTTCAATAACCTGCCTTTGATTGCACCCACTGGCGTATATCTAGATAGTTTAGCCTTTAAGGACTCCGCAATTAATTTAGATGGTAAAAGTGAAGCGAATTACCGCGTAGCAAGTCTCATGCGTAATATTGAACAGCGCGTGTGGTTAGGAACGCCAAGTATTCGTTCTATTGTTGCCTTACCGGGTAAACAAGCGGATATGGAACTCAGTAAGTTCCAACTAAACTTTGCGGTGAATCTCGGCCTTCCTAATGATAAAAAGGAGGCTAAGTAATGGATTTACAAGAGCTTAACGAACTCGACTTAGAAAGTATTGGAACTTGGCCGAAACTAGCTAAAATCGTTTTTGTCGTCGTAGTCTGTGGTTTAATCACTGCTGGGTATTATTACTACCAAATCGCCGATGAAAAAACCAAGCTGGTTCAGCTTGAGGCGAAAGAGCAAGAGTTGCGACAAAAATTTGAAGTGAAAGCGGCTTTAGCGGGTAATCTACCTGAGTACCAGAAGCAAGTTGAGGAAATGAAAAAGGCCTTCGCTTCTTTGCTTAAACAGCTTCCTGAAAAGCATGAAATTCCAGGTTTGTTAGACGAGCTTAGCTTTATTGGCATTGATAATGGTCTAGAGTTCCGCCGGATTAACTGGGAGCCAGAAGTCGAGCATGAGTTTTCCACAGAACTACCAATCAAATTGGAAGTGAGTGGTAGCTATCACCAGCTTGGCGCCTTTGTTAGCGCTGTTGCAGCATTACCACGGATCGTGATTTTGGATAACATCACCATGAAAAAACAAGGTGATGGCGGGACATTAAGTATGGCCATGTTAGCCAAAACCTACCGCTATAAAGAAAAACCGGCGGCGAAGGGGAAATGATGAGAGCACTAGCAATTGGATTAACCATGCTTGCATTGTTTGGCTGTGAAGGTTCGAAAGACGATCTACAGCAATACGTAATGGAAGTGAAGGCGCGTAAAGTTCCGGTCAAAGAAGATGTACCTGAAATTAAACCTTTTGAGCATCTTGCTTATCAGGCGAGTGAACGGAGAAATCCATTTACTAGCCCTGCTCCTGAAGCGGCTAATACCGCTTTAAGTACTGAGAAAGAATGTTCCTTAGCGCCAAACGCCGAGCGCACTAAGCAAGCTTTAGAACAGTTTTCGCTGTCTAGTTTGACCATGCGAGGCATATTAGGTGATGGGCCCAGTCTTTGGGCGCTTGTTGAAGCGCCAGGTGGCGAGCTTTATCGCGTGAAGAAAGGCTACTACTTAGGGTTACATCATGGCGTAATCACTAAAGTAAGTGACTTAGGTTTAGATATTCAAGAAGTTGTTTCAGATGGCGAAGGCTGCTGGAACGAAAGAACTACTCAGCTTTCGCTCTCGAAAGCTGATCAATAGGGAAATAGGCATGAAGGGAAAGATGCTGCAAGGAGTATACAAAAGCGGCTTGGTGTTGGCTGGTGTGTTTTGTTGCATAACGCAGGCTTGGGCAAATGCTCAACTTATTCAATTAAATACCAACCCGATGGTTAAGGGGGCGGTGGAAATCGAACTGTTGTTTGATGGACCCGTGGAAAATGTCAGTGACCATCTCGAGTACTCTCCAAATCAACTTGTAATCGATGTGGCCAACGCAAGCTCAGCACTAAAAATTAACCCGTTACCCATTGATGGTGGCGGCGTTAAGCAAGTTCAGAGTTTACAAACTGAGTCTGGCTTACAGTTGGTATTAGCACTAGAGCGCTTGGTTCCATACCAAGTAAGCAAAGAGTCACAGCGCATTTTAGTTAAGCTTGGCGCTTTGCCTGTGGCCGCGGCTGCAGCACAAAGCACAGTTGATGATGCTTTCGAAAATGCTAGTCGCGTAGAGCATGCGACTATCAATACGGTGCAAGGCATAGACTTTAGACGCGGTAAAGGCGGCTCTGGTCAGATTATGGTGGATCTCAACAATAGCTCTATAGCGGCTGATATTAAGCGCCGGGATAATAGCTTAATTGTTGATTTTTATAATACTGATATCGCAGAAGAAAACGTTTATGTCATGGACGTAAATGACTTTGCTACTCCAGTAGAGAGTGTTGAAGTATTTAAGCATGATGCCAAGGTTCAGCTTAAAATTGCTATCGACGGCGAATTTGATTACCGCTATGACCAATCAGGCGAATTGTTCTTAGTTGAAGTTAAAAAGCTCGAGGCAGAAGAAGGCAGCATAGTTGAGTATCAAGGAAAACCTATTTCCCTGAACTTCCAAGATATTCCAGTGCGTACGGTATTGCAGTTAATCGCCGACTTTAACAAACTGAATTTGGTTACTACCGATTCTGTGCGCGGCAACATTACCCTACGTATGGATGATGTGCCTTGGGAGCAAGCGCTTGATATTATTCTTAAAGTCAAAGGCCTAGATAAACGCTTAGATAACAACGTATTGCTAATTGCCCCTGCTGCGGAGCTAGCAGAGCAAGAGCGACAGCAACTAGAAAGTGCCCAGCAAGTGGCTGATTTAGCACCACTCTACTCTGAATACATTGAGGTAAATTATGCTAAAGCATCAGACTTGTCTGCACTGCTTAAAAGTGAGCAAACCTCTATGTTGTCTGAGAGAGGCTCTGTAGCGGTTGATGAGCGTACCAATACCTTGCTTATTAAAGACACTGAAGAGTCACTGGCCAACATTAAAACCATGGTTAAGAAACTCGATATTGCGGTTAAGCAAGTTGTTATCGAAGCGCGTATGGTTACCGTAACCGATGATGTAAGTGAAGAACTAGGTATTCGTTGGGGTGTAACCAACTCAGGTTCAGTGGGCAGTAGCACTGGTATTACTTCGGGTACACTTGAGGGCGCTGATGATGTGCTAGCAGGCAATATCCCAGATTTAGATGACCGCTTAAACGTTAACTTACCAGTGGCTGACCCAGCCGGTTCGATCGCGTTCCAAGTTGCTAAACTAGCCAATGGTCAGATTCTGGACTTAGAGCTTTCAGCACTAGAGCAAGAGAACAAAGGTGAAGTGATCGCCAGTCCGCGAATCACAACCGCTAATCAAAAAGCAGCATACATCGAGCAAGGTCGTGAGATCCCTTATGTAGAAAATGCCTCAAGTGGTGCTACGTCGGTTACCTTCAAAAAAGCGGTGCTCAGTTTACGGGTGACCCCGCAAATTACCCCAGACGGCAATGTGATTCTTGATTTAGTTATTACCCAAGATTCTGAAGGTGAAGCTGTACTTACACCAACAGGTCCTGCGGTTGCGATTAACAAGCAAGAAATTGGTACTCAGGTATTAGTTAAAAACGGCGAAACCATTGTGCTTGGTGGTATTTACCAACAGCAAAATGTTGACCGTGTGAAGAAGGTGCCAATTTTAGGTGACGTACCTGGCTTGGGTTACTTCTTTAGAACAACCTCTGAAAGCGTTAAAAAGAACGAGTTGTTAATCTTTGTAACGCCTCGAATCTTGCTCGACGCACTATAAACGCCCACCTGTTATCACTCCTATACCGAGTCATTCGGTATAGGAGTGATTTTGCTGTTGCCAAACTCCCGCTCAAACGAGATAATCGCGCCCTGATCTTTTTACTAAGGTTGGTACATCAGGTGCCCGCATTGCGGGGAGAAAATAGACAAAGACAAATTTGAAGAAGCATGGCTGAGAAACGAAATATCTTCCTTGTAGGACCAATGGGTGCTGGGAAAAGCACAATTGGTCGTCATTTAGCACAGCAGTTACATTTGCAATTTTACGATACCGATCAAGAGATTGAGCGCCGCACTGGTGCCGATATCGCTTGGGTATTTGACGTAGAAGGTGAAGCCGGATTTAGGGTTCGTGAAGAAGGTGTTATTGATGACCTTTCACAACTTCAGGGCATTGTATTAGCAACAGGTGGTGGCTCTGTAATTAGTAAAGAGAACCGCAATCATCTTTCTGCTCGTGGTATTGTTGTGTACCTTGAAACCACAATCGACAAACAGTTTGCTCGCACGCAACGCGATAAGCGTCGCCCACTGCTACAAACCGATGAGCCTCGCGAAGTATTAGAGAACTTGGCAGAAGAACGTAATCCAATGTACTCAGATGTCGCTGACTACACAGTGAAAACTGATGACCAAAGCGCAAAAGCAGTGGCAAACCAAATCATCGAATTATTAGGATTCTAAAATAACAATGGAATGTTTGACCGTTGCTCTAGGCGAGCGCAGCTACCCAATTAGTATTGGCCAAGGGTTATTAAACCAACTTGACTTATTTAGTTCTGCGATTACCAGTAAAAAGGTAATGGTGGTTACAAATACTAAGGTTGCGCCGCTATATTTGGAGCAATTGTTGGCATGTTTAAGTCAGTATCAAGTGGATGTAGTAACCTTACCTGATGGTGAGCAATACAAAAACTTAGATACCTTAAACCAAATATTTTCTGAGTTATTAGCCCAGCAACATAGCCGTGATACCACCATTGTTGCGTTGGGCGGTGGCGTTATTGGTGACATGGCCGGCTTTGCTGCAGCCTGTTATCAACGCGCAGTACCTTTTGTTCAAGTGCCTACTACATTGTTATCACAAGTTGATTCATCAGTGGGCGGTAAAACGGCAGTTAATCATCCTTTGGGTAAAAATATGATAGGCGCGTTCTATCAGCCTAAAGCCGTGGTGATTGACATAAATTGTTTAGCCACTTTGGATAAGAGAGAGCTTGCCGCTGGTATGGCGGAAGTGATTAAGTATGGCATTATTTATGATGCAGAGTTTTTTGCATGGTTAGAGATTCATCTTGATCAGCTTATGGCAATCGACCCAGAGTTAATGACACGAGCAATTGCGCGTTGTTGTGAAATTAAGGCTGAAGTAGTGGCTAAAGACGAAACCGAGCAAGGTATTCGTGCATTACTAAACCTTGGTCATACTTTTGGCCACGCTATTGAAGCTGAGCAGGGCTACGGTGTTTGGTTACATGGTGAAGCCGTTGGAGCGGGTATGGTTATGGCCGCCGAAACTGCTGAGCTAGCGGGTATGATTGGTCAAAGTGAAGTAACACGTATGCGGACGTTGATTGAACGTGCTGGGCTACCCATTGTTCCACCCCAAGGTATGGGCTTAGCTGAATTTATTCCGCACATGATGCGTGATAAGAAAGTATTGGATGGAAAACTCCGTTTAGTTCTACCTAGCTCTATTGGTACAGCAGAAGTAGTTGATACAATTACTGAAAGTGATATAAAAACAGTTATCAATCGATTTCAATAAGGCAAATTTGAATGGTGGGAGTGCGGCGTGATGCCGAGTTTGCACAATTGCAAAGTCAATTGCGCTTACGCGATAGGCTGATCACTCAAATTCGCTTTAGCGCAAAGCTCATTTGCGTTAACGGAGAGGCGGGGTCTGGCAAGTCGTCAATGGCCAACTCCGTACTTGAAAGCGCTGCTTTTGCCAATCATGCCTTGGTAAGCGCTGCCAATGAGCAAGACGGTCGCTTACGCCGAGATTTGTTGCAACAATTATTGAAAGACCCGCTGTTTAATCAAGACGATCCATTATTCGACAGTTTTCAACGCAATGTAAAAGAAACTTCAGCGCCGCTCATTATCATCATAGATGCAGCGCATAATGTGAGTGTAGAGCTACTAAACGAGTTGGTAGAGTTCTACCAACATTACAATCAGTTGTATCAGCATGATTTATCATTAATACTGTTTGCCGAATCTAGCAGTAGTTTTAATGCGCAACTGGATGCGCTAAGCAACCAGGTTCTCTATTTTGATGTCCCGCCTTTAAATAATACTGAATCTTTCGAATTGGCTTCACTACTATTTAATCGTGCTGAGTACGTGGCGGAATTTGAGAACCAACAAGCAATTGAGCAACACATCGCCTCGGCGAAAGGAAATCCTCGTTTAATTTATCAGTTTGTCGATCAAATCGTTACCGGAGATATTCCCATGGCGGAAGCAAGTGCCCCAAATAGAAGTAAGTTATATATCGTTATTGCGGTGGTGTTATGTGCAGCGGTAGCCGGTTTACTGGTGCAAGTTATCAACGACTGGGGCGGTAATGAACAAAGCGATGACAGCCGTATTGCCTTAGCGTTAATGGAAGAGCCCACCTTAGCCAATGGTAGCTCTCCAAGCCAAAGCGCTGCTAATGAATCACAACAGAATAAATCAGAGTTTGCTGGTTCAAATAGTGAAGCAGACACGGCAGAGCTGCCGTCTCAAGATCTACCTAAAGAGCTAGATTTAACCAGCCAAAGCTCAGAGTCTGAGTTGCGGGTAGTGGTTGAAGATGATGTGGTTAATAAGCTCCTGGCTGAACAAAGCCAGCCTAGTGAAGACACTGAGCTAGTCGCTCAAATTCAGGATAGTGGTAATTTATTGGCAGAGTCTGCAGAAGAGCTAGCTGTTGAGCAAGTGCCTAGCGAAGTAACTCAAGAAGAAGTACCTATCAAAGTCACTAACGTAAAAGCGCTGTTGGATGCTAAACCAAGCAAGCGTTATACCCTGCAGTTAATGGCGCTAAATAATCGCGAAAAAGCGCAACAGTTTGTGTCGGCTCGACAATGGGCGCATGAGGTGTGGGTATATCGTTCAAGCGCCAATCCAAATGTTCCTTATAAAATTATTTATGGTGACTTTGCCACACGCGAAGAAGCCCAAGCCGCTCGTAATAGTTTAAAACAGCAAAATCTTGATTCTTTGATTAAGCAATTTAAACAGGTTCAGTTTGAATTGACTCAATAGTAATGAAGAAAACACGTGCTTTTTTAAAATGGGCTGGCGGAAAATACGGCTTAATTGAAGATATCCAGCAACAATTGCCCGAAGGTGATTTGCTGGTAGAACCTTTTGTGGGCGCCGCTTCGGTGTTTTTAAACACCGATTATCCCCGCTACTTATTGAGTGACATCAATCCCGATTTGATCAACATGTATCAAATATTGCAGCAACGCCCGCAGCAGTTCATTGATGATGCCAAACACTACTTCACGCAAGAGTGCAATCAAAGCGAGTATTACTACCAGGTGCGTAAACGTTTTAATGCCACCAAAGACAGCTACCAACGTTCTTTAATGTTTTTGTATATGAATCGTCACGGTTATAACGGCTTATGTCGCTATAACCGAGGTGGTGGCTTTAACGTGCCCTTTGGTTCTTATAAGCGCCCTTACTTCCCTGAACAAGAGCTAGAGTTTTTTGCCGAGAAGTCACAGAAGGCCGAATTTCGTTGCTGTTCTTACGTGGAAACCTTTGCCGAGGTAAAGGCTGGCGATATAGTTTATTGCGATCCGCCTTATGCTCCGCTTAGCCCTACAGCTAGTTTTACCAACTACGCAAGTAAAGGCTTTAATCGAAGTGACCAAGAACGTTTAGGTGATTTAGCCATAGAGGCCCAGCAGCGGGGCGCTTCTGTATTGATTAGCAATCATGATTTACCGCTCACTCGCAGCATTTATCAGCATAGTGAATTGAGCCAACTAAGTGTGCGCCGAACCATTAGTCGTAAAGGGCAGCAACGAATGAAAGTTGCTGAGCTATTGGCTTATTATCAGGCCAATTAATCACCCTTAGGTAATTGCCGACACTAGCGCTGCTATCGCTAATACAAACAACGTAACCATAATGATGCCAACTAGGATGAATTTCCAAGCTTTGCCTTGGCTAAAGTCATGTTGGCGTTGCTTATCCGATTGAACACCAAACAATGCACCGAGAACACTTTTCAACACAGACATGATATTTCTGCCATTTGTTGCCCCTTTTGCTTAATAACTTCAGCATGACATAAAAACAATCTTTGTACAGAGATTGGATCACAGCACAAGCTGCGCTAAAATTGCGCACTTTCAAATCCAATGGTTAACCCAATGAGCAAACCTTTTTTAATTGCCCCTTCAATTTTAGCCGCAGATTTTGCCCGTTTGGGTGAAGAAGTGGATAACGTACTAGCTGCTGGTGCAGATGTAGTCCACTTTGATGTAATGGACAATCACTACGTACCTAATCTAACCGTTGGTCCAATGGTATGTAAGGCACTGAGAGACTACGGTATTACTGCACCAATTGATGTGCATTTAATGGTTAAGCCGGTAGATGCCATTATTCCTGAGTTTGCTAAAGCCGGGGCCAGCATGATTACATTTCATGCAGAAGCCTCAGAGCACATCGACCGCAGTTTACAGCTGATTAAAGAACATGGCTGTAAAGCAGGTTTGGTATTAAACCCTGCTACACCTCTACACTGTCTTGATTACGTAATGGATAAGCTAGACATGATATTATTAATGTCGGTAAACCCTGGTTTTGGCGGTCAAAAGTTCATTCCAAATACCCTAGACAAACTGCGTGCTGTGCGCAAAAAGATTGACGAGAGTGGCTACGATATTCGTTTAGAAATTGATGGCGGTGTGACGCCAGACAATATTGCTGAAGTAGCACAAGCGGGTGCCGATATGTTTGTGGCGGGTTCTGCCATCTTCAATCAACCTGATTACAAAGCGGTAATCGATAAAATGCGTGCCGAACTGGCTAAAGTTGCTAATTAAGGTTAAACAAATGAGCCAATTACAAGCGGTAAAGTTAATTGCTTTTGATTTAGACGGTACCTTGGTAGACAGTGCACCTGATTTAGCCTTGGCTATTAATGCCATGCTGCTGGACTTGGGGCGCGAGCAATTTCCAGAACAAACCATTCGCCACTGGGTAGGCAATGGTGCCGAAGTGTTAATAAAGCGCGCTTTGTCTGGTTCATCTGCTATTTCTAGCGATATTGAAGAGAGCCTGTACCTACAAGCGAAAGATTTGTTCGTTCAACATTATTCAGAAAAATTGTGTGTTGCCAGTAAGTTGTATGATGGCGTTGCAGAGAGTTTAGAACAGCTTTCTAAGTTGAATGTGCCAATGACTATTGTCACCAATAAACCTGGCGTATTCACTCAGCCGTTATTAGAAGCTTTAAATTTGGCACAATACTTTGACGTAGTATTATCGGGTGATTCTCTGCCACGTAAAAAGCCCGATCCACTGCCGCTGCAGCACTTAGTTGAGCGCTGCGAGGTTGAGATGGCTGATTTATTGATGGTGGGTGACTCAAAAAATGATATTCAAGCTGCAAAAGCGGCGGGTTGTCGCTCGCTAGGCTTGACCTATGGTTATAACTACGGTGAAGATATCGCACTTAGTGGCCCCGATTTTGTGGCAGACAGCCTAGTATCATTGCTTGAGTTAATTAAAGGCTCGGTAACGGCTTAAGCCCATAGTATTAGTTTTTATAGGAAGAACATGAGTAAACCGATTGTATTAAGTGGCATTCAGCCTTCTGGTTCATTAACCATTGGTAACTATGTTGGGGCGATAAATCAGTGGATTGACATGCAAAATGACTATGATTGTTATTTTATGTTGGTTGATCTTCACGCCATTACAGTACGTCAAAAGCCCGAAGAACTTAAAGCGCGAGTATTAGATGGTTTAGCCACTTACTTAGCGTGTGGCTTAGATCCAGATAAAAGTACTATTTTTGTTCAGTCGCAAGTACCAGAGCATGCTCAGCTAGCGTGGGTATTAAACTGTTACACGCAAATGGGCGAGCTGAGCCGTATGACTCAGTTTAAGGATAAATCAGCGTCGCATGCCAACAATATCAACGCTGGCTTATTTACTTACCCAGCTTTAATGGCTGCAGATATATTGTTGTATCAGGCTAATGCTGTACCTGTAGGCGATGACCAAAAGCAGCACCTTGAATTGACACGAGATGTGGCAAATCGCTTTAACGCACTATATGGCGACATATTCAAAGTGCCTGAGCCGTATATTCCTGAGTTTGGTGCGCGGGTAATGTCTCTTCAAGAGCCAACCAAAAAAATGTCGAAGTCAGATGCTAACCCTAAGGCTTTCATTTTACTAAACGATACGCCTAAGCAAATTGCCAAAAAGATTAAAGCTTCGGTAACTGACTCTGATGAGCAGGCGCGTATCTACTTTGATCGTAATGAAAAACCTGGTGTATCTAACCTACTAACTTTGCAGTCGGTGGCAACTGGTAAGTCAATTGATGACTTAGTAGCAAGCTACGAAGGTAAAATGTACGGACACCTGAAAGTAGACACCGCTGACGCTGTGGTTGCGATGATGGAGCCTATTCAAGCTCGCTATCAAGCGCTACGAGAAGATGAAGTAGCTCTGCAGGCTATTATGGCTAAAGGCGCAGAACGTGCCAGTGAGCAAGCCAGTAAAACCCTACGTGCAGTTTATGACGTACTAGGTTTTATTAGTTTGAAGTAGTAGCGACTTAATTAACGACAAGCCCAGCTAATTGCTGGGCTTTTTTATGTCTAGCTAATACTAGTGGCATAGCCTAGTGCTTGCTAGTATCTATTTGTATATCAATGTGTTGATAATTGGCTCTGTGAGGAATAGATGGATCTTGAACGTAAAACCTTAGTTGTGTCGGCAATAATTGCTTTGCTGCTTGCTATGTGGGGCATAGCCATGGGGGTCTACACCGAATCTGGCGCCATTATGCTAGATGGCGTATTTAATCTACTATCCTCAATTATGGCATTCATAGGTATCCGTATCGCTTACTTAACTAGCCAAAACTACAATGAACGTTTTCCCATGGGCTATTTTGCATTTGAGCCCTTAATGGTCATGGTGAAAGGCATCTCGATTTTAGTTTTGGTAGCATTTGCCTTATCAGCCAATTTGCAAACCATGCTAGCTGGTGGGCGAGAACCACAAATAGGCATGATGTTAGTGTATGTGGTGCCGGCCGTAGCGGGATGCTTACTTGCGTGGTATGTATGTTTGCGTAGCAATCAAAAACAAGCATCTAATTTGCTTCTAGCGGAGCAGCAGGGTTGGTTAATCAACTCTGTGATCTCTGGTGCTATTGGCGTCGCGCTTATCATTGTGTTGTTGATTCAAGATAGCAGCATCGGCTGGATAGCCCGCTACGTGGACCAAATATTGGTAATTGTGTTCTCCTTGGTGTTTCTAAAAGATCCGTATTTATTGGTTAAAAACGGTTTTAAAGAGTTACTGCTTAGTGCCCCTGATGATGCCCACACTAAGCCATTTTTAGCGGCACTTAATGAGCAGTCATTAGTTGATGGTTTTAGTGTTGCTGATGCCATGGTAATGAAAACCGGCCGCAGGTTTTGGGTAACTCTAGAGTTAGAATGCCAACAATCTCAACTTGCCCTTAGCGATTTGGTGCAGCAGCGTAAACAGCTGCGAGCATTAGCCAATCAGTTTTATGAGAATAACTACACTGAGATAGTATTTGTTGAGCCTAAAGCTTTGAGCGAAGATGCTGCAAGTTGAATTAAACTAAACTGCACCGAATAGTCGCTGTGTCGCCGTTTAAAATCGGCTACTATAGCGACTTTCTTGGTTTTGACTTATACACGGTTTGCTCAAGCTACATGTTACTTATCATCGACAATTACGACTCATTTACCTACAACCTATATCAATACTTTTCGCAGTTAGGTATTCAGGTTGAAGTGCGTCGTAACGATCAAATTACTCTAGAGCAAATTGAACAATTAGCCCCCAGCCATTTGGTAATATCGCCAGGGCCCTGCTCGCCTAACGAGGCTGGCATATCTCTAGATGTGATTGCCAGGTTTGCTCAGCGCTTGCCTATTTTGGGGGTGTGTTTGGGTCATCAATGCATTGCGCAGCATTTTGGTGCACAGGTGGTGCGTGCAGCACAAGCTATGCACGGCAAAGTACGGCCCATTTATCATCAGCAGCAATCAGTGTTTAAGGGCTTGGCTAATCCACAAATGGTAACGCGTTACCATTCTTTAGTGGTGGCGAAAGACAGCTTGCCAGAGTGCTTAGAAGTCACTGCATGGAGCCAAGATGATGAGGGCGAAGCGCTTGAAATTATGGGGTTAAAACACCGGGATTTACCGATCCATGCAGTGCAGTTTCATCCAGAAAGTATACTTACACAACAAGGTTTACAGTTATTAGCTAACTTTGTTGATTCTACAAAGTAGAACGTTTTAGATTCTATAAATGCTTATCTAGTGATTTTATAGAATGAATAGATTGTGCATATTTATGCTGTAGTGGCTAAGTCTTTGGCTGTTTTCTGTCAGCTTAGCAATAATTGATTTAGAACTATGCACTGAATATGCGTAAAAATGGCCATATTTTGTATGGCTTAAAGGTACTATGCTCAGACAAGGCTCTTGAGATTTGCCATAATCGCCAAACTGTTTACAAACTATTAACCTTTCTGGCCCTGTATAACGGAATAGCCAGAAAGCTAAAAGGAGAACACTACATGTCACACGCTGTTACTCGCGCGCTATTCGATGAAGTTATGGTTCCAAACTATGCACCAGCGGCCATTATTCCGGTGAAGGGTGAAGGTTCGCGTTTATGGGATCAAGACGGTCGTGAGTATATCGACTTTGCTGGTGGTATCGCCGTTAACTGCTTAGGCCATTGTCATCCTGCGTTGGTGAAGAGCTTAACCGACCAAGGCAACTCACTATGGCACTTAAGTAATGTACTCACTAATGAGCCAGCATTGCGTTTAGCCAAAAAATTGGTAGACAGTACCTTTTCTGAGAAAGTGTTCTTTTGTAATTCTGGCGCAGAAGCCAACGAAGCCGCACTAAAACTAGCGCGCCGTTATGCTATTGAGCATGGCTCTGCCGATAAAACCAAAATCATCGCTTTTGAACAAGGCTTCCATGGACGTACTTTCTTTACTGTAACCGTGGGTGGTCAAGCAACTTATTCAGACGGCTTTGGACCAAAACCCGGCGATGTAGAACACATTCCTTACAATGATCTTGCAGCCTTAGAAGCCATTATTGATGATCAAACCTGTGCGGTGATGATGGAGCCCTTGCAAGGTGAAGGCGGCATTATTAGCCCTGACTTAGAGTTTGCCCAAAAAGTACGTGAGCTATGTGATAAACACCAAGCATTGCTAATTTTTGATGAAGTGCAAACCGGTGTCGGCCGTACTGGCGAACTATACGCATACATGGGCTTAGGTGTAACGCCAGATATTTTAACCTCGGCTAAAGCCTTAGGTGGCGGTTTTCCAATTGGCGCGATGTTAACCACTACGGCTATTGCAGCTTCAATGAAAGTCGGCACCCACGGTAGCACCTATGGTGGTAACCCATTGGCTTGTGCCGTAGCTGAAACGACTTTTGATATTGTTAATTCTGAAGAAGTGCTAAGTGGCGTTAAGCAACGTGAACAATGGTTTAGAGAAGCACTTAATCGCATCAACGAAAAGTATCAGGTATTTGCAGAAGTGCGTGGCAAAGGTTTGCTGTTAGGTGCGGTATTAAATGAACAATACCAGGGCCGAGCTAGAGACTTCTTAGTAGCTGCTGCAGCAGAAGGCTTAATGGTTCTGGTTGCTGGTGCTAATGTTGTGCGTTTTACTCCTTCTCTTATTGTTCCTCAGGCAGACGTTGAATCAGGCATGCAGCGTTTTGAGCAAGCTGTTGCCAACGTGGTAAACGGCTAAACCAGTTGGGCTGGGGCCGTTAAAGGTTTCAGCCCAAGCAATACTTTTAATAAACACAAATAGTGGCTAATACTTAGCTACGGCTTCATGCTATTTAATAAAGGGAGAAATAGCCATGTTAGTTATCCGTCCTATTAAGGAAACGGATTACCCTGCCTTGTTACAAATGGCAGTGGGTTCGGGGATAGGCTTTACTTCTTTACCGGTAGACGAACCTTTATTGCGTGAAAAGCTCGCGCATTCTATTCGATCGTTTGCCAGTGATATCGACCACCCTGGCGACCTGCATTATTTAATGGTGGCCGAAGATACCGAAACTGGCGAAGTAGTGGGAACCAGCGCCATAGATGCCGCAGTAGGCATGGCCAGCCCATTTTATACTTATCATCTCGGCAAAGTTGTACATGCTTCACGTAGCCTAAATGTATACAACGTGGTGGAAACGCTCACCTTAACCAATGATTACACCGGCGTGACCGAGCTATGCACCTTGTTTTTGCAAGAGTCTCACCGACAAGGTCAAAATGGTCGTTTATTGTCGAAGTGTCGCTTTTTGTTGATGGCCGAGCACCCGCAACGCTTTAACGACTCAGTTATTGCTGAAATGCGCGGCGTATCCGACGAGCAAGGCCGTTCTCCTTTCTGGCAATGGCTGCAAGATAACTTCTTTAGTGTTGATTTCCCTACCGCCGATTACCTAACCGGTGTAGGTAAGAAAGAGTTTATTGCTGAACTCATGCCCAAGTATCCCATTTACGTCAATTTGCTTAGTAAAGAAGCGCAAGCGGTAATTGGTGAAGTACATGAAAAAACTCGACCGGCGCTGCGATTATTGGAGGCTGAGGGTTTCTGCAAGCACGGTTATGTAGACATCTTTGATGCTGGCCCTACCGTTGAGTGTCCACTCAAGCTGATTGAGAGTGTTAAGCATTCCTTCAAAGTAATCGTACATGTTGGGCAACCTAGCGAAGCAGCCGAAGAAATGCTGCTTACCAATGCGCGTTTACAAGAGTTTAGAGCATGTGTTTCTCAGATAGAGTTAGATAGCAAAAAAAGCCACGCAGTGATTTCTAAAGAAGCTGCTAAGGCCTTAGAGGTGACCGATGGTGAGCAAATTCGCATTGGCGCACTGCGTTTCGAACAATAATTTTGCCCGCGGGCAGCAATAAAGGATTTGAGGTTGTAGATGGAACATTTAAATCAGTTTATTAACGGTCAATGGTTGGCTGGTGAGGGCGAGGCTTTTAACTCGATTGATCCGGCTAAAAATGTGTCAGTGTGGCAGGGTAAGTCAGCAGTTGCGAGCCAAGTAGATAACGCAGTAGCAGCAGCACGAGATAGCCAATTTTCTTGGTACATGAGCGGTGTTGAGGCGCGCCTTGCAATCATCAAAAAATTTGCTGGCTTGCTTGAAGAAAACAAAGAAGCCTTAGCCTTGGTAATAGCTCAAGAAACGGGGAAACCTTTATGGGAAACTCGTACTGAAATTGCAGCAATGATCGGCAAGGCAGGCATTTCAGAGAAAGCCTATTTTGAGCGTACTGGCGAGTCAAGCTCTGAGCTGCCCATTGCAACTGCAGTATTGCGTCATAAACCCCATGGAGTGGTTGCGGTTTTTGGTCCATACAACTTCCCGGGTCATTTACCTAATGGCCATATTATCCCCGCGTTGATCGCAGGTAATACAGTGGTGCTTAAACCTTCGGAGCTAACACCTAAGACATCTGAGCACGTTGTGAAGCTATGGCAACAAGCAGGTGTTCCCAATGGCGTAATTAATTTGGTGCAGGGTGAAGTGCTCACTGGTAAAGCTTTAGCGTCGCATTCAGGCATTGATGGCTTGTTCTTTACGGGCAGCTCTAATACTGGCCACGTTCTGCATCAGCAGTTTGCTAGCCAGCCGGATAAAATCTTGGCCTTAGAGATGGGGGGGAATAATCCCTTAGTTGTGGCTGAGGTTGATGATGTAGATGCCGCGGTTCACGATATTGTGCAATCAGCCTTTATCTCTGCAGGTCAGCGCTGCACTTGTGCACGCCGTTTGTATTTACCAAAAACCGAGCAAGCTGAGCAAATCTTAGAGCGTTTAGTATCTGTGACTAAGGCAATTGAAGTGGGTGACTACGATGCCGAGCAACAACCATTCATTGGTGCCATGATCAGTGCAAAAGCGGCTGCAGGAATGGTTAGCGCTCAAGAAAAGTTAACAGCATTGGGTGGTGAGTCTTTAGTAGAGCTAGAGCAAACAGATGCGGATAAGGGCTTTGTTAGCCCGGGCATTATTGAGGTGAGCAAAATAGCCGATTTACCCGATGAAGAATACTTTGGCCCTTTGCTGCAGGTTGTTCGTTATGACGATTGGGACAGTGCAATTGCTCAAGCCAATAACACTCGATACGGCTTATCTGCGGGTTTGTTAAGTAACGATGCAGCTCTGTGGGAAAACTTCCGCCACCGCATTCGAGCAGGTATTGTAAATTGGAATCGCTCCATAACTGGCGCTTCTAGCGCAGCGCCTTTTGGCGGAGTTGGGGCTTCAGGTAATCATCGCGCTAGCGCGAAGTATGCTGCCGATTATTGTGCTTACCCAGTGGCGTCGATGGAAGGTAAAGCCAGTGTAATGCCAGCTACCTTAAGTCCAGGCTTACACTTCTAAGGAGTTAGCGATGACTATCGATTTATTCTTTGAGCGTTTATGGCAACAGTATTTGGCGGTAACACCAAGCGCAGAGTCGATTCATGCCTTACTGGGTGGCGGCGCTCCAATCGTTAATGATCACATCGCGGTGCGCACTTTTAATCTGCCTAATACCGGTGTAGAAGCGTTTGCCAAGCACTTGCTAGCAATGGGTTATGTCCAAGGTGGTACTTATCACTTTGCTAACAAGCACCTCGATGCGGCTCACTTTGAACATAGTGACCCAACCGTACCCAAGGTGTTTATTAGTGAGTTACAAGTCGAAAGCCTTTCTCCTCAAGCGCAAGATATTGTTCAGCGTTTGGCCAGCCAAGTGAACGACGAGTTATATCAACGCCCAGAAGTATTCTTTTCTGGTCGACCTTGGCAGTTAAGCTATAGCGATTACCAAGCATTACTCGCTGAAAGCGAATATGCTGCATGGTTAGCAGCCTATGGCTACCGCGCTAATCACTTTACCGTGTCGGTAAATCAGCTGGCGGGCTACCAAAGCCTACAAGCGGTTAATCAAAAATTGTTGGAAGCTGGCTTCAACTTAAATACGGTGGGTGGAGAGATTAAAGGGTCACCAGAAGTATTGCTTGAGCAATCTTCAACAATGGCCGATCAAACGGAGGTGGTGTTTAGTGACAGTAAACACAGCATACCCAGTTGTTTTTATGAGTTTGCGCTGCGTTATGCAAAGGCTGATGGCGAGTTGTACTCAGGCTTTGTAGAAGCGTCGGCAGATAAAATATTTAGTAGTACCGACAACCGTTCTTAAAAAACAAAAAAGCCGCATTAAGCGGCTTTTTATTTGAGCAATGGTGATTTTATTAGCGTGTGCCGTAAACCACTATAGTTTTACCGTGTGCGGTAATTAACTCTTGCTCTTCTAGCATCTTAAGAATACGGCCTACCGTTTCGCGAGAACAACCTACAATTTGGCCGATCTCTTGGCGAGTGATCTTAATCTGCATGCCATCTGGATGCGTCATAGCATCTGGCTGCTTAGCTAGGTTTAATAGCGTTTGAGCGATTCGACCAGTAACGTCTAAGAATGCTAAGTCACCTACTTTTTGGCTGGTGATTTGCAAGCGGTTAGCCATCTGGCCTGAAAGGCGCATTAAGATTTCAGGGTTAACTTGAATTAGCTGACGGAATTTCTTGTAAGAAATCTCCGCTACCTCACAAGGACTTTTTGCGCGGATCCAAGCAGTACGAATTGGATTTTCAGTGTCTTCGAAAAGACCCAATTCACCCATGAAATCACCTTGATTCAAGTAAGACAAGATCATTTCCTTGCCTTCTTCATCTTTAATCAATACTGCCACTGAACCTTTTACAATGTAGTAAAGTGTTTCAGCTTTTTCGCCAGCATGAATCAAAGTACTTTTTGATGGGTACTTATGAATGTGACAGTGAGAAAGAAACCACTCCATCACCGGATCAGCTTGAGGTTTGCCAATTACCATATTAAAGAAATCCTCTGTCTTTATAATTGTTTGCTAGCTTTATAACACGCAAACTGTATTTATTTTAATAGTCGTCCATTCCGCCTCTAGCATAAAAGGCTTCGGGCTTTGCTGCAAGGCATTTATACGCCTTTAGTATGAGTCAAACGCTGGCCTTGAACCTTGACCTAGATTAAGCTGGTCGACGAAATATTCCCTAGGAGAATCTAACATGAAAGCGACCGTTTCGTGGTCTAAAGAACTGCAATTTATTGGAAAAAGTAGCTCAGGTCACCAAATTGAGATGGATGGTGATGGTGCAAAGGCTGCGGCAAGCCCTATGGAGTACGTTTTAATGGCGGCTGGTGGCTGTAGTTCGGTAGATATTATTTCTATTTTGAGCAAAGCTAGACAGCAAGTTACTGATTGTACAGTTAATCTCGATTCTGAGCGGGCAGAAGGTACGCCGCGAGTATTTACCAAAATTCATCTCGAATTTGTGGTTACCGGGGTTGATTTAAGTGAAAAGCATGTGGCACGTGCAGTGCAATTAAGCATGGAGAAGTACTGTTCTGTGTCGCTAATGTTGAGTAAAAGCTGTGAAGTAAGCCACAGCTATCGTATTGAATCTGCTTAACTTAGCGAATTTTTCCTGTCTCTAATAGTTGCTGAATCATTGGCGACAGGATTAACTCCATGGCAAAACCCATTTTCCCGCCAGGTACCACAATGGTGTTTTGCCGTGACATATAAGCACCATCGATCATTTGCAATAAAAATGGAAAGTCGACGTTTTTTAGGCCACGAAAACGAATAACTAACATGCTTTCATCTAAGGTTGGAATGCTTTTAGCGCTAAATGGGTTAGAGGTATCTACCGTGGGGACTCGCTGAAAGTTGATATGAGTGCGAGAGAATTGAGGGGTGATGTAGTTAATGTAATCATCCATCGAACGTACGATAGATTCTTGCACTGCTTCGCGAGAATGGCCTCGCTCGGTGGTATCTCGCACCAGTTTTTGGATCCATTCTAAGTTTACAATCGGCACCATACCGATGAGCAAGTCAACTTTAGAGGCTACGTTTTTATCATCGTAGGCCACACCGCCGTGTAAGCCTTCATAAAACAGTACATCGGTGTCTTCGGGTAAATCTTGCCAAGGCGTAAAGGTACCCGGCATTTGGTTGTAAGGTACTGCTTCATCAAAGGTATGCAGATAACGACGATATTGGCCGGTGCCCGTTTCGCCATATTGTTTGAAGAAGTCGTACAGCAAATTAAAGTCGTTAGCTTCGGGGCCAAAATAGCTAATATGTTTACCATGTTCGCGAGCTTTACGAATAGCTACATCCATTTCTGGGCGAGTGTAACGGTGAAAGCTGTCCCCTTCGATAAAGGCGGCGTTTAGCTTGTGCTGCCTAAACAGATGAGCAAATACTTCGCTGGTAGTTGATGTTCCAGCGCCTGATGAACCGGTAACCGCAATAACGGGATGCTTAGCTGACATAGTGGCCTTATTTGTTGGTGATGATTATAAACAGGGTTTACCCATCATCCTGCTGCCCTTCCATGGCAGAGGCATCAAATTGCTCTTTGGCAATTAAGTTTACTGTTTCATGAAGTTCAGAGTATACGATTAAAACCGAGCCGTTAATAACTTGTTGTTTAATTTGTTCTAGTTTGTCACTAAGACTCAACTCTTGATCACCATAGTCGGTGCCTTCGCGCAGTACATAGCTTTCTAGTAATGCATCTAAGGTGGCGGGTTCTAATTGTTGCCAAGGAATGATCATTTTGATGTCTGCTCAAGTTGTTGTTTAAACCAAGCTGGAATAGTTGATTCAAGCCAAAATTGTGGGCGCAGCAGGCTACCACCAACAAATCCTACATGTCCACCGGTATTGCTGAGGCGATATTCTACAGCTTGGCTTAATTGATCTGCTTTGGGAATAACCCGTTGGTCCATGAAAGGATCATCAGCTGCATGGATTAACAAGGTTGGCTGGGTAATTTCTTTTAATAAAGGCAAGCCGCTACAGCGATGGTAATAGTCGGCGGCGCCCTTAAAGCCATGTGCTTTTGCAGTGTAGTGTTCGTCAAACTGTACGAAGTTACGCCAAGTTTGGACTTGTTGAGCATTAAGAGGAGCCTGCTGGGTACGCTCAATTTTTTTACATAGATTACGTTTCATTCGTGACAACAAGTGATGTTGATAAACTTTGGAAAAGCCACGCTGCAAACGCTCTGAACAAGCCCCCAAGTTTAAAGGAGGCGATACTACAGCGGCGGCAGCCAGTGGAGAGTTGGGCGTTTTGGCTAAATAGTTGACTAACATATTACCACCTAAGGAATAACCTAATGCCAGTAATGGAGCCTCGGGGTATTGCTGGTGTAAGTAATTGATACAGCTTGTAGCATCTTTAATTTCGCCACTGTGGTAACCACGCCACAAGTTATTCGGTTTACCGCTGCAGCCGCGAAAGTGCATGACCACTGCGCGCCAACCTTGTTGCTGGCAAGCCTGTAGTATCCCTTTCGCGTAAGGTGATTCAACACTGCCTTCCAAGCCATGAAACACCACAACAATGGGCTGGTTTGATGAACGAGCTTCAGCACTCTCTATCCAAGCCAGGTCTACAAAGTCTCCATCAGCTAAATCCAGTTTTTGCCAAGCTAGCTTTAAGCGCTTATTCCGCCGTAAAAAAGTAGGTAATAAGGTTTGAATATGCTTGTTTCTGGCCCACCAAGGAGCGGTAAATTGGTTTGGATTAATGATTGCTCTCCCTTTGTTCGATGCGACTAAACTATGCTACTGTTCGATGCGACTAAACTATGCTACCTGTCATAATTTTGTTCAAGTATCATCATTTATATTTTACAAGTTACCATGGGTAACATAATCTATTTATGATTATAGAGTGTTTATGGTGACAGATGTGAATCAACAGCAATTTTCTAGTGACTTAACCAACCTAAAACAAGCCTTTGTTCAGCAAAGCTACCCAAGTTTGCAGCAACGCAAATACAACCTACAACAGTTGCTAAAGTTGTTGATGGAAAATCAAAGCGCCATTATTGAGGCGATTAGCCGAGATTTTGGTCACCGTAGCTCACATGAAACCCAGTTGATCGAGTTATTTCCTTCTATTGAGGGAATACGCTATGCCTTAAAGCACCTTAAAAAATGGCTAAAGCCACAGAGGCGAGGTATTAGCATTTGGCACTTAGGCGCGAGTAATCAAGTGATTGCAAAACCACTAGGAGTGATAGGGGTAATAGTGCCCTGGAATTACCCATTGTATTTAGCTATAGGGCCGCTTACCGATGCTTTAGCCGCTGGCAACAAAGTGATGATTAAGATGTCGGAACTTAGCCCAGCATTAACCCAATTGCTTATCGAGCTAATGCCTCAGTATCTTCCTGAGGATTTGGTAAGGCTATATGCCGATGAGGATGGCAGCCGCGGTGCCCAATTCTCAAGCCTCGCCTTTGATCATCTGGTGTTTACAGGCTCAACCAATACTGGCCGCAAAGTTATGCAAGCTGCAGCTGCTAACCTTACCCCAGTTACCCTAGAGCTGGGCGGTAAATCTCCGGTCATTATTGCAAAAGACTATCCGGTCGAACTGGCCGCTGAGCGTATCATGATGGGTAAGCTGTTTAATGCTGGCCAAACCTGCGTAGCACCCGACTACGTTTTACTGCATCACTCACAGCGCCAAGCGTTTGTTGATGCTTGTGTGGCTTATTGTAAGAAGCATTATCAAGAGCTGAGCGATCAGGCATTTTCCAGCATCATTTCTGAAACCTTTTTAGATAGGCTAAATAAGCTAAGCCAGCAGGCAATAGAGCAGGGCGCCGAGAGCATTACTTTACTTCCAGGGGAGAGTAAGCAAAAGCTAGCGCCAAGTTTATTGTTAAATGTGGCTGAAGACGCCGATGTAATGCAGCAAGAGATCTTTGGCCCAATATTGCCAGTAGTGGAATATCAGCAGTTAGACGAAGCCATTGCTTATGTGCGGCAACATGCTCATCCGCTCGCTTTATATGTATTTTCTAATCAGGTCGCTACCCAGCAACAAGTTATTCAGCAAACTCAAGCTGGTGGGTTATGTATCAATGATGTGCTTTTGCACGTAGCCCAACATGAACTGCCTTTTGGTGGTGTTGGACCGAGTGGAATGGGGCACTATCACGGTTATGACGGTTTTGTGCAGTTTTCTAAAATGCTACCCGTGTTTAAGCAAGGGCGTTTTCCGGCAATAAAACTGATGCGTCCACCCTATACAAAATTCAGTGAGTTATTGATCAAACTGATGACTCGTGGATAATTTGCTTAGATTGTTTCTAACAGGGTTTAGCCGTGAGCTGTCAGTTTTGCCAAAAGGCATGGTTTTTAGAAAAGCTAGGCCGTTGCCAACAGTGTATGTGGCAAGCCAACCTAGGCAGTTTGCTGCTATTGGTGTGCTGTTTGGGCTACAGCGGTGAAGTGGCTGTTTACTCTGTCGCGCTATGGCTAGCTTTTGCAGCATTTGCCGGCTTAAGTTTGGCCCATTGGCTGATGTTTTTTTATTATCGGTGGTCGACGAAGCAACCACCAAGTAAGTAGTTGGCTTAAGGCAGCTCTGCACTTAAGCTTTCTAGTTGTGGCTCTACTAACTTTGCTGCTTGTTCTATCAGGCTTTGCTGAGGATCCAGCCAATGAATGGTATCACCACGGCGCTCCATTTTCCTAAACCAAGTATCCTGGCGTTTAGCAAATTGATGAATTTGAGAATTAAGCTTTTGAAACATATCGTTGTAGCTGAGCTGCTCTTGTAAATACTGAGCGACTAAGCGGTACTCCAAACCATAAAACTCTAGTTTGCTGTAACTCACGCCATCTCTATGAAGATTTTGTACTTCTTCAATTAAGCCCTCTTCTAAACGCTGCTTTAAGCGCAGGGTAATGCGTTTTCTTAGTACTGAGCGTTCCCAGCGAATCCCTATGTAAAGAGGATTGATCCTTGGATACTTGGGCGCGTTTTGCGGCTCAATAGTTTTGTCTGACTCGGCTATCTCTATCGCTCTTACTAAACGAGGCCGCACGGTTAAATCGGTACTATTGTGCTGCTCTGGTTTGAGCGACAATAAACGTTGCTGCAGCTGTTCTAGGCTTAGTGCAGCCAGCTCATCTCTAAGGGCTTTATTTACTGGCGCTTCGTGTAGTTGATAGTTTTGGGTTACTGCGTCGATGTATAAGCCGGTACCGCCTACCATAATCGGTAGTTTGTTAGCTTGTTTTATTTGCTGATAAGCCGCGAAGAAGTCTTGCTGAAAGTGAAATACACTGTACTCGGTGTCGGGCTCTACAATATCAATAAGATGGTAGGGGATCTCTTGGTACTCATCTAAGTCTTTGCCCGAGCCAATATCTAAACCTTTATATACTTGGCGTGAATCTGCCGATAGCACTTCACCCTTATAGCGGCGTGCTAGTTCTACACCTAGATGGGTTTTACCTGAAGCTGTAGGGCCTAATACAACAATAAGGTTAGCGGCTTGAGTTTGCATAGTGGTTTTAATTGCGTGGTAATTGAAAAGCGAATGGTAGCAAGAAAAAACAAAAACGGCATGTGCAAAGCAGCATGCCGTTTGTAATGAGCCTGAGGTCCTTGGCGAAAAGCGTTAAAGGAGCTTTAGTTTTCCCAGAAGTGTTTGCGTGATTCTTGGTAGCGGTCTGCTTCGCTTAAACCAATGTCACGTAGTAAGTAAGCTGGTAGTTGGGCTAACTGACGGCGTGTTTTTTGACGCAAAATCCATGTATTGCAAAGGTGGTAAACCTCAACAAGTTGTTGGAAGAAAGAAGTATTTTTGTTGTTGCCAATTGAATTAACGTTAGTGCTCATAATGGAAGACCTCATCTCAGTTGATGGGGCAATAATAGATCTGAAAATTCGCCTTCTCAAACAAGTAAAACTGCAACTTAATCATTAGAAAAACTAATGTTTATTTTGGTTTTTGAGAGCGGAATTTCCGTGTGAATAAATCATGAATAATTATTCTTTTTTTGTGCTTTGTTAATATGGGGAACTTTAAGCATTTAACCTTTTTTGTGTGTTTATTAAGCTGCTAAGCCAGAATCGGCGCGATTCTGCAGTTTGTGTTTTTTGTAGCTCTATTAGCATTGCCTTTGAGTAATTATTCTACAGCGAATTTTGTAGTGATTAAGTGGCTTAATGCCTTTTATTTAAAAGCTCTTGGGGTGGTTTATGATTTCGGTGTGTTTGTTGTTTTAGATCAATTTGTCGATGGTGGTTTTTGATCTTCTATGAAGATTTCAATGTTGCTTTTATGTGAATTTTGTTGTGTTTGAGTGTTTTTTGGGTAGCGTTAAAGATCTTATTCATATCTTGCTTGGCTTATAGAATGATTAGTTCAATAAATACTCGTTTTTATTAGCTTCTTTCTATTAGTTGTATTTGTCTTTTTAGGCTTTTTGATAAATGCCAAATGAGATATGTATCGGGTTTATGCGCTCAGTGAAAAGATCACTCAAAGGCTTATGCTTCTGGCTGTTTTGTGTTCAATTGTTGCCACCTGAATGTTAGAGTAATTACGCAACACTCATAATTACAATAAATAATTAGATTAAATATAAGGACATGCTTTCATGGATATTAGCTCTTTTAACCCTCCTCGTAGAATTTTGATGGGACCAGGGCCTTCAGATATTTCTCCACAAGTATTGCAGGCACAAAGCCGCCCTATCATTGGCCATTTAGATCCTTTGTTCGTGAACATGATGGACGAAATTAAAGCTTTGTTGCAGTACGCATTTCAAACCCAAAATGCTCACACCTTTGCCGTATCCGCGCCTGGCTCTGCAGGCATGGAAACCTGTTTTGTTAACTTGGTTGAGCCAGGTGATAAAGTTGTTGTGTGTATTAATGGCGTATTTGGTCAACGCATGCTGGAAAATGTAGAACGCTGTGGTGGTGTTCCAGTGGTGGTAGAAGACAGCTGGGGAGAAGCCGTTTCTATAGAGAAAGTGAGTCAAACACTTGAACAGCATCCCGACGCTAAAATTCTGGCCTTTGTTCACGCTGAAACATCTACCGGCGTAGCTTCTGATGCTCAAGCCTTATGTGCCTTAGCGAAACAACACAACTGCCTAACCATTGTTGATGCCGTTACCTCTCTTGGGGGGATCCCCGTGAAAGTGGACGAATGGGGCATAGATGCTATTTATTCTGGTAGTCAAAAATGTCTATCGTGTGTACCCGGTTTATCACCGGTAAGTTTTAGCCAAGCGGCAGTTAGTAAGTTAACTAGCCGAAACAGCAAAGTACAAAGTTGGTTTTTAGATCAAAGCTTAGTCATGGGCTACTGGTCTGGGGAGCAAAAGCGTTCTTACCATCATACTGCGCCAGTTACTGCATTGTATGCATTACATGAGTCATTACTGGCCCTATATAAAGAAGGTTTAGAGCAATCTTGGCAGCGGCACGCCGATATGCACAGTCAGTTGGCCGATGGTCTAACTGAGTTAGGCCTAGATTTGATGGTGGACCAAAGCTGTCGCTTACCCCAGCTAAATTTAGTGGCAATTCCCAACGGCGTAGACGAAGCTGCAATTCGTGCTAAGTTGCTTAATAACTATAACTTAGAGATTGGTGCGGGTTTAGGTCAGTTTGCTGGTAAAGCATGGCGAATAGGTTTAATGGGTTACGCTGCCCGCAAAGAGAACGTGAGTTTATGTTTAGCGGCATTGGCTGAAGTTCTTGGCGAAAGCTGATATTTTCTTTCTATACTAGTGCTTGAAGCCCGCAGTTGCGGGTTTCTTTTTATTCAAACCTATTATCGGCATATAGGAAGAGCTTAGATGTACATCGATTTTTCAAGTTTAAGTGCTAATCAGATATACCACTGCATGACTCAAACAGTAGTGCCTCGTCCTATAGCTTGGGTGCTTAGCTATAACGGAGAGCCTAGCTCTTATAACTTAGCGCCCTTCTCATACTTTACAGCCGTTAGCTCCAATCCACCTCTGATGATGCTTTCGGTGGGCAAAAAACCAGATGGCAGCGATAAAGATACCAAAGTTAATATTGAACAACGTAAACATTGTGTAGTGCATATCGCAAGCGCAGCCCAGGCCGAGCAAGTCACCGAGTCGGCAAAAACGTTGCCGCATGGCGAGTCAGAAATAGAGCTCCAACAACTTGGTTTAACTCAATTTGATTGCTTTTCTCTACCAAGGCTTACCAACGCCCCTATTGCCATGGCTTGCGAGCTTTATGAAATGCATAAAGTGGGGAATACACCTCAAGCAATGATACTGCTTAAAGTATTGCACCTATATATAGAAGAGCAGTTTGTCACTGAA